>JASCOA010000038.1 GCA_029959365.1 Microbacteriaceae bacterium PS02343 | reverse complement strand
TGTGAATAAGCGCCCGGGCGGGGGCCCGCCCTAGCGCGGGCGCCGGGCCCCCGGGGGGGCCCACGGAGGTGAGGGGACATCATGGTGCAGTTCCGCGTCCGGGCGCAGTCGCTCGGCGAGGTCGCCGGGCATCTGCAGACGGCGATCGCAGTCTTCGACGGTCACGTCGCGCAGGTCGACGGCGTGGTCAACGGGGTCGTGCAGACCTCGTGGCGCGGCGAGGACGCCGACAAGTTCGCCGAGTACTGGCAGCTGTGGCACTCGCAGGCGGATGCCGTGCGACTGTCGCTCAGCACGCTCGCGACGCTGCTCGCCGCGGCGGAGGGCACCTACACGACCACGGAGTCGTCGCTGACCGCGGCCTCGGCGCGCGAGCGTCAGGAGGACCGCGTGATGGTCGACGTGGTCGAGGAGGTCTCCGAATCGGTCGAGCTCGGTCTCGAGTCCGCCGCCGCGATGGAGGCTCCGCAGCTGGTGAAGGCGTCGCTCTCCGGCGTGGTCGGTCCGACCGCGGGCGGGCAGCGGCTCGAGACCGTCTCGGCAGCCGTCGAGATCGAGACGACCGGAGGGTCCGAGGATGTCTGAGCAGGCAGTCGACACGGCCGCATTGAAGGCGATGGCGGATGCGCTCACGGAGCTCACCACCTACGCGGGCCTCCTGCGCGATGGCGCCGGCAGCTTCGCCTACATGCTGCCCGCCGAATGGCAGGGCCCGGCCATGAGCCAGTTCCTGGCGACCTTCCAGACCTGGTCGGTCTCCGCCGAGGGCCTGCGGGCCCAGACCGAATCGCTGCAGCAGCTCGCCGCGGCGGTCGTGACCGCATACGAAAGCGCCTCCGAGCAGCTCGACACCACCTGGTCCCAGGTGCGGTCCGGCCTGCAGGCGTAACACGAGGGGGAGAACGAGATGGTGGAGATCCGGGTCAATCCCGCGGTCCTCGTCGGGGACGGCGACCAGCTGTACTCGATCGCGAACACGCTCAAGTCCAGCGTCAGCTCTGCGGCCTCGCAGCTGCGGGGCACGGATGGCATGGCCGGCAGCGATCCGGTCGCGGAGGAGTACGCCGAGATCTACGACGGCGACGCCCCGAAGATCATCGAGGGCGCTTGGAGCCTCGCCGAGGCCCTCCGTGGCCTGGACTCGGCCGTCGCGACGACGGCACTGGGCTACGACGCTGCGGGCAACGTGGGCTCCGGCCAGCAGGGCAGCACGATCCCGGTGCCGCAGCACGGTTCGCTCGGCGCCGCACCGACCATCGGCCAGGCGATGGGCGCCGGCATCCAGGGCGACTTCCTCGGCATCGACATCGGCATGGTCGCCGAGTGGGTCGAGGATGCGCTCGCCGCCATCGGCATCATCATCCCCAACGGCGACACCGGTGCGCTGGGCACCGCCGCCTCCGCTTGGCAGGGACTGCAGCAGGACCTCACCACCGCCAGCAGCAGTGTCAGCGGCTCATTCGCCGCGGCGCAGTCCATGGACCTCCCGCAGAGCGACGACATGCTCGCGAGCCGCGACAGCATCGCGGACATGCTCACCGCGCTCGCCGGCAACGCCGGTGCGATGAGCGAGGGCTGCACGGGTTTCATCGAGACCATCGAGCAGATGCGCACGGATCTCGCCTGGATGGTGGGCCAGCTCGTCGCCGAAGTGCTCATCGACATCGGGCTCTCCGTCGCGCTCGGCTTCCTCACCGCGGGCATCGGCGCTGCGGCAGGCGCGGCCAAGGCCGCCACCACGATCGCGCGCTGGGTGCAGCGCATCGCCGAGCTCATCGTCGAGACCGCGCAGAAGATCCGCCGCCTCAAGCTCTGGATGCGCGGCCTCATCCGCGCCGCCGCCGAGGGCGTGCAGGGCGCTGTCGTCTCCGTCGGTGTGCAGGCCGGCGTCAACCACTTCCGCTCCGGCGACCCGAACTACGAGCCCGTGGATCTGCTGCAGGTCGGCGTCTCGTCCTTCGTCGGCGGCACGGCCGCGAGCCCGGTCGGCAACATCGTCGCCGGACGCTCGGGCACGATTCGACGCGAGATGCTCGGCGGTACAGCTGAAGGCGTCACCGACGGCGCTGCCTCGAGCGCAGTGGATGCGATGTGGGAGGGCAAGCCCTGGGACCCGTGGCAGGACATGATCCTGGGCGGTCTCCTCGGCGGCGCCCTCCGCCCCGCGCTCTCCAACCTGCCCTCGCCCAGCCTCGGCGGCAACGGCGGCGGCAATCCCTCGGCGAACGCCGGCACCGTCGGAGTGCCCAACATCTCGGGCGCCGACACGAGCGGCGGCACCCCGGTCACCCCGCCTGCAGCCAACGCGCCCTCCACCCAGAGCAACGCCCCGCAGCCCGGCGTGGGCAACGGCGGCGGCGGCTCGCAGCCGGCCGGTGGCAACGGCGTGAACGTGCCG
This sequence comes from Microbacteriaceae bacterium PS02343, assembly GCA_029959365.1. GTDB lineage: Bacteria > Actinomycetota > Actinomycetes > Actinomycetales > Microbacteriaceae > Arenivirga. Next base: position 25,655 of record JASCOA010000038.1, on the reverse strand, counting down.
GACAACTCGGCGCCGCAGCCCGGCGTCGGCAACGGCGGCAGCGGCGGCTCGCAGCCGGCCGGTGGCAACGGCGTGAACGTGCCGGACAACTCGGCGCCCCAGCCCGGCGTCGGCGACGGCGGCAGCTCGCAGCCCGCCCCGAGCGGCGCTCCCGAGGTGCCGAGCGGCGACGTGCCGACCTCCGACCTCCCCGCAGGCGACACCCCGACGGCCCCGCCCACGGACGCGCCGAGCACCGAGGCACCCGGCACTGACGCGCCCGGCACCGAGGCACCCGGCACCGACGCCCCGGCGTCGGCCGACCCCGGCACGGGAGAGAGCCCGTCGGTGGACGACATCCTGGCGGATGTGCCGTCGGTGGACGACATCCTGGCGGATGCGCCGTCGGTGGACGCCATCCTCGCGGACGTGCCGTCGACGGACACCATCGTCGACGGCGCCCCGACCGTCGACGACATCGTCGCCGATGCGGACGCCGGCACCGATCCCGCCACGGACGCGCCTGCGACCGAGGCTCCCGCCTCGGATGCGCCCGTGACGGACGCTCCCGACACAGACACTCCTCCGACTGACGCCCCGGCCACAGCGGCTCCTGCAACTGATGCGCCGGCAACCGACGCGCCTACGACGGACGGCCCTGCGACCGACGCTTTCGGCATCCCGTTTGTCGATCTGCCCAACTTGCCCGCGGCGCTACCGACCGATGCGCCCGCCAGCAACGGCTCGGAAGGTCCGAACGCAGGGAACGGCGCAGGCGTCTCGACGAGGGCGCCCGGTTCCGACGGTTTCTCCGATCAGGCCTCGCCGGATACTGAGGACGGGTACGACGGTTCGGATCCGGACGATGCGGGCGAGCCGCTCGACGGAGGTCAAGCGGTTCCCTCCTCGGGCTCCGCCGAAGGTGAGACGCCGACCGACCCAGGAGCAACGGACGATAGCGCGGACTTGGTCACATCACCGGATGCGGCAGTTCCTCCGCCCGCGTACTCGCACGGAATCCGATTCTTCGGGGCGGAACAGCTCCACTACTACACCGGCGACACCGCGACCCTCGGTCGGGGACCGGATCCGGCTGGAGGGCGTCCTACGCCCGATGCGGTGTTCATGATGCCGGCTGCCGATGGACTGGCCATCGAGAACGGCATCCAGGCCATGATCGAGTCGGGTATGGCCCCCAGCGTGACCGATGCGGCTCAGGACGGCAATCCCGTGTACGGAGCCTTGATCCCTGTTGGGCACCTCCCGCAGCGGTTGCCCGATGCGGCCGACGCGAACGGCTGGAAGCACTTCCTGGCGGGAGGCTATACGGCTGTGAACATCGACGGCACCTTCTTCCCGAACAGCACTCGAGAGTTCGTCGTTGACGGGGGCAGCCGTTTGCAGCCTGGTACCGTTGTCTTCGAGCTTCTCGACGGCGGGGGCTGGAGGATCATCAAGATTCATGGAGGTGGTCAGCCGTGACCGAGGCAATGAGTGTCGATGAGCTCGCTGTACAGGTACAGGCGGGTGCCGCGGACCTCGCTTCGCTGATCCAAGCCTTCTTGCGGAGCACGGCGATCGCGCCGAGCACGAAAGACCCCACGACGGAAGAGTTTTCGCCCGTCTGGACGATGATCGACGGTGTGCCCCACCTTGCGGTCGGGACTACCCTAAATAGCCTCCGTCCCATCGGAGATACAGCGCGGTTCGCAATGACCATTAGCGGTCGCCAGGCGATTATTGGCTTGGGTGATCGAGCTGGCCTGCTGGTGCACACGAACTCGGGTTCTTTCGCCATTGGGCCTGAGCTGGCCGGCGAGATCCGTTCATCTCACGAGGCTGATGTCTGAGGACGGGACCACTCCCGACCGGCACTTCGTAGGACCTGCGCTGGCCTGGACCGATAACGGTTGCGAGCAGTGCCGGGCGCGGTGGGAGCGAAGCGGGGCTCTCGAGCCACGACGGCTCGGAGTGGTCGAGGCGCAGATGTCCGAGTATTTCCGCTGCGGTGCGTGTGGGGCGTACTGGGAGGCAGGATACTCGAATCCGCACGAGATCCCTGCTGAGCAGGCGCGTCTGCGGATGCCGGAGTGGGAGGCGTGGGAACGCGCCGCAGGTTTGGTCTGAAGTGGTAGCGCTGCATCGGACTCTGATGCTGGCAGCGAGGCGCCCGCGAGCGAGCTAACGGTACGCCTGGGGACGCTGCGCATCGATGGACCCGAGGCCGATGCGCAAACGCAGCGCGCAACAACCACCGATGCGCCCTGCACTGGCGAGGATCGCGATGTCTTCGTTCCGGAGATGACCGCGGACGGTCGCCTACCGCTCGCCGACGGCTCGAAGCTGTCGATCCTGGAGAATGTCGTTCGCCGAACGGTCGCGGTCGTGGTTGACGGCGAGTTCATTCCGCCGAGGGGTGTGTGAGATGGCTTTCCAACTGCCGGGCGCGTACGCATGGTTCGAGGGTGTCGAGTTCCGGGTGTCACGGGGTGCCGATGGTCGGTTGACGATCGCTACCGAGGACGCGGCGTGGCTGCGAGCCGAGTTCGTCGACGTCTACGGTACGGGGGTGCTGCAGCGGGTGGTCCTACCGGATGAGCTGGAGCGGCCGTACCGGTTGCACTACTCGGGCCGGTGGGACGGCGTCGAGGTCTCGGTCGGGGTCGGATCGCGCGAAGTGGTGCGGGTCGCGGTCGGGGACGGAGCGACGGCGGAGCGGCTCGGTTTCCCGCAGGTCGATCAGTACTCGTGGGAGATCGAGGCGACCCTCGACGACCCCCGGCTGGAGGTTACGGCGCACCGGGAGCCGTGGGATCCCTCGGTCGTCACCACGGAGCAGCGGGAGCGATGACGCCGAGGCCGGCCCGGCTGAGACCCGCCGCAGAGAGGCTCGAGGAATGAGCTGCAATCCCGTCCGAGCACTCGACGCCCTTCATGGGCGATGACATGACCGGCGCCGATCGAGACGTCTCCCTCCCCGAACGGGAGGCCTCCGGCGACCGGCTGACCCCGAGGCGCGACCCGAACCTGTGCAGGCGGTCCGCGAAGGCGGGACGATCTCCGTCACCGCTGATAGCTCGGTGACGTGCGGTCGTCTTTCTTCACCTTCGAACGCGCCCTGGCCGAACTCCAGCCGGGGAGCCGCAAGCCAATCGAGTCGTTCGGCAATACTCATATGCTCGGTGCAATCCTCCTGCCAACGCGGTACGGAGTTCGAAGCCGTCAGCAGGACGCAGCACGGTGAGAGCGTGCAGCGGATTCACCTTCGCGAGCTGGAGAGTCAGATCCGATGAGCCCCGTCGTCGCGGAAGAGCGGTGGTGGGACGGCCCGCACGAGCACGTGCGGCTCATGATGGGTTTCGTCGGGATCTTCACGATGCTCGGGCTGCGACCTGAGGGCGTCGGTAAGGTGACCGCGTGAACGCGCAATTGTCTGCTGAGTTCGTCTCCTTCGCGGCCGACGGAGGTTACTCGGTGGCGATCGAAGGCGACGGCATCGAGGTCTGGAATGTCGGCGGCGAGGTGCGCTACCTCGTGCACGAGTCGGGCCCTTGGTGCGTCGTCGAGAGCGCCTACCGGGCCGAGGACTACTCGCCGGAATTCCAGGCGACCCGGAACGAGGACATCGAGCGATACCTCACGATGCGGATCGGGAACGGCGAGGTGCGGTCCGCGCTCGGTTTCGGAGTGCTGCCGGTGCGGCCCGGGTTGCCGGTGTCATCGGCATTCGAGAGTGTCACCGTGCGTGACACCTCGGTCGAGCTCACCAGCCTTGACGACCCGGCGCGAAAGGTCATATTCCTCACCGGCGTCGAGCGGCCCGCCGTGCTCTTCAGCCGTATCGCGGATACCGCGCTCGATGACCTGCGGCGTTCGTTCCGTGACCCGCTCGGGGCCCCGGCATTCGCCGAGGTGACGGGGGCTCTCCGTACGCGCGCGCCTGCGTCGGATGTCGAGGGGCGCGCGCTGTCGGAGGCTCAGCACCGCTTGGCGCGGCACGGAGCGTCGCTCTTCCACTCCCTCGCGGCGAAGTCGGGGCAGGCACTCGATGATCCGCTGAGCATCATCCCGTTCGACGGCGGAGTCGCGGTGGTCCGCGCCCTTCGCGGTGGCGGCAAGATCTTCGTCGCTGACGATGGTTCGGTGATGTACCGGGCTTCGTCGTACACGTTCGAGCGTGCATAGGAGGAGTTCCGGGCGGGGGAGCGGACGCCGGTGGAATCGTTCCGCTGAGCGTCTTGGTGCAGCGACAGGGTGCGCCCGTCATGATCGTCGGTGAGCACTGGCACGTCCACGTCGGCGGCGATGGTCGAGCGATCGCGAGCAGCGAGGACCCTGGACGCTGAAGGCGGGGCAGCGGAGTCGCCGCCGCGACCTGGAGAGGGAGAGTCGATGAGCAGGATCATTGCGGATGAGCGCCTGTGGGGTGGGCTGCAGGAGTACGTGCGGCAGACGTTGGGCGATGTCGGCATCTTCAAGATGCTCGGGCTGCGGTCCGAGGACGAGGCCGGACCGCATTGGCTGTCCCGGGTGCGTCCGATGATCGAGGCGCTTTCGGTGGTCGTGCCGATTCTCGAGGTAGGGCCCGCTCGCTTATCACTGCCGGATGGGGTCTCCGTGCAGCTGACGATCCACGGTTGCATCATCTCCGTCGAGGAGTCGCCTCGCTGGTCGACGAGGATGAGCAGCGACCCAGCGGCGGTGTCGTTGGCCGCCCTCGGGAGGCAGCGCTGGGGCGACGCTTGGGTCGGGTCGCTCGGTTCCGCTCCCGGACGTCCGGTCGTGACGCGAACGCCAGGATCCTTCGGGATCGAGACGTACCCCTGGGCGGCGCAGAACCCGGGCGGTCCGGCGCCGTACACGTCCGCGGCTTCGGAGGAGGATGCGCGCTTGGCGGCGGTCGCGGAGGAGCGCGGTGGCGTCGCTGTGAGCGGGTTGTTCGTCGAGTTCGAGGGGAGATCGTCATGAGCGGCTCGAGGTCCATGCTGCTCGTCCGCTGACACCGGGGCGATGAACGACGCGAACAGTCGTTCTGCGTGAGGCTCGAACGACGGGCTCGAACCTCGGTGACGGCTCCGCAGCGGCCGCGCCGCAGCGTCCGCCCGTTTCGCGTCGGAGCGGCACCCTCTGCCACACTGCACCGTCCCCATCCGTCCGCCGAGGAGCCATCATGACCGCGAACGACCAGACGTCCCGCAGCCTCGACGAGCTGGCCGCCGCGGTGCAGTCCGGCGGGGCCGAGCTCGAGCAGCTGCTCGCGGCCGTGCTCGAGGCCGAGCTGCTTGCCCCGAGCCCGAGCGATCCTTCCGTGGACGGCTTCTCGGGCGCCTGGGCCGACATCGACGGGGTGCCGCACCTCGTGCTCGGCACCACCGTCGAGACGCTGCAGTCGCTCGGCGACCGGGCCGCCTACGCGCTCACGCTCAGCGGGCGCCGGGCGCTCGGCGGGCTCGGCGAGGGTGCCGGGCTGCTGCTGCACACCGAGCACGGCGTCTTCGCGATCGGCCCGGAGCTCGTCGAGGACCTGCGCGCCGGCTCCTAGCCGACCGGCGCCGGCCGCCGCCGCAGCCTGAGCGTCGCCACCGCGAGCCCCGCGATCATCACCGCGCCGCCGACGAGCTCGCCGATGCCGGGCTCCTCGCCGAGCAGCAGCCAGGCGCTGAGGATGCCGACGAACGGCACGAGCAGCGTGAACGGCGCGACCTTCGCCGGGGCGTGCAGCCCGAGCAGGGTGTTCCAGATCGTGTACGCCACCAGTGTGGCGAGCACGACGGTGTAGGCGGTGCTCGCGAGCGCCGGCAGGCTGATCGCCGCGATGCCGGCGGCGACGCCCTCGGGGCCGTCGACGAGCAGCGCCATGAGCAGCGCCGGGATCGGCACGAACAGCGCGCCCCAGACGACGATCGAGAGGCCGCTCGCGCCCTTGGCCGTGCGGCTGACGATGTTGCCGATGCCCCAGCTCAGCCCGGCGGCCACCGTGAGCAGCAGCGGCAGCAGCGGCGCGCCCTGACCGTGCGTCGCGCCGACGATCGCGAGCCCGGCGACCCCGATGCCCACGCCGACGATCTGGCGCGGGCTGGGCCGCTCGCGCAGCACGACCGCACCGAGCACGATCGTGAACACCACCTGGGCCTGCAGCACGAGCGAGGCGAGACCCGCGGGCATGCCGACGGCGATCGCGAGGTAGAGCAGCGCGAACTGGCCGAAGCTCATGAACAATGACAGCAGCGCCAGCTTCCACCACGGCACCTTCGGCGGCTTCACGAAGAACACGGCCGGCACGGCGACGAGCGCGAAGCGCAGCGCCAGGAAGACGAACGGCGGCACGTCGGCGAGCCCCACGTCGATCACGACGAAGTTGACGCCCCAGACCAGCACGACGGCGAGGGCGAGCAGCGTGTGGCGCAGGGGCATGCGCCCATCCTGGCCGCTGCCGCGAGGCCCCGATGACCGAGCGGATGCGGCTGGCAGCCGCGCGCGCAGGAACGGCGCGTTCTCGACGCATCCGCTCGTCCTGCACGTCCTCCCAGCGATTCGTCGTCTGTCGGGCAGCCGGGCGTACCGTGGAGGCGCGCCGTGCCCGACCCGAGCGCGGCCGCCGACACGAAAGGCAGTCGCACGATGACCGCATACGTCCTCTCCTCTCCCGCCCGCTACGTGCAGGGCGCCGGTGCGCTCGCGCAGCTCGGCGAGAACCTGGCCAAGCTCGGCAAGGCCCCCATCGTCGTCAGCGACGACACCGTCTGGGGCATCGTCGGCGACCAGGTCGCCGCGAGCTTCGACGGGGCCGGCCTGCCGTTGGTGCGCGTGGGCTTCGGCCGCTTCGCGACGCCGCAGGCGGTCGACGCGCTCAAGGAGACGATCGAGGCCGACGGGCACGACGTCATCGTCGGCGTCGGCGGCGGCTCGGCCATCGACGCGGCCAAGGCCGCCGGCCATCTCGCGGGCATCCGCTGGGCGAGCGTCCCGACCGCCGCCTCGAGCGACGCGCCCACGAGCGCGCTCAGCGTCATCTACTCGGAGGAGGGCGAGTTCCTCGAGTACCGCTTCTTCCCGCACAACCCCGACCTCGTGCTCATCGACACGCAGCTCGTCGCGAACGCACCCGTGCAGTTCCTGCAGGCCGGCATCGGCGACGCGCTGGCCACCTGGATCGAGGCCCGCGCCGCGCGCCGAGGCCAGGGCTCCACGATGGCCGGCGGCCGCCCGACCTTCGCCGGCACCGCGCTCGCCGAGCTCAGCTGGAAGCTGCTGCACGAGAACGCCCTGCTCGCGCTCGACGCCGTGCGCGCCAAGGTCGTCACTCCGGCCCTCGAGGCGGTCGTCGAGGCGAACACGCTGCTCTCGGGCCTCGGCTTCGAGTCGGGCGGCCTGGCCGCCGCGCACGCGATCCACAACGGCCTGACGGCCGCGCCGCAGACCCACGGCCTCACCCACGGCCAGAAGGTGAACCTGGGCTCGATCACCCAGCTCGTGCTCGAGGGCGCTCCGGCGGAGGAGATCGAGGAGTTCGTCGTCTTCACCACGCAGGTGGGCCTGCCGAACTCGCTCACCGAGGTCGGCCTCGCGCCTGAGAACACGAAGGAGCTGCGCGCCGTCGCCGAGGCGGCCACCGTCGAGGGCGAGACGATCCACAACATGCCGTTCCCGGTCACCGCCGACCTCGTCTACCAGGCGCTCGTCGCCGTCGAGGGCATCTCGCGCCGCATCCGCGCCGAGTACGGTCTCGACGCGCCGGAGCTGCACGTCGCGAAGCACTGACGCGCTGCAGCACTGACGCGCGTCGCCGGGGGGGGGGGGGGGGGGGGGGGGGGCCCCCCCCCCCCCCCCCCCCCCCCCCCGACGTTCCGCCCCTCGGCGAGACACCGGGGGCAGCTCCGCCGCTCACTACGATGAACGGATGATCGCCGCACAGCGCCGCAGGCTCATCCTGGCCTCGCTCCGCGGCGACGGCGCCGTCTCGATCGCGGCGCTCGTCGAGCGCCTCGAGTCGAGCGCCGTCACTGTGCGCCGCGACCTCGACCTGCTGGCCGAGGAGGGGCTGCTCGACCGCACCCACGGCGGCGCGGTGCTGCGCTCCAGCTCGCGCGAGTCGACCTACGCCGAGAAGCTCAGTCAGGCGCTCGCCGAGAAGACCGCGATCGCCGCGCAGGCCGCGACCGGCGTGCGCGACGGCGACAGCATCGCGCTCGGGCCGGGCACGACCACCGAGCTGCTCGCCAAGGCGCTGCTCGGCCGGGTCGGGCTCCGCGTGGTCACCAACTCGCTGCTCGTGGCCGAGGCCTTCACGGCCGCACCGGAGAACGAGGTCGTGGTCGTCGGCGGCGAGCTGCGGCACAGCATCCGCGCCGTCGTGGGCGGCACCGCGGTGCAGCAGCTCGCGGGCCTGCGCGCCGACACCGTCTTCCTCTCGGGCAACGGCCTCACGGCCGACTTCGGCCTCTCCACTCCGGCGCTGCCGGTGGCCGACGCCGACCGCGCGCTCGCCGCCGGCGCCGACCGGGTGGTCGCCCTCGTCGACCGCACCAAGATCGGCGTGCGCTCCTCGGTGCTCACCGTGCCGACGACCCGCATCGACGCCCTCATCACCGACGGGGGAGCGGATGCGGTCGAGCTCGACGCCCTGCGCGCCGCCGGCATCGCCGTGGAGGTCGTGCCCGCCTGACCCCGAAGGCTGCGCTGCTCGCGGCGGCGCGGTCCTGCCGCAGAGCTGGCTTTCCGCAGGGCGTCGAGCCCGGCCGGTTGCGATGCGGGTGAGGTTGCCCTAACCTCAGTGAGGCTTGCCTGACCGGGATGGTCCCGAACCTCCCGCGCGCGGCCCACCGGTCCTCGCAGGGCCGCGGCAACCCCCTCACCGACTGGAGTCGATCCCGCATGCGTTCCACGCGCCTCCTGACCCTCACGGCCGCCTCGGCCGTCATCGCCCTCGGCCTCGTCGGCTGCGCCACGGGCAGCGGCGCCGAGACCGGCGGCCAGCCCGAGGGCACCATCGCCGTCGAGCACGCCTTCGGCACCTCCTACGTGCCGGAGGACCCGGAGCGGGTCGCGACCGTGGCGTGGTCGAACCACGAGGTTCCCCTCGCCCTCGGCGTCGTGCCGGTCGGCATGGCCGCCGCCGGCTTCGGCGGCGTCGACGTGCTGCCCTGGACCCAGGAGGCCCTCGACGAGCTCGGCGCCGAGACGCCCGTGCTCTTCGACGAGACCGACGGCATCGACTTCGAGGCCGTCGCCGACACCGAGCCCGACGTGATCCTGGCCGGCTACTCGGGCCTGACGCAGGAGGACTACGACACCCTCAGCGAGATCGCCCCGGTCGTCGCGTACCCCGAGGCCGCCTGGTCCACCGGATGGCGCGAGCTCATCGAGATCAACAGCCTCGGCATGGGCATGGCCGAGGAGGGCGAGGAGCTCATCGCCGAGATCGAGCAGACCATCGCCGACGAGACCGCGAAGCACCCGGAGCTCGAAGGCCTCACCGCCGGCTTCATCACCCACGTGGACGTCTCGGACCTGAGCCAGGTGTCGTACTACACGACCCAGGACTCCCGGGTCGCCTTCTTCGAGGACCTCGGCCTGAGCTTCCCGGCGGGCATCGCCGCGGCCTCGGCCGAGACCGACGAGTTCTCGCTCTCGCAGAGCGCCGAGCAGGCCGACTTCTTCGACGACGTCGACATCATCGTCACCTACGGCGCCGACCTGCTCGACGTGCTCAAGGCCGACCCGCTGCTCTCGCAGATCCCCGCGGTGCAGAGCGAGTCCGTCGTGCTGCTCGACGGCACCACGCCGCTCGGCGCCGCCGCGACGCCGACGCCGCTGGCCATCACCTGGGCGCTCGACGACTACCTCGGCCTGTTCGCCGAGGCCGCCGCGAAGCGCGGCCAGTAAGCACCGCGTGAGCCCGGTTCCCGCCGGAACCGCGACGGACGCCGCAGCCGCAGGGCTGCGGCGTCCGACGCGCGTGCGGCTCCTGTGGCTGGCGATCGCCCTCGCGGTGCTCGCCGGCCTCGTCGTCGCGTCCGTCGCCATCGGCTCCCGCGACGTCGACTGGGCCGGCATCGTCGCGGCGTTCGGCGGTGCGGAGGACGGGCTCGACTCGGCCGCCGTGCTCACCCGCGTGCCGCGCACCGTGCTCGCGATGGCCGTCGGCGCCGCGCTCGGCCTCTCCGGGGCGGTCATGCAGGGCGTGACCCGCAATCCCATCGCCGACCCGGGCATCCTCGGCATCAACCAGGGCGCCTCGCTCGCGATCGTCGTCGGCATCGCGACCTTCGGGCTGACGACCGTGTCGCAGTACGTCTGGATCGCCATCGGCGGCGCCGCCGTCTCGGCGGTGCTCGTCTACACGATCGGCTCGCTGGGCCGCGGCGGCGCCACCCCGCTCAAGCTCGCCCTCGCGGGGGCGGCGACCACCGCGGTCTTCGGCTCGCTCATCACCGCGGTGACGCTGCCGCGCGGCGACATCTACGACCTCGTGCGCTCCTGGGAGATCGGCGGCGTCGGCGGCGCGCGCTGGGACGTGCTCGCCCAGGTCGGCGCCTTCCTCGTCGTCGGCACCCTGCTGAGCCTCGGCTCGGCGCGCGCGCTCAACTCGCTCGCGCTCGGCGACGACGTCGCGGCGGGCCTGGGCGAGCGGGTCGCCGTGGCCCGGGCGAGCGCCGCGCTCGGCGCCGTGCTGCTCTGCGGCGCCGCCACCGCGGCCGCCGGTCCGATCGCCTTCGTCGGGCTCGTGGTGCCCCACGTCGTGCGCCTGCTCGTCGGCGTGGACCACCGCTGGCTGCTGCCGTTCTCAGCGGTCGTCGGCGCTGCGCTGCTGACCGCCTCCGATGTGCTCGGGCGGGTCATCGCGCGTCCCGCCGAGCTCGACGTGGGCATCCTCACCGCCATCGTGGGCGCGCCCGTCTTCATCTGGATCGTCCGTCGCAGGAAGGTGCGCGACCTGTGAGCGCCGACTCCCTCATCCGCTCGTCCGCCGTCGACGCGGTCGCCCGCGGTCGACGTCGCCGCGCGAACCGCCGCCGCACGATCGTCGTCGTGCTGCTGGCGCTCATCGCCGCCGCCTTCGCCGTGAGCCTCGTGGTCGGCCGCACCGTCTACCCCCTCGACCAGGTGCTCGCGGTCGTGCTGGGGCAGGACGTGCCGGGTGCGAGCTTCACGGTCGGCCGGCTGCGGCTGCCGCGGGCGACCCTCGCGATCGTCGCCGGCGCCGCCTTCGGCATGAGCGGCGCGGCGTTCCAGACCATGCTGCGCAACCCGCTCGCGAGCCCGGACATCATCGGCATCACCTGGGGTTCCGGTGCCGCGGCGTCGTTCGCGATCGTCACGCTCGGCCTGGGCGGCGCCTCCGTGTCGACCATCGCCGTCGTCGCCGGCCTCGCCGTCGCGCTCGTCATCTACCTGCTCTCGCGCACCGGCGGGCTCGTCGGCCTGCGGCTCGTGCTCATCGGCATCGGCGTGGCCGCGATGCTGCGCGCCGCCACGCTCTACGTGCTCAGCAAGGCGCCGCAGTGGGAGGAGCAGGAGGCGATGCGCTGGCTCGCCGGCAGCCTCAACGGCGCGAGCTGGTCGTCGGCCGCGCCCGCGATCCTGGCGCTCGTGGTGCTCGGGCCGCTGCTGCTCGTGCTCGCGCGCGACCTCGACGTGCTGCGCCTCGGCGACGACACCGCCTCTGGCCTCGGGGTGCGCGTCGAGCGGACCCGGCTGCTCGTGCTGGTGGTCGCCGTCGGCCTGCTCGCCTTCGCCACGGCCGCGACCGGGCCGATCGCCTTCGTCGCCTTCCTGGCCGGCCCGATCGCCGCGCGCATGGTCGGCACCGACCGTCCGCTCATCGTGCCCGCCGCGCTGATCGGCGCGCTGCTGGTCGTCGTGGCCGACTTCGTGGGCCAGTACCTGCTCGGCACGCGGTTCCCTGTCGGCGTCGTCACCGGCGTGCTCGGCGCGCCGTACCTGCTCTTCCTCATCATCCGCAGCAACCGATCGGGAGGCTCGCTATGACCGTCGACCACACCCTCGAGGCCCGGCAGCTGACCGTGGGCTATCGCGATCGTGCGGTGCTGCACGAGCTCGACCTGGTCGTGCCGCCCGGGCGCATCACCGCGATCGTCGGGGCCAACGCCTGCGGCAAGTCGACGCTGCTGCGCTCGATGTCGCGCCTGCTCGCGCCGCGCGGCGGCCAGGTGCTGCTCGACGGCAGGGCCGTGCACGCGATGCCGGCCAAGCAGCTCGCCCGCACCCTCGGCCTGCTGCCGCAGTCGCCGACCGCCCCCGAGGGCATCACCGTGGCCGACCTGGTCGGCCGAGGGCGGCACCCGCACCAGGGCATGCTGACCCGCTGGCGGGCCGAGGACGACGCGGCCGTCGCCGAAGCGCTCGAGGCCACCGGCTCGGTCGAGCTGGCCGACCGCAACGTCGACGAGCTCAGCGGCGGGCAGCGCCAGCGCGTCTGGATCGCCATGGCGCTCGCACAGCAGACCGAGCTGCTGCTGCTCGACGAGCCCACGACCTTCCTCGACGTGAGCCACCAGGTCGACGTGCTCGATCTGCTCACCGACCTCAACCGCTCCCGCGGCACGACCGTCGTGATGGTGCTGCACGACCTCAACCTCGCCGCCCGCTACGCCGACCACCTCATCGCCCTCGCCGACGGCCGGGTGCACGCCGCGGGGGCTCCGGCCGAGGTGCTCGACGCCGCGCTCGTCGAGGCGGTCTTCGGGCTGCGCAGCACGGTCATCACCGACCCGGTCTCGGGCAGCCCGCTCATGCTGCCGATCGGGCGGCACCACGCGGGGTGAAAGCCCGGGCCGGGTGCGGCAGACTCGCCCGCATGCGCATCGACCTGGCCCTGCAGCCCTACGCCGACTCGCCGTCGCTGCGGGAGGTGCTGATGGAGGTGCTCGGCGACCAGCGCTACACGAGCCTTCGCATGGTCACGGCCTGGGTGCGGGCCAGCGCGCTGCCGGGCCTCGACGAGCGGATGCGCGCCTTCCGCGCCCGCGGCGGCCGCATCGAGCTGACGAGCGGTCTCAGCCAGGGCGCCGCCACCCGCGCGGGCCTGGCCAAGTCCCTCGCGCTCGTGGACGAGTCCTGGGTGGTCTTCGACGCCGACGGCCGCACTTTCCACCCGAAGGTGCACCTGGCCCGCGGCGAGGGCGTCGCGCTGCTCTTCATCGGCTCGCAGAACCTCACCGCGGGCGGCCTCTCGAGCAACGCCGAGGCCGGCGTCGTGCTGCGCCTCGAGCAGCCGGACGACCCGTGGCACCTCGCCGACGAGGTGGACGCCTACCTCGACCGGCTGCACGCCGACTCGGGCATCGCTCGGCGCCTCGACGAGGCGCTGCTCGATCGCCTCGAGCACGACCCGATCGTCGCGCTGGCCGACCGGTCCGGGGGAGCGGTGGAAGCGCATCCGCTCTTCGACGCCGTCGCCGGCGACGTGCGCCCGTTGCCGAAGGGCGCCGTGCCGCCGGCTTCGCGCCTGCCGCGCCGCCCCTGGTGGCAGCGTCTGCTGCGCCGCGACGGAGGCTGAACCCCGCGCGACACGCCCGGGCGGCCCGCGTGCCGTACCCTGGAGGGATGCCCACGAACGCCGGAACCACGCCCCCCGTCCGCGAGCGCCGTCAGGTGCGCCCGGCGACCGAGGGCTGGACCCAGCAGCTCGACGCGGAGGGCCGCCCGAAGCTGCAGTTCGCCTCGCCGAAGAAGGGCAAGCCGCCCGTGCACTGGGCCGACCTCTCGGTCGAGGAGCGCCAGGCGAAGGTCGTCGAGCTGGGGCTGCCGAAGTTCCGCGCCAAGCAGCTCTCGAACCACTACTTCGCGAACTACTCGAGCGACCCCGCGACGATGACCGACCTGCCGGCCGAGGGCCGCGAGGAGCTCGTCGCAGGGCTCATGCCGACGCTGCTCAACGAGGTGCGCCGCCTCGAGACCGACAAGGGCGACACGATCAAGTTCCTCTGGAAGCTGCACGACGGCGCCCTCGTCGAGAGCGTGCTCATGCGCTACACGGGCCGCATCACGCTCTGCATCTCCTCGCAGGCCGGCTGCGGCATGAACTGCCCCTTCTGCGCCACCGGCCAGGCGGGCCTGACCCGCAACATGTCCACGGCCGAGATCGTCGATCAGATCGTGCGCGCCAACGCCGCCCTCGCCGCGGGCGAGCTCGGCGGCCGCAAGAAGGGCGACAACACGCCCGACCGGGTCAGCAACATCGTCTTCATGGGCATGGGCGAGCCGCTCGCCAACTACAAGCGCGTCATGGACGCGGTGCGCTCGATGGTCGCCCCGCAGCCCGATGGCCTCGGCATGAGCGCCCGAGGCATCACCGTCTCGACGGTCGGCCTGGTGCCCGCCATCAAGAAGCTCGCCGCCGAGAACGTGCCCGTCACCTTCGCGCTCTCGCTGCACGCGCCGGACGACACGCTGCGCGACGAGCTGATCCCGATCAACTCGCGCTGGAAGGTCGACGAGGCCCTCGACGCGGCGCGCGAGTACTTCGAGAAGACCGGCCGGCGGGTCTCGATCGAGTACGCCCTCATCAAGGACATGAACGACCACGGCTGGCGCGCCGACCTGCTCGCCGAGAAGCTGCTGCAGCGCGGCAAGGGCTGGGTGCACGTCAACCCGATCCCGCTCAACCCGACGCCCGGTTCCATCTGGACCGCGAGCGAGCCCGAGGTGCAGGACGAGTTCGTGCGCCGGCTCAACGCCGCCGGCATCCCCACCACCCTGCGCGACACCCGCGGCAAGGAGATCGACGGGGCCTGCGGTCAGCTGGCCGCCGCCGACGCCTAGGGATCGGGCCGCGCGCCACGGCGAAACGACGGCGTAACACGGAGGCCGTACCGTGTGCGCATGCCCCTCGAAGCCGACAGCGCGACCGCTGCCTGGACCCGTTTCGCCGACGGCTCGCCCGAGCTGGCGGCCCAGCGCTCGCTCGGCGAGCTGCTCGGCGTCGAGCTGTCGTCGCGCAGGGTCGTGACCGGGGAGGGCGTGCGCGTCGAGGTCGAGGGCATCGATCCCGAGGACCGCGTCATCGCGCAGTTCGTGATGAACTCCGGCGCGCTGAAATCGGCCTACCGCAACAAGGTGAGCGCCGACCTCTTCAAACTCGTCTGGTTGCGCCGCTCGCTCTTCCCCGCGGCCCGGGCGGTGCTCTGCGTCAGCCCCGAGGTCGGCGCGGTCTTCGCGCCGAGCGGATGGGTGGCGACGGCCGCGCGCGACCTGGAGGTCGACGTGCTGCAGCTGCACGACGGCGCGCTCACCCGTCTCGGATCGCGCGGCGACGAGCCCCGCGATCCGGCCTGAAGCGTTACACGGCCGAAACACCGGCGTCCCGGGAGGGAAACGCGTCGCTCCTACGCTCGGAGCACTGGACCTCCGCCGGCCACATCGCATCGCGACTCGCTCGGCACGCTCTCCACGACACTCATCGTCATCACGAGTCCTGGAGACCCCATGCCCTCGATCGTCGTACTCTCGGGCAACCCGAGAGCCGCGTCCCGCACCACCCTCGTCGCCGAGCACCTGGCCCGAGCGGTGGCCGACATCACCCCGGCGCCGGTGCGCACCGTCGAGCTCGCCGACGCGGGCTCCCGCGTGCTGCAGCACGGCGACCCGTCGGTCGCCGAGCTGCGCGAGGTCGTCGCATCCGCCGCGCTCCTCATCGTCGCGACGCCCGTCTACAAGGGCTCCTACACCGGGCTGCTCAAGGCCTTCCTCGACGGGTTCGGCCCCACCTCGCTCCAGGGCGTCGCGGCCGTGCCGGTCGTGGTCGCCGCCTCGCCCGCCCACCTTGCGATCGCCGGGGAGTTCCACCTGCGACCGCTGCTGCACGAGATCGGCGCGCAGACGCCGCTCGGCGTGCTCGCCGTCGCCGAAGCCCTGGCCGGTGAGGCCTCGGAGCGCGCCGCGCTCGTCGACGCCTGGGTGGGCGAGCGCCGCCATCTGCTCGGCGCCCTGCGCACCGGAGCGCTCGCATGAGCGCCGAGACGGCCGTCGCCCGCCCCGGCACGGAGTCGGCGCCGAACCCCCTGCGTCGAGCGCTCGGCCACATGGCCACCTCGGTCACCCTCGTCACCACACGGCACGGCGAGACCGATCACGGCTTCACCGCCAACAGCTTCGCCGCCGTCTCGGCCGACCCCGCGCTCGTCACCGTGTTCCTCGCGGAGACCGCCGAATGCTACGGGGTCTTCGCCGAGACCGATCGCATCGCGGTCAACATCCTCGCCGACGGTCAGGAGGAGCTCGCGCTGCGCTTCGCGACCCGTGGCGCCGACAAGTTCGGCGCCCTCGTGCAGGACCCGGAGCATCCGGGCGTGCCCGTCGTCGTCGGCGCGATGGCCAGCATCGTCGGCAGGGTGCACGAGCGCTGGAGCGTCGGCGACCACCTCATGATCATCATCGCGGTCGACGAGGTCGTGTACGCCGGCCACGAGCCGCTCGTGTACCACAACCGCGCGTTCAGAAAGCTGGTGTGAGATGCCCACGGTCAGCACGACGGCGGACCCGGTTCCCGCCATCCGCCTCGTCGACGCGGTCAAGGTCTACGGCGAGGGCGAACGGTCGCTCATCGCGCTCGACCGCGTGAGCCTCGACATCGAGCCGGGTCGCTTCGTGAGCATCATCGGCCCGAGCGGATGCGGCAAGTCGACGCTGCTGCGGCTCATCGCGGGCCTCGAGGACGCGGACGACGGCGCGGTCGGCGTCTTCGGTGTCACCGCGCAGGACGCCTGCGCCGCGAAGATGGTCGGCCTCGTGCCGCAGCAGCCCGCCCTGCTGCCCTGGCTCAGCGTGGAGAGGAACGTGGGCCTGCCGCTGCGGATCAACCGCGGCGCCGCCAGACGTCGGGCCGCGATCGCGGAGTCGGTGCTCGGACGACGCATCGACCCGCCCGCTCCCGACATGGGCGCGCTGCTCGAGGCCGTGGGCCTCGGCGACGCACGGCACAAGCTGCCGCCGCAGCTGAGCGGCGGCATGCAGCAGCGCGCCGCGATCGTGCGCGCCTTCGGACTGCAGCCCGACGTCCTCCTCATGGACGAGCCCTTCTCGGCGCTCGACGAGTTCACCCGCGAGTCGCTGCAGGAGCAGCTGCTCGACCTCTGGGACGAGGTCAAGACCACGGTCGTCTTCGTCACGCACTCCGTCACCGAGGCGGTGCGGCTGTCGGACACGGTGGTGGTCATGGCGCCGCGCCCCGGACGCATCGTCGATGTCATCGACATCGACCTCCCTCGGCCGCGTTCGGGGAGCCAGATCAAGACGGCCGCCTTCCACGGCTACGAGGATCTGATCAGGGACCGCCTGCAAGCGGCGTGGCGCACGCCCGCCACCGGAGAGGACCGCGCATGACCGCCATCCGAGCCCGCGACGCGGTCGCGTCGACGACGCCGCAGCGCAGCAGCGCGCCCTCCCGCCGTCGCGGCAGGCTCGCCGCCGCAGCGCATCCGCGCATCTGGCTGCCCTTCACCGTGCTGCTCGCGGTGCTGCTCGTGCTGTGGGAGCGCACCTCGGTCGACATGCCGTTCCTGCTGCCGCCGCTCGCGTCGATCGGCGAGACGCTGGCGAACGACCCGATGTACTACGTCGAGAACGCCTGGATCACGCTGCAGGAGGCGCTGCTGGGACTGCTCATCGGCGTGGCCGTGGCACTGCTGCTGGCGGTCGCGATCAGCGAGGTGCGCCTGCTGCGCCGGGCGATCATGCCCGTGGCCGTCGTGCTCAACGTGACCCCGCTCGTGGCCATCGCCCCCGCCCTGGTCGTCGCCTTCGGCTTCGGGCCCGAGCCCAAGCTCATCGTGACGGCGCTCATCGTGTTCTTCCCCGTGCTCATCAACGTGGCCAGCGGGCTCCGCTCGGTGCCGGCGGCGGTGCTGCAGTTCTACACCGTGATCCGGGCATCCCGCCTCGAGATGCTCTGGCATGTGCGCGTGCCCTACGCGCTGCCGTACCTGTTCGCCGGGCTCAAGATCGTCTTCCCCCTCTCGATCGTCGGCGCGGTCGTCGCCGAGATGTCGGCGCCCGGCGCCGCCGAGGGCCTGGGCACGGTGATCAGCCTCGCCAGCAGCAACAACCGGCTGGCGGTGGTCTACGCCTCCATCCTGGTGCTCGCCCTCATGGGATCGCTGCTGCTCGCCGTCGTGACCGGCCTCGAGCGCCGCGCCCTGCACTGGCACGAGAGCGCGGCCCGCGGCAACGCCTGAGCCCGAGCGCCCCGAAGGACCGCCCCACCCCGACCGCCGCCGGCGGACGGATGCACCACCCTGCCCGCATCCCGACACCCCAGGAGACGCAATGCCCCTGCACCGCACCCTCAGGACCGCCGCCGCCGTGACGGCCGCCGCGAGCCTGCTCGTCCTCACCGCCTGCGCCGCCGACGAGGCGGAGGCCGATCGCGGCGACGCGATCTCGGCCGAGCGCTGCGCGCTCAACGAGGAGGCCGGCACGATCAGCTTCCTCACCGGCTACCAGTACCAGGCCTCCGCCTCGATCCTCGAGGTGCTCGCCGCCGATGAGCTCGGCTACTTCGACGACCTCTGCCTCGACGTCGAGATCCAGGCCGGCACCGGTGACACCGGCACCAACGCCCAGCTCGTTGCCGCGGGCACCGTGCAGTTCACCTCGGTCAGCCAGCAGGACCTGCTGGTCTCGTACGACAACGGCCTCGAGCTCCGCGGCATCTCCAGCTACTCGAACGCCGGCCTCGAGGTGCTCATGACCCCGACCGCGATCAGCGACCTCACCGAGCTCGACGGCACCATCCTCGGTCAGAAGGGCGCACTGCCCACCACGGTCGAGGCCATGCTCGACGAGGCCGGAGTCGACGTCGACTCGATCCAGCAGGTCACGGTCGGCTACGACCCGAGCGTGCTGCCGCGTGGCCAGGTCGACTCGCTCACCGGCTTCGTGTCCAACGAGCCGAACCTGCTCGAGGCGATGGGCGAGGAGGTCGCCGTCTGGCGGCCCTACGAGTACGAGGTGCCGTCGTCGCTCGGTGCGATGGCGGTCAACCCGGAGTTCGCCGACGAGCACCCGACGGTGGTCGAGGACTTCCTGCGCGCCGCCTTCCACGCCTACGACTACTGCCTGGACCAGGCGGAGGAGTGCGTCGGCTTCGCCGCCGAGCTGAGCGGCGAGGGCTACGACCCCGAGCACAATCAGCGCATCTGGAGCACCGAGACCGAGGTGATCGCGGAGACCGCGGCGGACCGTCCGCTCGGCACCGTCGACCTCGAGAACGTCGCAGCGATCAACGCGATGCTCGCCGAGTACGGACTCCTCGAGGCACCGCTGGCCGACGACGAGGCCTCCGGGCTCTTCGACCCCGCCGTCGTCGAGGCGATCACCGCCGACGGCGAGCTCGTCTGGCCCGCCCCCTGAGCACGTCGGGGGGGCCCCCCCCCCCGGCGGGGCCCCCGCATCCGCCGCCCGCCAGGCGGCCCCGCAGCAACCACGATCCGCGAGGAACAGCACCGATGAACCAGAGCACCGAGTACGGGGTCTTCCTGCCCAACGCCGCAGGCGGGTGGATGATCTCATCGACGGCCCCCTACCCGCCCGCCGACTACGACTACAACCGCGAGGTCGCGGTCCTCGCCGAGGAGGCGGGGCTCGACTTCGTGATGGCCATGGCCAAGTGGCGCGGCTTCGGCGGCGCCACCGATCACTGGGGCGAGACCATCGAGTCGATGACGATGATGGCCGGCATCGCGGAGGCGACCAGCCGGGTGCGCATCTGGGCCACCGTGCACGCCAACATGCAGAACCCGGCGTTCGCGGCCAAGGTCTTCACGACCCTGCAGCAGATCGCCGGCGGCCGCGCCGGCATGAACATCGTCAACGGCGCCTACGCCGACGAGTTCGAGCAGATGGGCCTCTGGGACCCGAGCGTCACCAAGGCCGAGCGCTACCGCATGACCACCGAGTGGACCGAGCTCGTGCTGCGGCTCTGGTCGGAGGACTCGGTGACGCACGCGGGGGAGTTCTTCACCCTGAACGACTGCGTCTCGAAGCCGCATCCGAGCACGCGCCCCACGATCATCAGCGCGGGCACCTCCGAGGAGGGGCGAGCCTTCCAGGCCCGGTACGCCGACGGCGCCTTCCTGGGCGCCGATTCGCTCGACGACATGCGCGTGCTCGCCGCCGACGTGCACGAGCGGGCGATCGCCGAGGGCCGCTCGATCAAGGCCTACTCCATGCTGACGGTCGTGGTCGACGAGACCGACGCCGCCGCCGAGGCGAGAGCGGTCGAGTACGGACGCGGCCTCGACCGCGAGGCGCTCGCCAACATGCGCAGGTCCTGGGGCATCCCCGCCGATCGGGCCCTGGCGTGGGCGGAGGGGGCCAGCGGCGAGCAGGCGTTCCAGACCGCCTACGTGACCGGCTCCCCGGAGACGGTCGCGGCGCACATCCGCTCGGTGGTCGACACGGCGGGGCTCGACGGGCTCATGCTGATCTTCCCCGACTACCTCGCCGACCTCCCCGTGTTCGGCGAGCGGGTGCTGCCGCTGCTGCGCGCGGCCGAGGCCGACGCGTGAGCGCGCTCGCGGAGGCGCGGGCGGCGGCAGTGCTCGAGCTCGGCGCACCGGCTCTGCTGGTCGTCGACGTGCAGCACGACTTCGGCGATCCCGCAGCGCTCGCGGCCATGGGCCTCGGCGACGAGGTGCTCGCCGGGGTCGCCGCGGCCGTCGACCGCTGCGCGGTGCTCGTCGACGCTGCCCGCGCGGTGGGCGTGCCCGTCTACTGGATCGAGCTCGCCACCCCCGCCGATCGGCCCTGGCGAGCCAGCCAGTGGCTGCGCGGGGGAGACCAGGACGCGCCGCTGAGCGCCGAGGAGCCCTGCGTGGTCGGCACCCCGGGCGCCGAGTGGTACCGCCTGCGGCCGGACTCGGGTGAGCCCAGGACGCGCAAACGCGGCTACAGCGGCTTCCTGGGCACCGGTCTCGCGGAGCGCCTGCGCGCCGACGGCGTGCGCTGGCTCACCGTGATCGGCCTCACCACGGAGTGCTGCATCCACGCCACGGCCACCGACGCGCTCCAGCTCGACTGGCCGGTCGTCGTCGCGACCGACGCCACCGCCGCCTACTCCGCCGAGCTGCACCGCAGTGCGCTCGAGCTGCTGGCCCTCAACGTCGCCGATCTGCGATCGGGCGATGAGATCATCGCGCTCTGGCGCGGGAACGGAGCGACCGCATGAGCGGCATGCACCTCGCCTTCGACCTCTCCTTCACCCACACCGAGGGCCGTTGGGCTCGCGAGGGGTCCTGGGTCGGCCGGGACTTCCCGGACGTGCGCATGTTCCAGGAGATCGCCCAGATCGCCGAGCGCGCCGGGCTCGACATGCTCTTCTTCGGCGACGGCAGCGGCATCCCCGACACCTGGCGCGGCTCGATCGACGCGGCCGTCGAGTGGGGCGTGCAGTGGCCGAGGCAGGACATGAGCCCGTACATCGCGGCGATGGCAGCGGTCACGAACGACATCGGATTCGGGCTCACCTACTCGTCGACCTTCATGCACCCGTTCTACGTCGCGCGGCTGCTCAACTCGCTCGACCACGTCACCGGCGGTCGCATCGCCTTCAACGTGGTGGCGTCGACGCGCAGCGCCGACGCGGCGAACTACGGCTTCGACGAGCTCATGGGGCACGGCGACCGCTACGCCCGGATGCGCGAGTTCGTCGGCGTCTGCCAGGCCCTCTGGGATTCGGTGGAGCCGGACGCCATCGTGCGCGATCGCGCGACGGGTCGCTTCGCCGACCCCGCCAAGGTGCACGCGATCGAGCACCGCGGCGAGCACTTCGCGGTGAAGGGCCCGCTCTCCTCGGTGCCGAGCCCCCAGCGGCACCCGGTGCTCATCCAGGCGGGCAACTCGCCGCAGGGCATCGCGACCTCGGCCGCCTTCGCCGATCTCGTCTTCGGCTTCGGCGGCTCGGTGGCCGGGCAGCAGCGCCACCGCGCGGCACTCGACGCGGCGCTGATCGACGCCGGACGCGAGCCGTCTGGCGTGGGCATCCTGTGGGCGACCCAGGTGATCGTGGGGCGCACCGCCGAGGAGGCGCGCACGCGCCGAGACGCGGTGCTCGACTTCTGGAGCGAGGAGGCGGTGGGCGCCTACCTGTCGCACAACTCCGGCTACGACTTCTCGACCGTGCCGCACTCCTTCGTGCTCGGTGAGCTCGCGGAGTCCATCGCGGCTCGGCAGGCCTCGCAGGGCGGCTTCGTCGGCGCGCTGCTCGCGGAGCTCGGCGCGGACCACCGGCTCTCCCGCGCCGAGTTCTTCGAGCACGGCTGGCGTCACGCGACGGGCCTGGACCACACCCTCGTGGGATCAGCCGCCGAGCTGGCCGACCAGCTGCAGGAGAACTTCGCGGCGACGGGCGCCCGCGGCGGGTACATGTTCTCGAGCCCGGGCGCGACGCCGTCCGGTCTCGTCGACATCGCCGAGCTGCTCGTGCCCGAGCTGCGGCGCCGAGGCGCGCTCGCTCCGCGCTACCCGGGCGCGACGCTGCGCGAGAACCTGCGGGGGTGAGCGCCGCGCCGCGCCGCGCCGCGGGGCCGGGCGAGCAGACGCTGCTGCTGTGCGCTCTCATCGCCACCGCGCAGATGACCTGGGGCGCCGTCGTGCCGGTGCTCCCCGGGGTCGCGGAGCGCCAGGGCCTCGGCGTCGGCGCGCTCGGCGTGCTCATCGCGGCGTTCGCCGTCGGCCGCATCCTCGCGAACATCCCCGCCGGCGCGGCGCTGGCCCGCCTGCCGGCGAGGCCCTACCTGAGCGGAGCGCTGCTGGCCCTGGCCCTGGTCACGGCCGGGACGGGCTGGGCGGACGGCACCATCGCCCTGCTCGTGCTGAGGCTGATCGCCGGGGCGCTCGGCGGTGCGGTCGTCACGGTCGGCTTCGCGGTGCTGCTGCGCGGGGCGCCTCCGCAGCGCCGCGGGAGGGTGGTCGCGATCGCTACGGTCGTGCAGCTGACCGGCGCCGCCGCGGGCTCCGTGCTCGGCGGGGTGGTGCTCGCGGCGGCGGGGGAACGGGCGGTCTTCGTGTGCGCGGCGGTCCCGGCGCTGCTCGCCCTGGCATGGGACCGCTGGCGTCCGGCCGCCGGTTACTGGCGGGCCCCTGCGCCGCAGGACGACGGTGCATCCGGGCCCGCGTGGGCCGGCGCGGCGCTGCCGGTGCTCATCGGGCTCGTGCTGGTGTCGTTCGCCACCTTCTTCGCGCGCTTCGCCGGCGAGCAGGGGCTCATGCCCGTGCTCGCCTACGAGCAGGCCGGCCTGGATCCGGTCGGACTGGGGCTCGCTCTGGCAGCGGGCACCGTCGCGAGCCTCGGCGTGATCCCCGTCGTGGGGCGCTGGGTCGACCGCGGTGCCCGGCGCCGGCTCGTCTGGCCGGCGGCGGTGCTCGGCGCACTCGCCCTCGCCGCGCTGGGCGGCGCCGACAGGCCCTGGTCGTTCATCGTGCTCGTGGTGCTCTACACGGCGGCGACGAGCGCGCTCGGCGTCGTGCCCGGCGTGGTCACCGCCGAGCGTTTCGGAGCTCGGCGCACCGGGGCGGTGGTCGGGCTGACCCGTACCGCCGGCGACGCGGGGGCCGCAGCCGGCCCGATCGTCGTCCTGGGCGTCGCCGAGGGCGCGGGCTTCGCCGCCGCCGCGCTGCTGCTCGGCGCGGTGTTCCTCGTCGCCGGTGCGCACTTCGCCCTGGTGCTCGGCCGGCGAGCCGGCTGAGCGGCTACGGCTCGAAGTACCGATGGTGGTGCAGCGAGCACCCGGGGTTGAACGGCGCCGCGCACGCGGGGCAGGCCTCGACTGCGAGGTAGTCCTCGACGAGCATCGCGGTGCGGCAGACGCCGCAGAGCACCGCCGGCTCGTCGCGCCGCGAGCGCGGCCACGGCAGCATCGGGTGCCCGGCCTCCTCGTCGTGGCAGGCGTGGCAGGGCCACCAGCCGTCGCAGCAGGCCAGGCGCATCGCGACGACGTCGAGCTGGCTCGCGTAGTGGGCGCAGCGGGTCGCGTCGTCGACGACGGCACCGCGCACGCGCATCCGCTCGGCCGCCTCGGAGTCCATGGCGATCGAGCGTAGTCCGCTCGGAAGGCGGCGGATGCGCCCGATCGGCGGACGGATGGCGCTGCGCCCGGTACCCTGGAGGCTAGACGAGCGCCCCGCGTCGGAAGGACCCCCATAACGTGACCGAATGCCGCCACGGATTCGACGAGGAGCTCTGCGACATCTGCTCGCCGCGCCGGACCGCGGAGCCCGTGCGCACCGCCCCGACCCCGCGCAGGCCCGCCGTCTCGAAAGCCCGTGAGCGGGTGGCGCCGACCTCGCTGCGCTCGCCCCAGGCCGCAGCGGCCGCACCGGTCGCCGAGTCGCGGGCGAGCACGCCCTTCGCGCAGCGCCGCATCTACCACGTCACCCACATCGACAACCTCGCGGGCATCCTCGCCGACGGCGCCCTGCGCGCCGGCGCGATCCCCGACGTCGATCTGCTCGCTCCGGAGGAGCGCGCCGCGGTCGTCGAGCGCGAGCTCGTCCCCGGCGCCCCGCTGAGCGGCTTCGTGCCCTTCTCGATCTCACCCGACGCCGCGTGGTGGAACGCGTTGCGCGCGCTGGAGGCCGGCGAGCGCTACTCCCGCGCCGCGCGCAAGGCCGCGACCGCCGACTTCATCGTCTTCATCGGCACCACCGCCGCGGCCGGTCCGCAGATCGTCGTCACCGACGGTCCCGGCGGCGAGCCCGGCACGAGCTTCGCGGTCGGCGGCGACGCGGCGGGGCCCCTGCTGCGCCGCTCGCACCTGCGCGACCCGGAGCTGCGCCTGGCCGAGGCCTACGTCGCCGACTCCTACTCCGTGGGCGACCTCGCGATGCTGGCCACCGCCAATGAGCCGATCCGTGCCGAGGTCAAGCGCCTCGTCGGCCTGGCCGGCGTGCGCATGCCGCGCCTCGGCGTCTTCCCGCCGCTGTTCCAGCCGACGGTCGACGACGAGCTCTGATCGAGCACCCATGACCGGCTCCGCGGCGCTCGAGGGCGCCGCCGTCGCGGTCGCGGAGGCTCGCGCGCAGCTGCTCGCGGCCGGCGCCGGCACCGAGGTGCTCGCTCGATGGGCGCGTCGCAAGCGGATGCTCGGCATGCTCGGCAGCGAGCAGCGATTGACCCCGGTGGGCACCGCCTGGCGGCTCGGCGTGCTGCTGCTGCCGAGCGACCCCGGCGGGGTGGCCGGTTGGCTGGCCGCCGGAGGATCGACGACGCGGGCGATCGACGACGGTCCGCGCGGCTACACCGCCGCCTCGGCGCGCGAGCGCGGCGAGCTGCGCGCCGCCGCGCTGCGCGGGGGAGCGCCCGAGGGCGCGACCGTGGCGCTCGGCTGGGTCGCGGTGCCGCTCGATGGCGGGCTCGGACCGGAGGGCGTCGAGCAGCTCGAAGGGCCGGCGCTCGGGCCCGTGCTGCTCCGCGGCCACCGGCTGCTCGTCCGCTGGGCCGGGGGCGCCGCGCCCCCCGCCGCCCGGGGGGGGGTCCAGCCGCCCCCGCGCGCCCCGGGGCGGCGGGGGGGGGGGGCGGGCGCCGGCCCCCCCCCGCCCCCCTTCGAGGGCTACCTGCGCGAGCGGCGCGCGCTGGCGCTGGAGGCCGCGGCGCGCTGACCGCGTCCGGTCGGACGCGGTGCAACACGGGGCGTCACAGAACGTCACGCGAGTTC
>JASCOA010000037.1 GCA_029959365.1 Microbacteriaceae bacterium PS02343 | reverse complement strand
GGCGGCCCCCCCCCCGGGGGGGGCCCGGCGGCCGGGGGGGGGGGGGGGGCCGCCCCCCCCCCCGGGCGCAACCCCCTCCCTCCGCTCGCGAACAGGAGCCCGTCATGCCCAGCACCCGCGACCTCGACCGCGCGCACGTCTTCCACTCCTGGTCGGCCCAGGGCGCCCTCGATCCGCTCGTGATCGACCGCGCCGAGGGCAGCACGGTCTGGGACGAGGCGGGCCGGCGCTACCTCGACTTCTCCAGCCAGCTCGTCAACGTCAACATCGGCCATCAGCACCCGCGGGTCGTCGCCGGCATCGTCGAGCAGGCGCGGGCGATGGCGACGATGGCGCCGCAGCACGCCGTGCGCGTGCGCGGGGAGGCCGCGGCCCGGGTGCTCGAGCGCGCCGGCGACGGCTTCGCGAAGGTCTTCTTCACGAACGGGGGAGCGGATGCGAACGAGAACGCGATCCGCATGGCCCGCCTGCGCACCGGCCGGCACAAGGTGCTCTCGACCTACCGCTCGTACCACGGCAACACCGGCGCGGCCATCGTCGCGACCGGCGACTGGCGCCGGATGCCGAACGAGTACGCGACCGGCCACGCGCACTTCTTCGGCCCCTTCGCCTACCGCAGCGAGTTCTGGTCGTCGAGCGTCGCGGAGGAGGGCGAGCGCGCCCTGCACCACCTCGAGCGGGTGATCGTCTCGGAGGGGCCGGGCACGATCGCCGCGATCCTGCTCGAGACCGTGCCGGGCACGGCCGGCGTGCTCGTGCCGCCGCCCGGCTACCTGGCCGGTGTGCGCGCGCTCTGCGACCGCCACGGCATCCTGCTGATCCTCGACGAGGTCATGGCCGGTTTCGGCCGCACGGGGGAGTGGTTCGCCTTCCACGCCGAGGGCGTCGTGCCCGACCTCGTCACCTTCGCCAAGGGCGTCAACTCCGGCTACGTGCCGGTGGGCGGCGTGCTCGTCTCGCCCGGGGTGCTCGCCGCCTTCGACGAGCGGGTCTTCCCGGGCGGTCTCACCTACTCGGGGCATCCGCTCGCGATGGGATCGATCGTGGCCTCGATCGACGCGATGGCGGATGAGGGCGTCGTCGAGCACGCGGCCGCCATCGGCCGCGAGGCGCTCGGCCCGGGTCTCGCCGCCCTCGCCGCCCGGCACGCCGCGGTGGGGGAGGTGCGCGGGCGGGGCGTCTTCTGGGCCCTCGACCTCGTGGCCGACCCCGCCACCCGGGAGCCGCTCGGCGCGCCGGCCGTGGCGCGGCTCAAGGGCGAGCTGCTCGACCGGGGCCTGCTGCCGCTGACCGCCGACAACCGGCTGCACGTCGTGCCGCCGTGCGTGATCACCGAGGCGGAGGTCTCCGAGGGGCTGGCGATCATCGACGCGGCGCTCGCCGCGGTCGCGGGTTGAGCGGCCGCGGTTCGCCGAGGGCGAGCAGCGGTCGCAGCGCGGCCGTCGCCGCGTAGGATCGCTGCGTGTCCAGCAGCGCCTCCCCCTACCTCGTCCGCGTCCACGACCTCATCCGCCGTCCCGGTGAGAGCCGGGAGCTCGAGCTCGCGTTCCCGGCGCCCGCGCGCCTCGGTGAGGCGCTCATCGCCGTCGAGGAGGGCTCGACCGTCGAGATCGAGGGCCGCCTCGACAGCATCCACGAGGGCGTGCTCGTCGCCGCACGGGCCCGCGCGACCGCCGTGGGCGAGTGCGGCCGCTGCCTCGGCCCCGTCAAGAAGACCATCGACGTCGACGTGACCGACCTCTTCGCGTACCCGAGCGAGGAGGAGTTCGACTTCCACATCCACGAGGAGCAGATCGACCTCGAGGAGCTCGTGCGCGACGCGATCGTGCTCGCGCTGCCGTTCCAGCCGGTCTGCCGCTTCGACTGCCCCGGCCTCGACCCCGAGACCGGCGCCCGCCTCGAGGACCACCCGGAGCTGACCCCCCGCGAGGCCCTCGACCCGCGCTGGGGCGCCCTCGCCGGCTTCCAGGCGGAGTCCGACGAGCCCTCCGAGGGCGGCGCCGCGACGCGCTGACGACGCGGAGTCGACGCCGCGCCGCTTTTCGACTATCCTTGCAAGGTCCGTCGGTCGCCGGCGTCTACCTCCACGTGGATCGCCGAATCTCGGCCGGCGGGCATCACAGGCTTCTTCGGCCGAACCCCACCGCAGCGACAGTCCCAGACTTCCTGCGCGCGGTCGGACCGGAGTTCAGAGGTCGTCTCGTACGACGTAGAGAGAAGAGAGAACCATGGCTGTTCCGAAGCGGAAGATGTCGCGCGCCAACACCCACGCCCGCCGCTCGCAGTGGAAGGCCGTCGCGCCCAAGCTCGTCAAGACCATCGAGAACGGCAAGGTCGTCTACAGCCTGCCGCACCGCGCGAAGGTCGTCGAGGACGCCGCCGGCACCCCCCTGTACCTGGAGTACAAGGGCCGCAAGGTCGCCGACATCTGATTTGGCTCCCTCCACGCGAGGAAGCGAGCGGCCCGTGAGCGGTGAACCCACCGCCCGGGCCGCTCTGCTGCGCGCGCTCGGCATCGATCTCGAGCCCGCGCTGCTGGAGCAGGCGCTCACGCACCGCTCCTTCGCCTACGAGCACGGCGGCATCCCCGACAACGAGCGGCTCGAGTTCCTCGGCGACTCGGTGCTCGGCCTCGCCGTCACCGAGCGCCTCTACGGCGACCACCCCGACCTCGACGAGGGCGAGCTGGCCAAGCGCCGTGCGAGCCTCGTGAGCTCGGTGGCCCTGGCCGAGGTCGCCCGCGGCATCGGCCTCGGCGAGCACCTGCGGCTCGGTCGCGGTGAGGAGCTCACCGGCGGCCGCGACAAGTCCTCGCTGCTCGCCGACACCGTCGAGGCGATCATCGGGGCGACCTACCTGAACCTCGGCGGCGACGCCGCCACCGAGCTCGTGCTGCGCCTCGTGCGGCCGCTCATGGCCGACGCGGACCGCTTCGGCGTGGCGATGGACCCGAAGACGGCCCTGCAGGAGCTCGCGGCCAAGCTCGGCCGCCCCGCCCCGCACTACGCCGTCGAGGGCACCGGCCCCGATCACGCGCGCGTCTTCACCGCCACCGTGCTGCTCGGCGACGACGCGATCGCCACCGGCTCGGGCACCAGCAAGAAGGCGGCCGAGGTCGCCGCGGCGCTCGACGCCTGCGCGCTGCTCGGCCCCGCCGCCGAGTAGCGCCGCCGTGCCGGAGCTGCCCGAGGTCGAGGTCGTGCGCGCGGGCCTCGAGCCCGCCGTCACCGGCGCCCGCATCGCCGAGGTGCGCGTGCTCGAGCCGCGCTCGCTGCGCCGGCACCCCGGTCCGAGCGAGGACTTCGTCGCCCGCCTCAGCGGCCGGCACCTGACCGGCGCGGTCCGGCGCGGCAAGTTCCTGTGGTTCCCGATCGCGGTCCCCGCCCTTCCGGCGATCCCCGCAGCGGATGCGGACGCGCAGCCCGCGCCCGAGGAGGCGCTCGTCGCGCATCTCGGCATGAGCGGTCAGATGCTGCTGCGCGCGCCGGACGCACCGGCCGAGCGGCTCACCCGCGCGCAGCTGCTGCTCGAGCACCCGGCGCACGGGCCGCTGCGCCTCGACTTCGTCGACCAGCGCATCTTCGGCTCGCTCGCCATCGACGACCTGCTCGTCACCCGCGACGGACTGCCCGCGGGCTTCGCGGGTGCCGCGCCGTCCGCGCCGGGCGACGACCGCATCCCCACCGCCGTCGCGCACATCGCCCGCGACCCACTCGATCCGAGCCTCGACGAGGCCGCCGCCCTCGCTGCGCTGCGCCGCGGCCCGAGTGCGATCAAGCGGGTGCTGCTCGACCAGGAGCGCCTCAGCGGCATCGGCAACATCTACGCTGACGAGTCGCTCTGGGCCGCGCGCCTGCACCCCGAGCAGCCCGCCTCGACCGTCAGCGCCCGCAAGGCCCGCGAGCTGCTCGAGGCGGTCCGCTCGGTGCTGCGCAAGGCCCTGGCCGAGGGCGGCACGAGCTTCGATGCGCAGTACGTCAACGTCAACGGGCAGAGCGGCTACTTCTCGCACTCGCTCAACGCCTACGGGCAGCACGGCGAGGCCTGCCCGCGCTGCGGCGGCGTCATCGTCCGCGAGCAGTTCATGAACCGCAGCTCGCACTACTGCCCCCGCTGCCAGAAGCTGCGCTGAGCGCGGCGCCCCGGCGGATCCGCGGCGTTCCGGTAGCGTGAAGCGGATACCTCGGGCGATTCACAGGGAGGCGGTGCGGTGCATCTCAAGAGCTTGACGCTCAAGGGCTTCAAGTCCTTCGCGCAGCCCACCACCTTCGCCTTCGAGCCCGGCGTCACCTGCGTCGTGGGGCCGAACGGCTCCGGCAAGTCGAACGTCGTCGACGGCCTCGCCTGGGTCATGGGCGAGCAGGGCGCCAAGACGCTGCGCGGCGGCAAGATGGAGGACGTCATCTTCGCGGGCACCTCCTCTCGCGGGCCGCTCGGCCGCGCCGAGGTGACCCTCACGATCGACAACGCCGACGGCGCGCTGCCCATCGAGTACAGCGAGGTCACGATCCGCCGCACGCTGTTCCGCAACGGCGGCAGCGAGTACGCGATCAACGGCGAGACCTGCCGGCTGCTCGACGTGCAGGAGCTGCTGAGCGACTCGGGCCTCGGCCGCGAGATGCACGTGATCGTCGGCCAGGGCCAGCTCGACGGCGTGCTGCAGGCCACCCCGGAGGAGCGCCGCGGCTTCATCGAGGAGGCCGCCGGAATCCTCAAGCACCGTCGCCGCAAGGAGAAGACGGTGCGCAAGCTCGAGGCGATGCAGAGCAACTTCACGCGCCTCAACGATCTCGCCGGCGAGCTGCGCCGCCAGCTCAAGCCGCTCGGCCAGCAGGCCGAGATCGCCCGCGAGGCGGCCTCCATCGCCGCGATCGTGCGCGACGCCCGAGCCCGGCTGCTCGCCGACGAGGTCGTCGAGCTGCGCCGCGCCCTCGACGCCTTCACCAGCGACGACCGCGAGCGCCGCAGCGAGCGCATCGTGCTGCAGGAGCAGCTCGACCAGCACAAGCTGCGCGAGCAGCGGCTCGAGCAGGCCATGGTCGGCGACGACGTCGATGAGGCCCGGCGCGTCGCCTTCGGGCTCGAGAGCGCCCAGGAGCGCCTGCGCGGCCTGCACACCCTCGCCAACCAGCGCCTGGCGCTGCTGGGCTCGCAGGCGGAGTCGCCGGATGCGGGCGTCACCGTCACGCAGGACTCGATCGACGCCGAGCGGGCCGAGATCGCGATCATCGAGGAGACGATCGACGACGCCGAGCGCCGCCTCCGCGACGCGCAGGCCGGCACGCTGCGCGCGCGCAGCGCCCTCGACGCCCTCGACGAGCAGATCAGCGCCCAGAGCGCCCTCGTCTCGCAGCACGACCTCGAGCTCTCGAAGCGCTCGGGCCGGGCCGATACCGCGGCCAGCCGCCTCGCCGCCGTGCGCGGCGAGGTGCTGCGCCAGCGGAACGCCCTCGAGGCCGCGCAGCTGCGCCGCGAGACCGCCGAGCGCGAGTTCGAGCAGCTCGAGGTGCAGACGGCTCCCGAGGAGGCCGGCGACCTCGACCAGGCGTACCAGGCCGCGCAGGCCGCGGTCGCCGAGGCCGAGTCGCGCACGGCGGAGCTGCGCGAGCGGCTGCACGAGCTGGAGCGCGAGCGCGACGCCCTCGAGTCCCGCCGCAGCGCCCTCTCCCTGGCGCTCGGCGCGAAGGACGGGTCGAAGGACCTGCTCACCGCCGGGCTGCCGGGCATCCGGGGGCTGGTCGCCGAGCACGTGCAGGTGCGGCCCGGCTTCGAGGCCGCGATCGCCGCCGCGCTCGGCACGCTCGCCGACGCGGTGCTCGCCGAGGACCAGACGGCCGCCGTCGCGGCCGTCGAGCGGGCGGGGGAGCAGGACTGGGGCCGGCTCGAGCTGGTGCTCGCCGCGACCGGGCGCGACCGCCCCGCGGGGCCGGCGCTGCCGGCCGGGGCGACCGCCGCATCCGACGTCGTCACCGCGCCGGAGGGCGTGCTCGGCATCCTGGCCCGCACCGTGGTCGCCGACGACCTCGTCGCCGCTCGTGCGGCCTGGCCGCACCTGCCCGCCGGCGAGGGCTGGACGATCATCACCCGCGCCGGCGCGGGGCCCCCCGAGTCGGGGCGGGGGGGCGGCGGGGGCGCCGCGCCCCCCCGCCGCGCGCGCGGCGCCGCGCGCGACGCGGCGGCGGCCGGGCTCGACGCCGTGCTCCAGCAGCTGCTCCGCGCCGAGGAGGAGCTCGAGCAGCAGCGTGCGCTCACCCGCGCGGCGAAGGAGCGCTCGTCGAGCGCCTACGTCGAGCTGCGCGAGTTCGACGCGCAGCTCGCGGCGCACAGCCAGCAGCTCAGCCGCGGGCGCGCCCGGGTCGAGGCCGCGCAAGCCGAAGCCGACCGCCTGGGGCGCTCCCTGGCGCTGGCCGACGAGCAGGTCGCCGAGGCGGAGACCGCCCACGAGCGCGCGAAGCACGAGCTCGACACGCTGCGCGCCGCGCCGCGCCCCATCCTCGACGTCTCCGAGCGCGACGGCCTCTCCGCCGAGCTCGAGCAGGCCCGCGAGGGCGAGGTGGAGGCGCGGCTGCAGCTCGAGACCGCGCGCGAGCGCTCCCGCGCCCAGCAGGCGCGCGTCGAGCAGCTGATCCAGCAGCGCGCCGCCGAGCGCGCCGCCGCCGAGGAGGCCGCCCGCCGCGCCGTCATCCGCCGCCAGCAGCTGCAGGCCGCCGAGCGCGTGGTGGCGGCGCTGCCCGCCGTGCTCGCGGCCGTCGACCGCAGCGTCACCGAGGCCCGCGTCGCCCTGGCCGCCCGCGAGACCGAGCGCTCGGCCCGCAACCAGGAGCTGCAGGCGCTGCGCCGCGAGGAGTCCGGGCTGCGCGAGCGCCTCGCCGCGGTGCAGGAGAGCGTGCACGGTCTGGAGCTGCAGATCTACGAGCGCAGGCTGCAGCTCTCGTCGCTGCTCGAGCGCGCCGGCAGCGAGCTGGGCCTGGTCGAGCAGGTGCTCGTGGCCGAGTACGGGCCCGAGCAGCTCGTGCCCGACGACCGGGAGCTCGGCGAGAGCGCCGAGGCGGCCGCGCAGGCGCAGGCCCGCCAGCGCGCCGAGCGGGCGCTCGCGCAGGACGACGAGCAGCAGACCGAGCAGAGCGAGCAGACCGAGCCGGAGCCGTGGACCATCCAGCCCGAGCCCACCCGCTCCGTCGGCGTCCCCTTCGTCCGCGAGCAGCAGCGCGCGCGCCTGCGCGAGGCGGAGCGCAAGCTCGCCCGCCTCGGCCGCGTGAACCCCCTCGCGCTCGAGGAGTTCGCCGCCCTCGAGCAGCGCCACACCTTCCTCACCGAGCAGCTCACCGACCTCGTCAACACCCGCAAGGACCTGATGACGATCATCGAGGAGCTGGACGAGCGGATGCGCACCGTCTTCGAGAGCGCCTTCGCCGACACGCAGGCCGCCTTCGACCGCGTCTTCCCCATCCTCTTCCCGGGTGGCACCGGCAGCCTGCAGCTGACGAACCCCGACGACCTGCTGCTCACCGGCATCGAGGTCTCGGTGCGCCCCGCGGGCAAGAAGATCGAGCGGCTCTCGCTGCTCTCCGGCGGCGAGCGCTCGCTCGCGGCAGTGGCGCTCATGGTGTCGATCTTCAAGGCCCGCCCCAGCCCGTTCTACATCATGGACGAGGTCGAGGCCGCGCTCGACGACGCCAACCTGGGCCGCCTGCTCGCGATCTTCGAGGACCTCCGCACGAGCTCGCAGCTCATCGTCATCACCCACCAGAAGCGCACGATGGAGATCGCGGATGCGCTCTACGGCGTCTCCATGCGCCAGGACGGCGTGAGCGCGGTCGTGGGCCAGCGCGTCGAGGGCCGCTCGACCGTCGAGGTCGCGGCCGAGGGCGTCACGACGGGCGCCGTCACCGTCTGAGACCTCACCGCGGCCGTCGTCGCGGAGTGAGGCGGATGTTCCGAGCCGGCAACAGCATCCGCCATCGTCGGAAACGCGGTACCGCGATGCTGACGGGGAAGCTCCAGCAACCCCGTCCATCCGCTCCTTCGGAGGTCCCGTGTCCTACGTCAAGCCGGCCGAGCTCGTCACCCGCATGGTCGATGCGGGTCAGGCCAAGATCCGCATGTCCACCAGGGACACGCTCGTGCGCTCCTTCATGGGCGGCGCCATCCTGGCGCTCGCCGCATGCTTCGCCGTCACCGTGTCGGTCAACACCGGGCAGCCGCTGCTCGGCGCCCTGCTCTTCCCCGTCGGCTTCGTGCTGCTCTACCTCATGGGCTTCGACCTGCTCACGGGCGTCTTCACGCTCGCGCCGCTGGCCGTGCTCGACAAGCGGCCGGGCGCGACGGTGCGTGGCGTGCTGCGCAACTGGGGGCTGGTCTTCGTCGGCAACTTCGGGGGCGCCTTCCTCGTGGCGATCCTCATGGCCATCGTCTTCACCTTCGGCTTCTCGACCGAGCCGAACGCGGTCGGTCAGGCGATCGGCGAGATCGGCCACGGCCGCACCGTGGGCTACGCCGATCACGGCGCCGCGGGCATGCTCACGCTGTTCGTGCGCGGGGTGCTCTGCAACTGGATGGTCTCCACCGGCGTCGTGGCCGCGCTCATGAGCGACAGCCTGCCGGGCAAGGTCATCGGCATGTGGCTGCCGATCATGCTCTTCTTCTACATGGGCTTCGAGCACTCGATCGTCAACATGTTCCTGTTCCCCTCGGGCCTGCTGCTCGGCGCCGAGTTCACGGTCATGGACTACCTGGTCTGGAACGAGATCCCGACCGTGATCGGCAACCTCGTCGGCGGGCTCACCTTCGTCGGGCTCACCCTCTACCTCACGCACGGGCGCACGGCGCCGCAGCGCGAGATCGCCGCGGTCAAGCCGCGCCGCTCCACGGCGGGCGCCGCGGGCTGCCCCGCGCGCCCGACCACGGGCCCCCGCCCCGCAGGGGGCGGGGCGCCGTTCCGCGTGCGCGGACGCAGGATCGGCACGAGGAGGCTGCGGGGAGCGGAGAGCGGAGGGCGGATGCGTGCAGCACCGCGAGCGACGCGGATGCGCAACGCCGAGCACGGGACGCGGATGCGCGCCGCAGCACTCCGCAGAGGGGCCCCGCGCTCAGACGGGCAGCGTCGCGAGGGCGTCGCGGTAGCGCTCCGTCGCGATCTCGGCGATGCGCGCATCCGCTCCGAGCGGGGGAGTGACGACGTCGGCGCCGGCACGGTGCACGAGCCCGGCGAAGTAGCCGGGCGCGAGCACGTAGCTCGCGGCGATCACGCGCTGCGCGCCGCCCGTGCGGGCCGCCGCGACGGCCTCCGCGATCGTCGGGGTGGCGCCGGCCGCGTAGCCCGCGCTCACCGGCGCGGGCAGCGCCGCGCCGAGCAGCGCGAGCAGACCCTCGACGTCGACCACGGCCTTGGGGTTGCTGGAGCCGGCCGCCGCGAGCACGACGTGATCCCCGGGCCGCAGCTCGCCGCCGAGGGCCTCGACGATGCGATCGCGCAGCACCTCGACGAGCAGCGGATGCGGCCCGAGCGCCGGAGCGCGTGCCGCCAGCGCGTGGGGCCGCACGGAGCCGGCGATGTCGACCTCGGTGTGGAAGCCGGTGGAGAGCAGCAGCGGCACCACCACGACGGGCCCGTCGGCGACCGACTCGGCCACGACGTCGGCGACCTCGGGCTGCTCGACGTCGACGAAGGCCTGCGCCACGGCGGTGCCGGGCACGAGGGCTGCGATGCGCTCGACGAGCTCGCGCACGACGGCGCGGCCCTCCTCCGACGCGGTGCCGTGCGAGCAGGCGACGAGGGTCATGCGTCCTCCTCCAGGTTCAGCCGGTAGCCGCGCTTGACCACGGTCTTGATCACCTCGGGGGCGCCCAGCGCCTCGCGCACGCGGGCGACCGCCATCTCGACGGCGTTCGCGCTGGTGCCGGCGCGGGGCAGGGCCTCCTGCATCCGCTCGCGGGGGATCACGGCGCCGGCGGCGTCGACCAGCAGGCCGAGCAGCTCGGCGCCGGCGCGCGAGAGCGGGGTGTAGCGGCCGTCGAGGATCGCGCCGCCGCTGCGCAGCTCGAGGCGTCCCGCGACGGTCGCGACCGCCGGTGCCCCGCCGCCGCCGAAGTAGGCGACGACGCTGCGCACGAGCGAGCCGAGGCGTCCGCGCTCGGCGATGTGCACGGCGAGCCCGGCCTCGGTGAGCGGGCCCGCGGTGATGGGGCCGACGGCGGCGAGGAGCAGGCGCCCGCTCGCCGCGCGACGGCGGATGCCCTCGACCGCGCCGGCGCGCTGCGCCTCAGCGAGCCACTCCGCGGCGCCGGGCGCGGAGGTGAAGAGCACGGCGTCGACCTCGCCGGCGCCGGTCTGCACGACGGAGCGGTGCACCGCGACCGGATCGGCGGGCGGTCCCCAGCGGTAGACGAGGATGCTGACGACCTCGGCGCCGTGCGCCTCGAAGAGCTCGTCGAGGCCGTCGGCCCCGGAACCGTGGTGCTGCACGGCGATGCGCTTGCCGTCGATGCCCTGGGCGACGAGGTACTCGCCGAGCTCGCTCGAGGTCTCCGACTCGGCGACCCAGTCGGCGGTGAGGCCGGCCTGCTGCACGGCTCCCCGCGCCTTCGGCCCGCGCACGACGATCTGGGCGCCGGAGAAGGCGCGCTCGAGGTCGTCGGCGAGGTCCGCCTCGATGGCGGCCTCCATCCAGCCGCGGAAGCCGACGCCGGTCGTGGCCACGACGATGTCGGGCGGCACCGCGATGAGCTCGCGGGAGCGTTCGAGCAGCGCCTCGTCGTCGATGTGGGGCACGATCGTCAGCGCCGGGGCCTGACGCACCTGGGCGCCGTGCCGCTCGAGGGCGGCGGTGAGCTCGCCCGCTCGGCGATCGACGGCGATCACGACGGTGCAGCCCTGCAGCGCCGCCGAGAGCGGGGCTCGGGTGGTCATGGGGTGGATTCACCTGCCAGGAGGGGTTGCGGGAGCAGGAACCCGGCCTGCGCGACATCGCCGACGACGATGACCGCGGGGTTCCGCACGCCCACGGCGCGGGCGTCGGCCACGGCCTCGCCCACGGTCGTGCGGGTGGTGCGCTGCTGCGGCGTGAGACCACTCTCGACGATGGCGACGGGCCGCTCCGGCGCCACGCCGTGCGCGAGCGCCGCCGCGACGATGCGCGGCAAGGCCGCCACGCCCATGAGCACGACGGTGGTGATGCTCGGGTCGGCCAGCGCGGCGAGCGTCGCCGGAGCGAGCTCGGCCTGCCCGTTGACGAGGTGCATGCCGGAGGCGACCTTCCGGTGCGTCACCGGGATGCCCGCGGCCTGCGGCACCGCGATGGCGCTCGACGGCGCGGGCACGACCTCGACGGGCACTCCCGCCGCGATGCAGGCGGTCACCTCCTCGCCGCCGCGGCCGAACACGAAGGGGTCGCCGCCCTTGAGCCGCACGACCCGCCGGCCGGCGAGCGCGTGCTCGACGAGCAGCGCGTTGATCGCCTCCTGCGGCACGGGGTGGTGGCCGGGGCGCTTGCCCACGTCGATCACGAGCACCTCGGGGTCGAGCTCGGGCAGCAGCGCCTCCGCCGGGCCCAGCCGGTCGGCCACGACGACATCGGCCTCGGCGAGCAGGCGCCGGGCGCGCACCGTCATGAGGTCGACGGGGCCGGGGCCGCCGCCAACGAGGTCGACGCGGCCCATCGCATCCGCTCGCCGCCGTCGCAGCGGCAGCGAGCCGGCGGCCAGCGCCGTGCCGATCGCATCGCGCAGCCGCATCGAGCGGCGCGGGTCGACGCCGGCGTCGGAGACCACGCCGACCACGACGTCGCCGGAGCGGGTCTGCGCGGTGAGCCGGGCCGACCCGTGCGAGCCGTCGGAGGCGTTGACGCAGAGCAGCTGCCGCCGCTCGCAGAGCGCGGCCACCTGCAGATCGGTGCGCGGATCGCCCGTGGCGGTGTGCACCAGCCAGGCCCCGGCGAGGTCGGCGCGGTGGAAGCGGCGGGCGTGCCAGACGATCCGGTGCTCGTCGACGAGCTCGCGGGTCGCCGGCGCCAGCTCGGGCGCGACGATCCGCGGCACCGCGCCATCGTCGAGCAGCCGGCGCAGCCGACGCGCGGTGACGGCGCCGCCGCCCACCAGGAGCACGTCGCGCCCCGCGAGGGTGATCCCCAGCATCGTCGTCATCTCAGGCCTCCCACTTCACGAGCAGCTCGCCGTCGCGCGCCGCCACCTTCCAGACCCGCAGGTGCAGCGGCTCCTTGCCGTGGCTCTCGAGGCAGAGCCCGGTGCGCAGGTCGAAGACCTGCTTGTACATGGGCGAGGCCACCGTCGGCGCGTCCTCGCGCGAGCCGACGATACCCCGCGAGATCACGTTCGCGCCGCTGTAGGGGTCGAGGTTCGACACCGCGTGCACGCCGCCGTCGCGCAGCAGGAAGAGCGCGAGCTGGGTGCCGTCGACGAGCGCCGCCCGCCCCCGCTCGACCTCGAGGTCGTCGAGGCGGCAGAGCGGCAGCCAGGCGGGCTGCGTCGCAGCGGATGCGGTGGGCGTCGCGAGCGTCATCGGCGGACCTCCAGGGTGGTGCTGGCGATGAGCACGGCCCCGCTGCGGCGCTCCTCGCCGCTCGCGGGCCGCACCTGGCCGCGCTCGGGCACGTAGCCGAGCGAGGGGTCGGGGGTGCTGGGCGCGTTGACGAAGGACTGGAAGCGGCGCAGCTTGGCCGGGTCGGCCAGCGTCGCCGCCCACTCGTCCTCGTAGTTCGCCACGTGCGCGTCCATGGCCGCGTCGAGGTCGGCGCAGATGCCGAGCGCATCGTCGAAGATCACCTCGCGCAGGCCGTCGAGGCCGCCCTCGAGCTCCTCGACCCAGGGCGCCGTGCGCTGCAGCCGGTCGGCGGTGCGGATGTAGTACAGGAAGTACCGGTCGATGGCCCGGATCAGCGCCTCGTCGTCGAGCCCCTCGGCCAGCAGCTGCGCGTGGCGGGGCGTGAAGCCGCCGTTGCCGCCGACGTACATGTTCCAGCCGGTCTCGGTGGCGATCACGCCCACGTCCTTCGAGCGCGCCTCGGCGCACTCGCGGGCGCAGCCGGAGACGCCGACCTTGAGCTTGTGCGGCGCCCGCAGCCCGCGGTACCGCAGCTCGAGCCGCACGGCCATGCCCACCGAGTCGAGCACGCCGTAGCGGCACCAGGTGCTGCCGACGCACGACTTCACGGTGCGCAGCGACTTGCCGTAGGCGTGCCCCGACTCGAAGCCGGCGTCGACCAGGCGCTGCCAGATCTCGGGCAGCTGCTCGAGCCGGGCGCCGAACATGTCGATGCGCTGGCCGCCGGTGATCTTCGTGTAGAGGCCGTAGTCCTTGGCGACCGCGCCGATCGCGATGAGGCCCTCGGGGGTCACCTCGCCGCCCGCCATGCGCGGCACCACCGAGTAGGTGCCGTCCTTCTGCAGGTTGGCCATGACGTGGTCGTTGGTGTCCTGCAGCGTCGCGTTCTCGCCGTCGAGCACGTGCTTGCCGACGAGCACGGCGAGGATGCTCGCGAGCGCCGGCTTGCAGACGTCGCAGCCGCGGCCGCGGCCGAATCGCTCGATGATCGCGCTGAAGGTGTCCAGCTCCGAGACGCGCACGGCGTCGAAGAGCTGCCGGCGCGAGAGGTCGAAGTGCTCGCACAACGCGTTCGAGAGCACCTTGCCGCTCTTGGCGAGCTCCTTGCCGACGAGCTTCTTCACCATCACCGTGCACGAGCCGCAGGTGGCGCCGGCCTTGGTGCAGGCGCGCACCGAGTCCGCATCCGCGCAGCCCTCGTCGTGCACGGCCGAGCGGATGCGACCGGCCGTCACGCTCGAGCATGAGCACACGATCGCCTCGTCGGGCAGCTCGGCGACCGGCGCCTCGACGCCGCCCTCCGGCATGAGGTAGGCGGCCGGGTCGCCGCCGAGCGCGCTGCCGACGAGCGGGCGCAGCGCGCCGTAGGCGGAGGCGTCGCCGACGAGCATGCCGCCGAGCAGGGTCTTCGCGTCGTCGGAGAGCACGAGCTTCTTGTAGACGCCGGCGACCGGGTCGGCGTAGACGACGTCGAGCGCGCCGGGGGTCTCGCCGAAGGCGTCGCCGAAGCTCGCCACGTCGACGCCCGAGAGCTTGAGCTTGGTCGACAGGTCGTAGCCGGGGAAGGCGGCGTCGCCGCCGAGCAGGCGGGTCGCCGCGACCTCCGCCATCGCGTAGCCGGGGGCGACCAGCCCGACGGCGAGGCCCTCGAAGCTGGCGACCTCGCCGATCGCCAGGATCCGCTCGTCGGAGGTGGCGCATCCGGCGTCGATGACCACACCGCCGCGCGGGTGGCAGTCGAGCTCGGCCTTGCGGGCCAGCTCGTCGCGGGGTCGCACGCCGACGGTGAACACCACCACGTCGGTCGCCTCGTAGCCGCCGTCCTTGAACTCGAGCCCAGCCACCTGCCCGCTGCGGTCGGGGTCGAGGCGGGTGGTGACCGACTGCGTGCGCACGGCGATGCCGCGCTGCTCGATGCGGCGGCGCAGCGCGGCGCCGGCGGCGAGGTCGAGCTGCGCCGACATGAGCCGCTCGCTCGACTGCACCACGGTGGCGTCGACGCCGAGTCCCTGCAGCGCGCCTGCGGCCTCCAGGCCGAGCAGGCCGCCACCGATGACCGTGCCACGCAGGGGCCGGCCGAGCTGCGCCGCGCGATGGGCGACGAAGTCGCGCAGCCGCTGCACGTCGTCGAGGGTGCGGTAGACGAAGCAGCCCGGCAGCGAGAAGCCGTCGAGCGCGAGGGTGGCCGCGTACGAGCCGGTGGCGAGCACCAAGCGGTCGTAGCCGATCCGCTCGCCCGAGACGGTCAGCACCTGCTGCTCGTCGCGGTCGATCCGCCGCACGGGGTCGCCGGGCACGAAGCGCACGCGCGGGTCGTCCTGCACCTGAGCGGGGTCGAGGGCGAGGGCCTCGGCGCCCTCGTCGAAGAAGCTCGTCAGCCGCACCCGGTCGTAGGGGGCGAGCCCCTCCTCGCCGATGATCACGAGCTCGAGCGGATGCTCCACCCGGCTCAGCAGGCTCTCCGCGAAGCGGTGCGCGACCATCCCCGCGCCGATCACGACGATCCGTTCGCTGCTGCCTGCCACGGGGCCTCCTCCGGTCCGTGAGCCGCCGCCCGCTGGAACGGGGCTCGGCCCGAGCGTAGGAAGACCGTGTTTCGCGCATCCGCCCGCCCGCGTTTCCCGCGGCGAACATCTCCCTCACAACGCGCGGTGCGCCGATTGTGAGAAGCGGATGCGACCGCCGTTCAGTCCTGCGCGACCGGCAGCTCGCGGAACCGCGCGTAGCGCGAGAAGGCGCGCTCGGCCCCCGCGGCCTGCGGCGCCGAGAGCTCGCCGAAGGGCCGCCACTCGGGCACGAGGGCGCCCTTGCGGGTCGTGCGGCCCCAGGTGCCGATGACCTTGCCGCGCGAGACCAGGATCGGCTGGAAGATGCCGTTGCTCCCGGGCACCACGGCCTGCTCGTGCTCGCGCCTGATCACGGGCGACTTGTCGCGGAAGCCGAGGTA
The DNA here is from genome assembly GCA_029959365.1 of Microbacteriaceae bacterium PS02343. GTDB lineage: Bacteria > Actinomycetota > Actinomycetes > Actinomycetales > Microbacteriaceae > Arenivirga. The sequence continues at coordinate 12,961 of JASCOA010000037.1, read as the reverse complement.
GTACTCGTCGAAGCCGGGGAGCGCGTGCACGGTCGTGGGCGGCTCGCCCGGCTCGGGCAGCACGCCCGGCTCGAGCAGCACCAGCCCCGCGACGCCGCGGGTGCCCTCGAGCTGCGCGCGCTCGAGCCGATCGCCGGCGAGCGCGAGCGCCTCGCGACCCTCGCCCGCGGTGAGCTTGGTCCAGTGCAGGAAGTCCTTCATCGTCGCGGGGCCGTGGCCTCGCACGTAGCGCACGAGCAGCTCCGCGAGCGCCTCCTCGCGGCCGAGCGCGCGGGGCTCGCGGATCCACTCCTCGTTGAGCACGAGCAGCTGCTCGCCCGTGCCGGGCGGGCCCCAGCAGACGAGCCCGGTCTGCGAGGCGAACCAGATGAGGTGGTAGCCGCGTCCGCCGGAAGGGTCGAGCCCCGCAGCGGCGAGGTGCTCCTGAGCCTGGGCCCGGGTGAGGGCGCCGCCGCCGGCGAGCGCGTCGCGCAGCACCGTGCGCCCGCGCTCCACCTGCTCGCGATCGAGCCCCAGCTGGTCCCAGCGCTTGTCGAGCCCCGTCGTGAGCTTCGCGCTCGTCAGCGAGAGGATCCAGCCGAGCTCCTTCGCCGGCAGCAGGTGCAGGGTGCCGCGCATCGGCCAGCCGCGCACGAGCTCACCGGAGGCCATGGCGCCGAGCACCGCGCCCTCGGTGGCCTGCTCGGCGCGCACCCTCGTGCCGACGGCCCAGAGCGCCGAGGCGAGGTCCTGGCCCTGCAGGGCGAGCATCCGCTCGAGCACGGCGCCGGGGGAGGAGGCCTGCTCGCCGGCCAGCAGCTGCGCGTGCATGCGGAAGCGCAGCAGGTCGCGACGGGCGAGGGATGCGGTCATCCGCTCAGTCTGCCCGTCGCGCCGGTGCGGCGGTAGCAGCGGTGCGAACCGCCCGGTGCAACGGCGACGACGCCGCACCCCGATGGGATGCGGCGCCGTCGTGGAGCGTGCGTCAGTCGCGCGAGCCGGGGGTCCGGTCGTCGGCGCTCGGCGCGTGCTCGGTGGGAGCCTGCGCAGTGCGCCCCTCGACCGAGGCCGAGGCGCCCTCGGGGTTCCCGCCGGCCTCGAGGCGGCGGCGCGAGACCACGATGCTCGCGACCGCGGCGACCGCGATGGTGCCGGCGATGACCAGGAGCGAGAGCCAGATCGGGATCTCGGGCACGTTGTCGAGCGGCTGCCCGCCGTTGATGAACGGCAGGTTGTTCTCGTGCAGGGCGTGCAGCACGAGCTTGACGCCGATGAACGCGAGGATGATCGACAGCGCGTGCGCGAGGTAGATGAGTCGCTCGAGCAGCCCGCCGATGAGGAAGTACAGCTGGCGCAGGCCGAGCAGCGCGAAGGCGTTGGCGGTGAAGACCAGGTACGGCTCCTGCGTGATGCCGAAGATCGCGGGGATCGAGTCGAACGCGAAGAGCAGGTCGGTGAAGCCGATCGCCAGGATCACCAGGAACATCGGCGTGAACATCTTCTTGCCGTCGATCTTGGTGCGCAGCTTGTCGCCGTCGTAGTCCTGCGACGTGGGGATCACTCGGCGGAGCGTCTTGATGAGCTTGGACTCGCCGTCGTCGTGGTGGTCCTCCTTCTTCGTGGCCTCGCGGATCTGCTGGTAGGCCAGCACGAAGAGGAAGGCGCCGAAGAGGTAGAACACGGCGACGAACTGCTCGATGATCACGGCGCCGAGCGCGATGAACGCGCCGCGCATGACGATGGCGATGACGATGCCGATCAGCAGCACCTTCTGCTGGTAGGCGCGCGGCACCTTGAAGCTCGTCATGATGAGCAGGAAGACGAAGAGGTTGTCGACGGACAGCGCCTTCTCGGTGAGCCATCCGGCGAGGTACTCGCCGCCGAAGGTCCAGCTGTCCGGCCCGGCGAAGATGCCGATGCCGATGCCGAAGACCACGGCGAAGGCGACGTAGACGGCCGACCAGATGGCCGACTCCTTGAGGGTCGGATCGTGCGGCTTGCGCACGTGCCCGACGAAGTCGAAGACGATCATGCCGACGATGAGCGCGATGGTCGCGCCCCACAGCCATAGGGGTACGTTCATGGATTCCTCCAGCACAGGATGAGGTGCTGAAGGTCTCTTCCACCCGACGGATTGGGCCGCCGCCCCGGGCCCGGGTCGATCCGGACCGTACTGACGAGGTCGGCGTGCGGGAATACTCCCCTTCGCGCTGCATATCGTAACCGCAGCGGCGCGGGCCGTATTCCCGCCTCGGGGTCGCCGTCCAGCATCCCCGGTGCCGAGGGCTAGCATCGAGGGCATGGCCGATCGCTCTTGGTCCCTCGCGAGCCGCCTGCGGGGGATGTTCACCAAACCCACCATCGACGAGACGACGTGGGAGGACCTCGAGGACGAGCTGCTGCGCGCCGACTTCGGGCCCGACATCACCGAGCAGCTCATCGAGCAGCTGCGCGAGCAGGTCGAGCGCTACCGCACGACGGATCCCAAGGACCTGCAGCGGATGCTCCGCGAGACCATCGAGGAGCGGCTCGCCAAGCACGACCCCACGCTGCGGCTCACCGAGCGCCCCTCCGTGATCCTCGTCGTGGGCGTCAACGGCGTCGGCAAGACGACGACCATCGGCAAGTTCGCCAAGTTCCTGGCCGGTTACCGTCGCAGCGTCGTGGTCGGCGCGGCCGACACCTTCCGCGCCGCCGCCGTCGAGCAGCTGGCCACCTGGGCCGAGCGCGCGGGCGCCACCGTGGTGCGCCCCGAGCAGCAGGGCCAGGACCCGGCCGCCGTCGCCTACCAGACCGTCGAGCTCGCCAAGCGCGAGAACTTCGACGTCGCGATCGTCGACACGGCCGGCCGGCTGCAGAACAAGAACGGGCTCATGCACGAGCTCGACAAGATCCGCCGCGTCATCCAGAAGCAGGCCCCGATCGCCGAGGTGCTGCTCGTGCTCGACGCGACCACCGGGCAGAACGGCCTCGCCCAGGCGGAGGCGTTCATCGAGCACGCCGGCGTCACCGGTCTCGTGGTCACGAAGCTCGACGGATCCGCCAAGGGCGGCTTCGTGCTGGCCGTGCAGGAGCGCACCGGCATCCCGATCAAGCTGCTCGGCCAGGGCGAGGGCATCGGCGACCTCACCGGCTTCACGCCGCACGCCTTCGCGGCGCAGCTGGTCGGCTGATGGAGCACGAGTACTTCGGCTGGATCGAGATCGAGGACGGCCGGCTGTCCTGGGGCGAGACCCTCGAGTCCGGCGACCAGCCCGTCGAGGTCCGCCTGGCCGGCCCCGCGAAGGTCTCCGAGGAGGCGCTGGAGCTCGCGGCGAGCGTCGTGCGCGGCCTCGAGTCGCTCGACGCGAACCTGCGCGAGGTCTTCGTCGGCGAGGTCGCGACCGACGGCAGCGGCACCGTGCGCTTCCTCGATGCGCACCTCGACGACCTCGTGCGCTTCCGCCCCCAGCTGCTGGGGCAGGACTCGGGCGACATCGCGATCGACGTCATCCGGTCGTTGCAGCTGCTCAGCGTGACCGTGGTGCCCGCCAGCACGCACGAGGACGACCCCTTCGTCGTCGCCGCGTACGCGCTCGACCCCGACGAGGCGGAGCTCTCGCTCGTCGTGAAGCTCGACGCGACCCTGCCGCCCCGCGCCACCGCGGGCGCGGCGCGCTAGCCGCCCGCCGGCGGGCCGAGGCCCGACTCCAGCCGCTCGAGCAGGGCGATGGCGGCCTCGACGTCGGCGCCCTCGCCGAGCGCGTCGCCGATGACGGCGGCCCACGCGGCGCGCAGCCTGAGCAGGTTCGCGGCGGCCAGCGCGGTGGGGTGCAGGTGCACCGAGCGCGCGTCGTGATCGTCGTGCGAGCGCTCGACCAGGCCCCTCTGCTCGAGCCTGCGCACGGCCGTGCTGAGGTTGCTGCGCTGCAGCCGCGTGCCTGCGGCCGCGGCGCTGGCCGTGGTGCCCGGGTTGCGGTCGATGTAGCGCATCACGGTCGTCTCGGTGGCGGTGAGCTGCTCGATGTCGCCGACGAGCGGCGCGTGGATCGAGCGGGCCACACTCAGCAGGACGTCGGCGAGGTCGGCGAGGCGCGCGTCGGGGGAGCGGTGCATCCGCTCATCGTATATGGTTATCGATCGATAGTTATTGATTCATAAACGTAAGGCTCGCATGACCACCACCGCCCCCGTGCCGACCGCGAACCGCATCGGCACCCGCCTGCTGCTCGTGCTCGCGCTGCTCGCCGCCGTCGCGCCGTTCGCGACCGACCTCTACCTCTCGGCCTTCCCCCGCATGGCCGTCGACCTGCGCACCGACGCCACGAGCATCCAGCTCACCCTCACGGCCTTCCTGCTCGGCATCGCCGCGGGTCAGCTGATCTTCGGCCCGCTCTCCGACCGCTTCGGCCGCAAGGGCCCGCTCGTCATCGGCGCCGTGCTGTTCGTGGCCTCGAGCCTGCTCGCCGCCCTGGCGCCGAGCGTCGCGGTGCTCATCGCCGCCCGTCTCGTGCAGGGCGTCAGCGGTGCGGCGGGCATGGTGCTCGGCCGCGCCGTCATCAGCGACCTCGCCCGCGGCGAGACCGCGGCCAAGGCCTTCAACCTCATGATGATCGTCATGGGCGTCGCGCCCGTGCTCGCGCCGCTGCTCGGCAGCCTCATGGTCGACGCCGTCGGCTGGCGCGGCGTGCTGGGTGCGCTCGTCGCCCTCGCCGTGGTCATGCTCGTCGCCGTGCTCTGGGCCGTCCCCGAGAGCCTGCCGAGAGAGCGCCGCGGCGCGGTCGGAGCGAGCGGATGGCGGGCGCTCGGCTCGCGCGCGTACCTGGGCGCCACCGCCGCCTTCGTGCTCGCCTTCGCCGTCATGATGGCCTACATCTCGGCCTCGCCCTTCGTGTTCCAGGAGCTGCTGGGCCTCACCGCGGTGCAGTACGGTCTGCTGTTCGGCCTCAACGCGCTGGGCCTCACGGTCGTCAGCGCCGTCTCCTCGAAGCTGCTGCCCCGCTTCGGTCCGGCCGCGCTGCTGCGCGCCGGCCTGCTCATCGTGCTCGGCGCCGCCGTCGTGCTGCTCGCGCTGGTGGTGGTCGACGCGCCGCTCGTGCTGCTGCCGGTGCCGATCTTCGTCGCGATCGCCGCGCTCGGCCTCGTGCTCGGCACCGCGACGGCGCTCGCGCTCGGCGCGGTCGCCGGCGCCGCGGGCACCGCCTCGGCGGTGCTCGGCGCCGCGCAGTTCCTGCTCGCGGCGGTCGTCTCGCCGCTCGTCAGCCTCGGCGGCGAGACCTCGGCGCTGCCGATGGCCGTGGTCATGACGCTCGCCGCCGCGCTCGCGCTCGCCGCCTACGCGGTCTCGGGGGTCGGCCGGCGCTGACCCGCAACGACGGAGGGCGGGTCAGTGCGCGACGGTCGGCACCGAGCCGGTCGACGATCCCGCGGGAGCGGCCGCGGCGAGCCGCGCCTGCCGCACCCGGTGCGGGCGGATGAGGGTGATCGCGGCCACCGAGACGAGCAGCATCGCGCCCGCCGAGACCGTGAAGGCCGTGTGGTACGCGCTCATCAGCGCCTCGGCGGAGGCCGCGGGGTCGCCCGCTGCGTCGGTCATGCCGCGGCTGAGCGCGTCGGCGAAGATCGTCGAGAGCAGCGCCGTGCCGATCGCGCCGCCGATCTGCTGGCCGGTGTTGACGGTCGCCGAGGCGACGCCCGCATCCTGCCGGGCGACTCCCGTGGTGGCGGTGTTCATCGCCGAGGAGAAGATCAGGCCCATACCGAGCCCGATGACGATGAGCGCCGGCAGCACGGTGCCCGCGTAGGTGGTGTCGACGCCCGTGCGCAGCAGGAGCAGCAGTCCGGTCGCACCGAGCGCGCCGCCGATGCCGATGAGCAGCTTGGGGCCGACGCGCGGCAGCAGTCGGCCGCCGATCTGCGTCGCCGAGAGCATGATCGACGCCGGCATCGGCAGGAAGGCGAGGCCGGTCTGCAGTGCGCCGAAGCCCAGCGTGCCCTGCAGGTAGTACGTCAGGAACAGGAAGATGCCGAACATGCCGATGCTGCTCATCGAGATCGCGAGCAGTGCGCCGCCGCGATCGCGGTCGAGGATGATGCGCAGCGGCAGCAACGGATGCGCCACGGTGCGCTCGATGAGCACGAACGCGGTCACGAGCAGCACGCCCCCGGCGAGCAGGCCGATGGCGAGCGGCGAGTCCCAACCGTCGGTCTCGGCGGCCGAGAAGCCCCAGACGATGCCGACGAGGCCCGCGGTGATCGTGACGACCCCGGCGACGTCGATGCGCGGGCGCTCGACGCGCGGCGGGGTCTTGAGCAGGATCGCGCCGCCGATCACGCCGACGATCGCGAAGACGACGTTGACGAAGAGGCACCAGCGCCACGACGAGTACTCGGTGAGCAGTCCGCCGAGCAGCATGCCGACCGCCGCGCCCGAGCCGGCGATGGAGCCGAAGATGCCGAAGGCGCGGCCCCGCTCCTTCGGGTCGGTGAACGTCGTGGTCAGCATGCCGAGCGCCGAGGGCGCGAGCAGCGCGCCGAAGACGCCCTGCAGGGCGCGCGCTGCGACGAGCACCTCGAAGCTCTCGGCGAAGCCGCCGAGCACCGAGGCGAGGGCGAATCCGATGAGCCCGATGATGAAGGTGTTCTTGCGACCGAAGAGGTCGCCGAGGCGGCCGCCGAGCAGCAGCAGCGACCCGAAGGCCAGCGCGTAGGCGGTGATGACCCACTGGCGCTGCTCGTCGGCGAAGCCGAGCGCCTCCTGCGCGGAGGGCAGGGCGATGTTCACGATGGTCGCGTCGAGCACGACCATGAGCTGGGCGATGGCGATGACCGCGAGCCCGAGCCAGCGGTGGTCCTTCGCGGCGGTGGCCGGAGCGGATGAGGGCAAGGGGTTCTCCGTCGATCTGAGGGGTGGAGGGCGGGCGCCGCGTTGCAGCGTACCTGTAAACGGATGCTGCGCATCCGCTTATTCCCGCAAGGTTCGGCTACCGTTTCCCGCATGACCCCGACCACGGCCGAGGCGGCCGCCGAGCCCGATGCCGCCCGCCCGCTGCGCGCCGACGCGCTGCGCAACCGCGCGCTGATACTCGACACCGCCCGCCGGCTCTTCGCCGAACGGGGCCTCGGCGTCACGCTCAACGACATCGCCCGCGAGGCCGGAGTCGGCGTCGGCACCGTCTACCGCCGCTTCGCCGACAAGGACGCGGTGGTCGCCGCGCTGCGCGCCGACAAGTTCGCGGTGCTCCGCGAGCTCGCCCAGCGGGCTGCCGAGGTCGACGACCCCCGCGACGCGCTGCGCGGCTACCTGCACGAGGTCATGGCCGTGCGGGTGCGCGACCGGGCCATCCACGAGGCCGTCGCCGGTGCGTCGAACGGCGCCGACGACCTCCGCGAGGAGCGCGACCGGCTGGGGGAGGAGGTCGAGCGTGTCATCGAGCGCGCCCGCGCCGCCGGCGTCGTGCGCGAGGGCTTCGCGGCCCGCGACGTGCCGCTGCTCACCCTGATGATCGGCGGCGTCGCGGATCGGGCCGGCGAGGCGCACCCGCAGCTGTGGCGCCGCTACGCCGCGCTCGTCATCGACGCCGTCTGCCCACCGCAGGCGTCGTCGGCGCTGCCGGGCGAGCCGCTCGGCGTGTCGGACCTGCCGGCCGTCATGCACCGCCGCGCCTAGAGCAGACGGTGCGCCGCGGTCAGCTCGCGGTAGGTCGCGGCGTTGCGGCGGATGTGCTCGAGCTCCTCGGCGCTCAGCGGGCGGCGCACCTTCGCGGGCACACCCGCCACGAGCGAGCCGGGCGGCACGACCGCCCCCTCCAGCACGACGGCGCCCGCGGCGACGAGCGAGCCCGCGCCGATCACCGCGCCGTTGAGGACGGTCGCGCTCATGCCGACGAGCACGTCGTCCTCGATCGTGCAGCCGTGCAGCATGGCGCGGTGGCCGACGCTCACGCCGCGCCCGATCAGCGCCGGGCTGCCGGGGTCGGCGTGCACCACCACGCCGTCCTGCAGGTTGCTGCCCTCGCCGAGCACGATCTCGTCGCGGTCGCCGCGCAGCACCGCGCCGTAGTAGACGCTCGAGCCGGCCTCGAGCCGCACCCGGCCGATCAGCGTGGCGTTCGGCGCCGCCCAGGCGGTGGGGTCGAGCTCGGGGGAGCGGCCGTCGAAGGGCAGGATGAGGGCGGCACCGGTCATGCCCGTCACGCTAGACCGCCGGGCGGACCGGCGCAGCCCCCGCCGGTAGACTGGTCGGATCATGGCGACCTTCGGCACCCTCAGCGACCGCCTCGCGGATACGTTCAAGAACCTCCGTACGCGCGGCAAGCTCACCGCATCCGACGTCGACGGCACGGTCCGCGAGATCCGCCGGGCCCTGCTCGACGCGGACGTCGCGCTCGAGGTCGTCAAGACCTTCACCGGCGCGGTGCGCGAGCGCGCCCTCGGCGACGAGGTCAACAAGGCGCTGAACCCGGCCCAGCAGGTCGTGCAGATCGTCAACGAGGAGCTCGTCGGCATCCTCGGCGGCCAGCAGCGCCGGCTCGAGTTCGCGAAGAACCCGCCGACCGTCATCATGCTCGCCGGCCTCCAGGGCGCTGGCAAGACCACCCTCGCCGGCAAGCTCGCGCTGCACCTCAAGGGCGAGGGGCACACGCCGATCCTCGTCGCGAGCGACCTCCAGCGCCCGAACGCCGTCAACCAGCTGCAGGTCGTCGCCGAGCAGGCCGGTGTCGCCGTCTACGCGCCCGAGCCCGGCAACGGCGTCGGCGACCCGGTGAAGGTCGCCAAGGACGGCGTCGCCTTCGCCAAGCAGAAGCAGCACGACGTCGTCATCGTCGACACGGCCGGCCGTCTCGGCGTGGACGCCGAGCTCATGAAGCAGGCCGCGGACATCCGCAGGGCCGTCGACCCCGACGAGGTGCTCTTCGTCATCGACGCGATGATCGGTCAGGACGCGGTCGCCACCGCCCGCGCCTTCCAGGAGGGCGTCGACTTCACCGGCGTCGTGCTCTCGAAGCTCGACGGCGACGCCCGAGGCGGCGCCGCGCTCTCGGTGGCCAGCATCACGGGCCGCCCGATCATCTTCGCCTCCACGGGCGAGAAGCTCACCGAGTTCGAGCCCTTCCACCCCGACCGCATGGCGAGCCGCATCCTCGACCTCGGCGACATCCTCACCCTCATCGAGCAGGCGCAGGGCGCCTTCGACGAGGACGAGGCGCGCAAGGTCGCCGAGAAGTTCGCGACCGACAGCTTCACCCTCGACGACTTCCTGCAGCAGATGCAGCAGCTCAAGAAGATGGGCTCGCTCAAGGGCATGCTCGGCATGCTGCCGGGCGCCCGCGGCATGCGCGACCAGCTCGACAACTTCGACGAGCGCGAGATCGTGCGCACCGAGGCGATCATCCAGTCGATGACCCCGGCGGAGCGCGCCACGCCCAGGCTGCTCAACGGCTCCCGCCGCGTGCGCATCGCCAGGGGCTCCGGCATGACCGTCACCGACGTGAACCAGCTCGTGCAGCGCTTCGAGCAGGCGAGCAAGATGATGAAGACGGTCGCCAAGGGCGGCATGCCGCAGATCCCCGGCATGGGCCCGATCCCCGGCGGTGCCGGTGGTCGCAGCCGCAAGGCGGTCAAGGGCAAGGGCAAGGCCGGCTCGAAGTCGGGCAACCCCGCCAAGCGCGCCGCCGAGAACGCGGCCGTCGCCGCGGGCCCCGCGCCCACCACCGCGGGCGGCTCGTCCTTCGGCCTGGGCAAGGGCGCTGCCGAGCCGAGCGCCGAGGACCTCGCCACGATCCAGCGGATGCTCGGCAAGGGCTGAGCGCGCAGCAGCACGACCAGAGGGGGCCGGCATCGCCGGCCCCCTCCGTCGTCCCGGCGCGCGTCAGCGCGCGCGGCGCCGGGTGACGAGCAGCAGCACCGCGCCGAGGCCGAGCAGCGCCGCGGCGCCCGCGGCCCAGAGGCCGGTGGCGGGGGAGGCGCCGGTCGCGCTGAGCGCGCCCGCACCGGAGCCGGCCGTCGCAGCATCCGCTCGGCTCGCTCCGCTGTCGCCGACAGCGCCCGTCCCGCCGCCGCCCTCGCCGGTCGTCGAGCCGTCACCGGTGCCGGGGGAGGCGCCCGGATCCGGGACGCCGGGCGTCTCCGGCTCCTCGGTCACGGGCTCCTCGGCCTCGCGGCCCAGGCTGAAGCGGTCGAAGACCACGGGCTCCAGCTCGGGGGTGCGCACGTCGTAGACGTAGCTCACGACCTCGTTCGCGCCCGTGTCGAGCACGGCGAAGACGGCCAGGGCGTTGTCCTGCACGAAGGGCTCCGGCGAACCGGTCGCCTCGTCGACGAACGGGCGCACGTTCGGCACGATCGGCTCGAGCCCGCCCGGGTTGCCCTGCGCGAGGTAGTCGGCGTCGTCCCAGGGCGCGCCCGGCAGCGGCCGGCTGCGACCGCTGAGCTCGTGGTAAGCGCCGTAGCTGTTGCCCGTGTTGGAGGTCTCGAGGTAGTTGACCCCCTCCGGCGAGGCGAAGCGGTTCCAGAGGTGGCTGTGGCCGTTGAGCACGAGGTCGGTGCCGGCGCCCTCGAGCAGCGGGCTGAGGTCCTCGAGCAGCATGTTCTGCTCGGCCGGGTACTCGTAGCGCACGCCGAGCAGCTCGTCCGTGACCGGGTCGCGCTCCTCGATGCGCACCGGATCGGCGAACTGCGGCATCACGTTGTCGCCGAGGCCCTGGGGGCCCTCGTGCAGGATCACGACGCGGAACCGGGCCTCGGCGTAGGCCTCGCTGGCGAGCTCCTCCTGCAGCCACGAGTGCTGCTCGCTGCCGACCTCGAGCGACTCGAAGACGTGCTCGCCGTAGCCCTGGGCGAGCGGATCGCCGAGGGTCGTCCGCGCCTCCTGGTACCGGCTCTGCGCGGTGCGCGCCGCGGGGTCGGCGGTCGCGGCGGTCCCGCGCCAGATGCGGGTGGAGTAGAGCGAGACGAGGCGGATGTCGCCGATCGTCGTCGCGTAGTACGTCTCGCCTCCGGGGCCGTCGTCGGGCAGTGTGAACATCTCCTCGTAGCTGGTCGTGCTGAAGGAGTTGTCCTCGATCCACTGCGCGCGCAGCACGGGGTCGCCGCTCGGGTTGACGGTGCCGGCGACCTCCTCGTAGGCGGCTTCCGCGATCGCGAGCGGCACGGGCGCGTTGAAGCTCGAGCCGATCGTGGCCGCGCCGTCGATGCGGCCCTGGACCTCGTGGTTGCCGACGGCCGGGTAGAGCGGCGCGTTCTGCAGGATCTCGCCGCCGACGTACTGCTCGCCGTTCGTGGAGGCGCGCCCGCCGTTGCCCTGCAGCGCGGCGAAGAACGCGCTGCCACGGCTGTCGTCGAACCACTCGGAGGCGCGGTCGGGGTGGTTGACGAGGTCGCCGGCGAGGAACACGGCATCGAGCTCGCCGAGCGTCTCAGCGGCCTTCTGCAGATTCGCGGGGGTGTTCGCCATGGCCTGATGGTCGCTGGTCAGCAGCACGCGCAGATCGTCGCCGGCCCGGGGCAGCGGCGCCAGGCTGAACGCGCCGGAGGCGACGAGCGCCCCGTCGTCGATCGAGACGACCCGGTAGGGCTCGCGCTCGCCGGGAGCGAGCCCCTCGACGAGGGCCTCGTGCCGCCAGACCTCGCGGGCGACGATGCCGTCATCCGCAGCGGGCTTCACCGGCAGGTTCGACTGGTGGTCCTCGGCCAGGCGGGAGAAGCGCTCGCTGGCGGCCTCGACGACGCGCACGCCGGCCGTCGGTGCGCCGTTCGCGGCAGCGAGGGCGCCGGCCTCATCGAGCGCGGCCACTCCGTCGCCCACGAGCACGACGCTCCGGTCGCCCTCGAACGCGGTGCTCCAGACCACGTGCACGTCGTCCTCCCCGGGCAGCTGCAGGAAGGGGTCGCTGAGCAGCGCGAGCGAGCCGATCGGGTCGGTGGACGGCGAGACGGCCGCCTGCGCCGGTGCGACCGCGAGGGTCGCCGCGACGAGCGCGCAGCCGGCGAGCACACCGGCGGTCAGGTTGCGGGAGCGTGGAGCGGGTCGGGCGGGCATGGCGTCCTCTCGGCCGTGCTGGGGAGCGGGCCGGGCGGCCCGATCACCGAGCGTGCCGGGCGCCGATGAGCCGGCTGTGAACAACCGATGAACGACCCCCTTCCGAGGGGACCGCCCGGGTCCGTAGGCTCGGCGCATGACCACTCGTCGCATCCGCCTGGGCGTCCAGGTGCAGCCGCAGCACGCCACCTATCCGAAGATCCGAGCGACGGTGCTCGAGCTCGAGCAGCTCGGCGTCGACGTGCTCTTCAACTGGGACCACTTCTACCCGCTCTCGGGCGAGCCCGACGGGCTGCACTTCGAGTCGTGGACCGAGCTGGCCTCCTGGGCCGAGCTCACCAGCACCGTCGAGCTCGGTGCGCTCGTCAACTGCAACTCGTACCGCAACGCCGACCTGCAGGCCGACATGGCCCGCACGATCGACCACATCTCCGACGGGCGCTTCATCTTCGGCACCGGCTCCGGCTGGTTCGAGCGCGACTACGACGAGTACGGCTACGAGTTCGGCACCGTCGGCGGTCGCCTCGACGCGCTCGCCGAGGCGCTGCCGCGCATCGAGGCGCGCTGGCCGAAGCTGAACCCGCCGCCCGTGCGCGACATCCCCGTGCTCATCGGCGGCGGCGGCGAGAAGAAGACGCTGCGCCTCGTGGCGAAGCACGCCGACATCTGGCACTCCTTCACCCCGCCGGAGGACCTGCCGCGCAAGCTCGGCATCCTGCGCGAGCACGGCGAGGCCGTCGGCCGCGACACGAGCGAGATCGAGCTCTCGAACGAGCTGAGGAACCGCAGCGAGGCCGACGCCGAGCAGCTGCTCGAGCAGGGCGTCACGCTCTTCACCCTCGGCATCACGGGCCCCGACTACGACCTCGAGCCGGTGCGGCGCTGGCTGGCCTGGCGCGACGCGCGCAACGGCTGAGCGGACGAACGCTATGGACGAGCGGATGCGGGCTCACCGCATCCGCT
>JASCOA010000036.1 GCA_029959365.1 Microbacteriaceae bacterium PS02343 | reverse complement strand
TGCGCCGGGCGGGCGCCCGGCCGCCGCCGGGGGCGCCCTTCGCCGTTCCGGGTGCTCTCGCTTAAAGCGACCCCCTCGCGTACACTCAAGAGGTTGCCCGTGCCTCAGCATCGGCGACGACACCATTCCACCGCGTCCGGGATTCGCCCGGAAGTGCGGGAGCGCCGCCCGAGGGCGGCTCGACAGTAAGGAAATCGAATGGCACCGAAGAAGAAGGTCACGGGTCTGATCAAGCTGCAGATCAACGCCGGCGCCGCCAACCCCGCCCCGCCCATCGGCCCGGCCCTGGGTCAGCACGGCGTGAACATCATGGAGTTCTGCAAGGCGTACAACGCGGCGACCGAGTCGCAGCGCGGCAACGTCGTCCCCGTCGAGATCACCGTCTACGAGGACCGCAGCTTCACCTTCATCCTGAAGACCCCGCCGGCGGCGGAGCTCATCAAGAAGGCCGCGGGCGTCCAGAAGGGCTCCGCGACCCCGCACACCGTGAAGGTCGCCACCCTCACCAAGGACCAGGTGCGCGCCATCGCCGAGCAGAAGCAGCCCGACCTCAACGCGAACGACGTCGAGGCCGCGATGCTCATCATCGCCGGCACCGCCCGCAGCATGGGCATCACGGTCGAGGCCTGAGCCTCCTCATCACTGCACGCCGGGCGCTGAACGCCCGGCACTCACGCACGTAAGCCGCGGGAGAGCCAGCCAGGCTCGATGACCGCGCACTCACTTCAGGAGAATCTCATGGCACAGAAGTCCAAGGCGTACCGCGCCGCGGCCGACAAGCTCGAAGCCGGCAAGTACTACACCTCGACCGAGGCCGTCGCGGTCGCGAAGGAGACGGGTTCGGCCAAGACCGACAGCACCGTCGAGGTCGCGCTCAAGCTCGGCGTCGACCCCCGCAAGGCGGACCAGATGGTGCGCGGCACCGTCATCCTCCCGCACGGCACGGGCAAGACCGCCCGCGTCATCGTCTTCGCCACCGGCCCCGCGGCCGAGGCGGCCATCGCGGCCGGCGCCGACGAGGTCGGCGGCGACGAGCTCATCGCGAAGGTGGCCGAGGGCTGGGTCGACTTCGACTCCGCCGTCTCGACCCCCGAGCTCATGGGCAAGGTCGGCCGTCTGGGCAAGGTCCTCGGACCGCGCAACCTCATGCCGAACCCGAAGACCGGCACCGTGACCCCCGACGTCGCCAAGGCCGTCAACGACATCAAGGGCGGCAAGATCGCCTTCCGCGTCGACAAGCACTCCAACGTGCACTTCGTCGTCGGCAAGGTCTCGTTCACCGCCGAGCAGCTCGACGAGAACTTCACCGTCGCGATGGACGAGATCGTGCGTCTGAAGCCGTCGTCGGCCAAGGGCCGCTACATCCAGAAGGGCGCCGTCTCGACGACCTTCGGACCGGGCATCCCGCTCGAGGTCAACAACTACTGATCCTCGCGGATCGGATGCAGGAGGGGGCTCGCTACGGCGGGCCCCCTTCCGCGTTCCCCGGCGTGGCAGGATCGACCGCAGGAGGCCCCACCCCATGAGCATGTCCATCCGCCCCGCCGTCCTCGCCGACGCGCCCGCCCTCGCCGCGCTGGCCGAGGCCACCTTCGTGCTGGCCTGCCCGTTCGGCACGACCGAGGAGGACCTCGAGGCCCACCTCGAGCGTCACCTGGCCGTCGACAGCTTCGAGCGCTACCTCGCCGACCCGAGCCACCACGTGATCGTGGCCGAGCTCGAGGGCACCGAGGGCGGCTCGCCGCTCGGCGCGCGCCTGCTCGGCTACACGATGCTCGTCGATGGACCGCACGACGAGGAGATCGTCCTGCAGCTCGGCGCCGCGCCGAGCATCGAGCTCAGCAAGTTCTACGTGCTGCAGGAGCACCACGGCGTCGGCGTCTCGGCCGGGCTCATGGAGGCGACCCTCGCCGCGGCCGTCGCGCGGGGCGCAGCCGGTCTCTGGCTCGGCGTCAACGAGCACAACGCCCGCGCCCAGCGCTTCTACGGCAAGCACGGCTTCGCCGCGGTCGGCCGCAAGTCGTTCCTGCTCGGCACGAGCCCGCAGCACGACCACGTCATGGAGCTCGTGCTGAGCTGAGGCCTCGGCGGGCGCGCACCGCGCTGCACCTGCGGCCGAGCACCCCGCGCGCCCGGCCGCCGGTGGTCTCAGCGGTGCGGCGCTCAGCCCTCGCGCACGCGCAGCACGCGCTTGCCGCGCGTGCGCCCGGTCTCGACGGCCGCGTGCGCCTCGGCGGCCTGCTCGAGCGGATGCACCGAGCTCACATGCACCGAGACGTCGCCCGACTCGATGAGGCGCCCGATCACGGACAGCGTCTGCGCGTTGCCGGCCACTTGGAATCCGCTCGCCCGCACGCCCGCAGCGGCGGCCTCATCCGCCAGCGTCGGCCAGCTGCCGGTGGGCGCGTTGACCAGGATGCCGCCGGGGCGCAGCAGCCCGAGCGAGCGGCTGCCGGTGCCGTCGTGCACGTTGCCGACGAGGTCGATGACGACATCGACCTCGTCGAGCACGTCCTCGAAGCGCTCGGTGCGGTAGTCGATCACGCGGTGCGCGCCGAGCGAGTGCAGCCAGGCGGCGTTCTCGGTCGAGGCGGTGGCGGTCACCTGCCCGCCGAAGTAGGCGGCGAACTGCACCGCGAAGTGCCCGACACCGCCGGCGCCCGCGTGCACGAGCACCCGGCTGCCCTCGTGCACCTTGGCGATCTCCACGACCATGCCCCAGGCGGTCAGCGCGGCGCAGGGCACCGCGGCGGCCTCGACGTGGCTCAGCGACGAGGGCTTGCGCGCGACCGCGAGGCTCGGCGCGCTGACGTACTCGGCGTAGGCGCCCCCGGAGCGGGGGAACGGCAGCAGCCCGTACACCTCGTCGCCCGGCTGCAGCGGATGCGCGGCGTACGGCGCCTGCACCACCACGCCGCTGAAGTCGAGGCCCAGCACGGCGGGGTAGTCGGCGATGCCCGGGGTGACGCCGCGGCCGGCACGGGTCTTCACGTCGAGCGGGTTCACGCCCGCCGCGATCACCTCCACGAGCACCTCGTCGCGCAGGCGCAGCACCCGCGGCACCTGGGCGATGCGCAGCACGCTGGGATCACCGGGACCGTCGTACACGGCGGCGCGCATCGTCTCGGGCAGTTCAGGGGCCGGGCCGACCGCCGTGGCGGTCCGGGCGGCTGGCGTCTCGGGCATGGTGTCTCTCCCCGCATCGTCGAAGGCTGCGCGGGCGTCGTGCGTCCCGTTCCGCGCTGCTCCCATCCAATCGCGCGAATGCTTCCGCGGCGTTTCCGGCACGTCACCGTGTCGTGAGCATCGGGACGAGCGGATGCGGCGGGCCGGGGACCGCGCGCCGGACGGGAGGCGGACGCATCCGCTTGGACGACGGATCCGCGGCGATAGCATCGCGGCAGGACCCGCATCCGCTCGTCCCGAACGCCCGCACCACCGTCCGGAGGCCGCTCGTGCGCACCACCACCGTCGTCGTCAGGATCGCCGGCGCAGCCCTGATCGCCGCGGCGATCATCGCGCAGCTCGCCCGCTCGATCGAGGTCGGCGCCGCGCGCGAGCCGGTGGGCACGACGCTCGCGAACTTCTTCTCGTTCTTCACGATCCAGGCGAACCTGCTGTCGATCGTCTCCCTCGTGCTCGCTGCGATCTGGCTGCTGCGCGGCGGCGATTCGGCGCGCATCGCCGTCCTCCGGCTCTGCGTGGCGACCTACATGGCCACGACCGGGGTGGTCTACAACCTGCTGCTGCGCGGCATCGAGCTGCCGCAGGGGCAGACGGTGCCGTGGAGCAACGAGGTGCTGCACGTCGTCGCGCCCCTGCTGCTGGTGCTCGACTGGCTGCTCGCGCCCGGGCGGCGGCGGGTGGGGTGGAAGGCGATCGGCGCCGTCGTGGCCTTCCCGATCGTCTGGGCGGTCTACACGCTCATCCGCGGTCCCATCGCGGGCTGGTACCCCTACCCGTTCCTCGACCCGTCGCTCGCGCCGACCGGTTACGCCTCGGTGGCCTTCTACGTCGTGCTGATCGCCGTCATCATCGGCGGGGTGGGCGCCCTGCTCGTGCTCGAGAACCGCAAGCGGGCGCCGGTGGCTCAGTAGCCGCGGCTGCGCGCCACCTCGAGGCCGTCGAGCACCATCTCGGCGTAGCGGATGAGGATGCTGATCTGGGCGTCGTCGCGCTCGATCCAGCGGCACTGCGGCACCTCGTCGACGATGCGGAAGTCCTTGTGTTGCTCCCAGACCAGCAGCGTGCGCTCGGCGCCGAGCACGTACTGCTGCCACCAGATCTGGCGCAGGTAGCCGCGCGGGATGCTGCGCCAGGGCTTGCTCGTCGTCTTGATCTCGGCCAGCTCGACGCTGCCGCCGCTGCGGGCGACGACGCCGTCCGGGGTGGCGAGGTGCTGCGGCGCCTCGAAGGCGTGGAAGAGCGCGTTGCTCGCGGCGATGCCGTGCTCGTCGAAGACCCATCGGGCGATCACGGGCTCGCGGCGCCGGCCGTGCTCGGTGTAGGCGTTGCCGCCGAAGCCCGAGCCGTTGAGCTTCTCCCACAGCACCGAGCGCACGGCGCTCTCGCTGGTCAGCTTGGCCACGTCGGTGGCGGTGATGCCGCGGCTGCGGGCGCGGATCCACGAGACCCGGTCGTCCGAGTAGGCGACGATGCGGGAGCGGTGGTCGATCATCGCGGACGGGTCGAGCGACTGCCGCGCCTGCCGCTCGCGGATGCCCTCCTGCTGCGGCGCGCTCACGATCAGCAGCGGTGCGGCCGCGGCGCGCTCGGCGATGCCCGGGTCGAGGTCGACGGGCGAGGCGGGGGCGGATGCGGGCGCCGGGCCGGCCGCGATCGTCGCGTCGAGCACGGCGCTGCCGAGCGCGGGAGCCTGGTCGCCGTCGAGCGTGATCGCCGGCCGGGCGTTGTCGAGGGCCGTTGCCGGCCCGGCGTCGGCGAGCCGGACGGGCGTCGCGTCGAGCACCGCCTCGGCGATGTCGAAGGGGCCGGAGGCCGGTCCGAAGAGTGGGACCGAGCCCGCGCCCTGGTCGAAGGCGCGGCTCGAGGTCATCCGTCCATTGTGCGCCCTCCTCGCGCCCTGCCCGTCCGCGCGCCCGCGCGTCGCGCATCCGCTCGCGCTGCTCGGCCGTCTTCCCCTCTCCTCCCCTCCTGCGGCGCGCGAACCTGCCTGCAGTCGCAGATCGGACAGTTTTCGTCGGTATCGACAACGCAGAGCGGCAGGAACTGGCCGATCTGCGCCAGTGCAACAGTCAGCGAGGCCCGCGCTCGGCGAGCAGGCGGGCGATCTCCGTTGCGATGACACGCAGATCATCCGCCGCGGTGACACGGATGAGCAGCCAGCCGTCGGCCATGAGGCGCCGGTGCCGCTCGACGTCCTTGCGCCACTGCCTCGGATCGGTGCGGTGCTGATCGCCTTCGTACTCGATCGCGGTGCGGCGGAGCTCGTCGACGAGATCGACCCGTCCGATCCGCCTGCCGCGTCGATCGCGCACCGTCGGATTCACGAGCAGCCAGGTGACCCCGACGGCGTGCAGCTCGACGCGCAGCAGCGATTCCTTGCGCGAGTCGCTGCCGCCATCCAGCAGGGGCAGCGCTGCGCGAAGCGTGCCCGCACCCTTGGCGCCGCGGGGCAGCGCGGCGACTGCGGCGGTCAGCTCGTCGATCGAGGCCAGCGCCGGGCGCTCGCGGCCGTGCAGCAGATGATCGCCGGCGGCAACGAGATCGGGCAGGGAGAGCACTGCAGCCAGGTCGCACCAGGTGCGCGCCGGCGAGGTGACCGCGATCTCTCCGATGAGGCCGCGCTCGTGAGTCAGCAGGCGACGGGAGTGGCCGACGAAGCCGGCCGCCCGCTTCGCGCGCCCCGGCGCCGGGCAGGTCAAGTGCAGCGTCGTGTCCTGCTCGAGCGCGTGCGGGAGGGGGATCCCGTAGAGGATCGCTGCGGTCTGGTGCGAGAGCACTGCGGAGCCCAGTTGGAGCGAAGCCGCCGCACGTGCGAGGTTCCGGATGGTCTGCGGCGTGCCTCTCGACCAGCGCGTGCCGCGGAGAGGGCTCTCCAGATCGGAGCTGCGAAGCCGGGACGGCGTGATGCCGAGCGCGCGGGCCCGCCGGACGCTCAACGGGGTGCTGACTCCGTGCGGAAGCGGTCCGGGGCGACGTGGCATCCGCCCACGATGAGTTGGAACGCCAGGCCGCGCGCGTCGTCCACAGAGACGCTGCGCCACCGCCAGTGTGTGGAGGAGCACTCGGGGTGGCCGCTTCGAGCCCCGCAGCACCTGGTCTCCCGCCCCGCGGGCCCAGCTTCCCTCCCTCTCACGCAGATCGGCCAGTTCCGGTCGCTTCCGGGGAGGGAGAGCAGCAGGAACTGGCCGATCTGCGACTTGGGTGCTGGGTGAGCAGCACCCCCTACGCGACCTCGCGCACCGAGCCCTGCTTGATGTGCAGGCGGCGCTGCGCCCGCCTCGCGACCGCCGAGTCGTGCGTCACGATGACGAGCGTGAGGCCCTGGTCGCGCCAGAGGCCCTCGAGCAGGTTCATGATCTCGTCGCGGGTCTCCTCGTCGAGGTTGCCGGTGGGCTCGTCGGCGAGCAGCACCGCCGGGCGCTTGACGATGGCGCGCGCGATGGCCACGCGCTGCTGCTGCCCGCCGGAGAGCTCGGAAGGCAGGTGGCCGCCGCGCTCGCCGAGGCCCACCGACTCGAGGGCCTCGCTCGCGCGGCTGCGGCGCTCCTCGGCGCTCACGCCGAGGGGCACGAGCGCGGTCTCGACGTTCTCGAGCGCGGTCAGCGTCGGGATGAGGTTGAAGTGCTGGAACACGAAGCCGATCTCGCGGCCGCGGATCGCCCCGAGCCTGGCGTCGCCGAGCTGCGAGAGCAGCTCTCCGCCGAGGGCGATGGTGCCGGTCGACGGCCGATCGAGGGCCCCGAGCAGCTGCAGCAGCGTGGACTTGCCGCCGCCCGTGGGCCCCTGGACGGCGACCATGTCGCCGGAGCGGATCTCGAGGTCGACCTTCGACAGGGCGTGCACGGTACGGCCCTTCTGCTGGTAGGCGCGGCCGACGCCGGCGAGCGTGTACGCGCCCTTCGTGGGGCGCTCGACGGTCTCGACGGTCGCGGTGCTGATGCTGGCCCGGGCGGGCCCCGGGGGCGGCCGCGCGGCGGGGGGCGGGCCCGCCCGGGGCCCGGGCGGGCACCGGGGACCGGCGCCCGCCCGGTTCAGGCGACGCTGCGCAGCGCCTCGGCGGGCCGCAGCCGCGCCGCGCGCCATCCGCCGATGGCGCCGGCGAGCACGCCGCCGATCACCGCGAGGCCGACCGCGATGGCGAGGATGCCGACCGTGACGGGGGCGTTCAGCGTGACGTCGGCGGCGACGGTAGTCGCCTGCTGACCGAAGCCGGGCCCGCCGCCCATGCCGCCCGCCATGCCCTCGGCCGTGCCGCCGGGCGCGCCGCCGGCCGCCGCGTCGCCGCCGGTGGAGGTGGTCGACAGCGAGGGCGCCGCGAGGTTGATGACGAGCACCGCCACCAGGCCGACCGCGATGCCGATGGCGCCACCGAGCAGCGACTGCACGACGCTCTCGCCGGCGACCTGGCCGACGATGCGGCGGTTCGACCAGCCGATGGCCTTCAGCGTGCCGAACTCGCGGGTGCGCCGCGTCACGCCCGAGATGGTGAAGAGGATCGCGATGAGGAACGCGGCGAGCAGCACGATGATCGACAGCCAGGTTCCGAGGCTCGCGACCAGGTCGCTGGCGGTGCCGAGCGAGCCGGAGACGGAGGACGCGAGGTCGGACTGCGTGCTGACGGTGGCCTCGGGCAGCGCCCCCTCGAGGTCGGCCTGCACGGCGTCGACCGCGTCGGAGCCCGTGGCCTGCACGTAGACGGTGGTCACCTGCCCGTCGAGGTCGGCCAGCGTCTGGGCGGTGTCGAGCGGCAGGTACACGTCGCTGGCGGTGGCCGCATCGGCGGAGGTCGAGGCGACCGTGCCGATGATCTCGAGCTCGGCGCCGCCGACCTCGATCACGTCGCCGACCGCGAGCTCGGCGCTCTCGGCGTAGGAGGCGTCGAGCACGGCGACGTCCGCGCCGCCGTCCGTGCTCTCGAAGGTGCGGCCGTCGGCCAGCTCGACAGAGCTGAGCGGGCCGAGGGCCGCGCCGCCGAGGTCGATGCCCTCGACGCTGAACGAGTCGACGCCGAAGGAGCTGCCGCCGGCGCCGTCCGCACCGCCGCTCGGGGGAGCGGGCATGCCGCCGGTCGAACCCTCCGTCGGGGTCTGGCCGAAGTCGGGGATCTCGCCCGAGAAGCTCGTGCTCTCGAGGCTGAGCGTCGCGGTGGCGTCCTCGACGCCGTCGACCGCGAGCACCGTGTCGAGATCGGCGGCGTCGAAGGAGGTGATGCCGCGCGCGGTCGACAGCTGCGTCTGCTCGAGGGTGGTCGTGCCGTCCTCGGCGGTGGTGCCCTCATCCGCTCCGAAGGAGAAGCCGCCGGGGCCGCCGCCGCCCTCGCCGGGCTCGGCGGCCTGCGTGACGGTGATGTCGGTGCCGACGCCGTAGACGGAGGCGAGCGCGGTCGACTGCGCGGCGCTCACGCCGGCCGAGACCGCATTGACGACCACGACGAGGGCGATGGCGAGCGCCATGCCGATCGCGATGATGAGGCTGTGCTTGCGCCGGTGCACGAGCTCGCGGCGCAGGTAGGTGGTGAACATGGCACTCCAGAGCGGATGAAGAGGTCGGGGCGGCGGGGAACACCGCCGACTCGAAAGCTAGGCAGCGGCGCTATGGCCGATCGATCCCGCATCCGTGCGTCCGCCCCGTGCTGCCTATGAAGCGGATAAGAGCATCGACGCGGCATAGGCCTGCCACAGCCGGTTCATAGGAATGCGCGGATACTCGGATCCGTGACCGATGCGACCGATTCCCGCCACCTCGCCCCCAGCGCCCCCCGAGCCGAGCTCAAGCGCGCCGACGGCACCCCCATCCGCGTGCTCGTCGTGGACGACGAGGCCAGCCTGACCGACCTGCTCTCGATGGCCCTGCGCTACGAGGGCTGGGAGATCAAGGCGGCCGGCGACGGCCAGTCGGCGCTCGCCGCGGCCCGAGAGTTCAAGCCCGACGTGGTGGTGCTCGACATCATGCTGCCCGACATCGACGGCCTCACCGTGCTGCAGCGGATGCGCCAGAACGGCCAGGACGTGCCGGTGCTGTTCCTCACCGCGAAGGACTCGGTCGACGACCGCATCACGGGCCTCACCGCCGGCGGCGACGACTACGTGACCAAGCCGTTCAGCCTCGAGGAGGTGGTCGCCCGGCTGCGCGGCCTCATCCGCCGCTCCGCGCTGCTGAGCGTCGACGAGGGCGACCCGCAGCTCATCGTGGGCGACCTGGTGCTCGACGAGGACAGCTACGAGGTGCACCGCGGCGGCACCCCCGTCGAGCTGACCGCCACCGAGTTCGAGCTGCTGCGCTACCTGATGCGCAACCCGCGCCGGGTGCTCAGCAAGGCCCAGATCCTCGACCGGGTCTGGAGCTACGACTTCGGCGGCAAGTCGAGCGTCGTCGAGATCTACATCTCCTACCTGCGCAAGAAGATCGACACCCTCGGCGAGCCCATGATCCGCACCGTGCGCGGTGTCGGCTACATGATCAAGGCGGCGGAGTGACGCAGCCGGCCGCAGCGCCGGACGTCACCATCCCCGCCGACCAGCCTGCTCCGGCGCCCCGTCCGCGCCGGCGCTGGACGCTGCGGCGCCGGCTGGTCGTCGGCATCGTCGCGCTGCTCGCGGTGCTCGGCGCGGCGATCGGCACGGTGAGCGTCGTGACGCTCGAGAGCGTGCTGGTCGGGCAGTTCGACCAGCAGCTGCGCTCGGCGGTGAGCGTGAGCCGCACGAACGTCGGCCCCGGCGGACCCGGCTACGGCGGCGAGGGGCTGCCCGACCCGCGCGCGGTGCTGGACAAGCAGCCGATCGGCACCATCGCGGTCGTCGAGCGCGGCGGGCTCAGCGCCGCCGGCATCCTCGTCGGCCCGGACGGCGGCACGACCTTCACCAACGACCAGGCCGAGCTCGCGATGGCGGCCGCGGTCGTGCGGGTCCCGGTCACGGTCGATCTCGGCGGGGAGCTCGGGGAGTACCGCATCCTCGCGGCCGCCACCGAGTCGGGCGACACCCTGCTCGTCGGCCTGCCCATGGCGGATGTGAACGCCACCGCCGCCGCCCTCACGACCGCGATCGTGCTCGTCATCCTGGCCGGCCTCATCCTCGCCGCCCTGGCCGCGACCTTCATCGTGCGCGTCGCCCTGCGCCCGCTGCAGCGCGTCGCCGAGACGGTCTCGCACGTCGCCGAGCTGCCGCTCGACCGCGGCGAGGTGGCGCTCAGCGTGCGCGTGCCGGAGGGCGACACCGACCCGGGCACCGAGGTCGGACAGGTCGGCGCGGCCGTCAACCGCATGCTCGGCCACATCGGCAGCGCTCTCGAGGCGCGCCAGGCCAGCGAGAACAAGGTGCGCCGCTTCGTGGCGGATGCGAGCCACGAGCTGCGCACGCCGCTCGCCTCGATCCGCGGCTACAGCGAGCTGACCCGGCGCGGTGGCCACGAGCTGCCGGAGGACGTCGTCTACTCGATCGGCCGCATCGAGAGCGAATCGCTGCGGATGACCGATCTCGTGGAGGACCTGCTGCTGCTGGCCCGCCTCGACGAGGGCCGGGAGATCCGCCGCGCCGAGGTCGATCTCACGCTCATGCTCATCGACGCGGTGAGCGACGCCCAGGCGGCCGGACCGGACCACGACTGGCAGCTCGACCTGCCCGAGGAGCCGATCACGGTCGTCGGCGACGGCCCCCGCCTGCAGCAGGTGGTCGTCAACCTGCTCACCAACGCGCGGGTGCACACCCCCGAGGGCACGACCGTGCGCATCGGCCTGCGAGCGGATGCGGGCGAGACCGTCGTCAGCGTCGCCGACGACGGCCCCGGCATCCCGGAGTCCATCGTGCCGACGCTCTTCGAGCGCTTCGTGCGCGGCGACGCCTCGCGCTCGCGCAAGGCCGGCAGCTCGGGCCTGGGCCTCGCGATCGCCGCGGCCATCGTGCAGGCGCACCACGGCCGCATCGACGTGGACTCCGTGCCCGGCGCCACCGAGTTCCGCCTGGTGCTCCCCTCCTGAGCGACGGATGCCCGGGTCGACTTGCGCATCGGCCCGGGCGTGTCGTACAGTTCACGAAGCCAAAGACCGCCGGTCTCCGCTGCGCCCGCGCAGCAGAGCGAAGGTCCGAATCAGTTCGGACACCTGCGCAGGTGGAACAAGAATGTCGAAGACCTCGCGTCCTCCTCAGCCCTGAGCCTCTGCGCCGGGGCTTTTTTCTTTGCCCCAGTCCTTCTGAACGGACCGGTCGGCGGCCACCGCAGCATCCGCTGCGGTGACAAGGAAAAGGAGTGCCATGGCGAACAAGGAAGCTTCGGTCGCCGAGCTCACGGAGAAGTTCCAGAGCTCGAACGCCGTACTGCTCACCGAGTATCGCGGTCTCACGGTCGCGCAGCTCAAGACGCTGCGCAAGACGATCGCTGCAGACGCGACCTACGCCGTGGTGAAGAACACGCTCACGAAGATCGCGGCCAACGCTGCGGGCATCTCGTCGTTCGACGACGAGCTGGCCGGACCGTCCGCGATCGCCTTCGTGCACGGCGACCCCGTCGCCGTCGCGAAGTCGCTGCGTGACTTCGCCAAGGCGAACCCTCTGCTCGTGGTGAAGGGCGGTTACTTCGACGGTAACCCGCTCACCGCGGACGAGGTGAACAAGCTCGCCGACCTGGAGAGCCGCGAAGTCCTGCTGGCCAAGCTGGCCGGTGCCTTCAAGGCGTCGCTCTTCGGTGCCGCGTACCTGTTCAACGCTCCGCTCGCTCAGGCCGTTCGCACGGTCGACGCGCTGCGTGAGAAGCAGGAGTCCGGCAACTAAGCATCCGCTTGGTTCCCGGTTCCACGACAACAAACCCCCCAATCTAAGGAGAACACGATGGCGAAGCTGTCGACCGACGAGCTGCTCGAGGCGTTCAAGGAGCTCACCCTCATCGAGCTCAGCGAGTTCGTGAAGAAGTTCGAGGAGACCTTCGAGGTCACCGCCGCCGCCCCCGTCGCCGTTGCCGCCGCTGGCGCCCCGGCCGCTGCCGCCGAGGAGGTCGAGGAGAAGACCGAGTTCGACGTCGTGCTCGAGTCGGCTGGCGAGAAGAAGATCCAGGTCATCAAGGCCGTCCGCGAGCTCACCTCGCTGGGCCTCGGCGAGGCCAAGGCCCTCGTCGACGGCGCGCCCGCCAACGTCCTCGAGGGCGCTGCCAAGGAGGCCGCTGAGGCCGCCAAGGCGAAGCTCGAGGAGGCCGGCGCCTCGGTGACCCTCAAGTAACACCCCTTGCGCATCAGCGCATCTCGAAAGGGCTCCCGCTCCGGCGGGGGCCCTTTCCGCGTTCCCGGACGAGCACGGTGCTGCGTGAGCGGTTCCCTCTGCCCAGTCGCCGCACAGCGTTCGTTGCCCGACCGTGATCCGCAGATGGTCGCGCTCTCTTGTCCGCCGTGAACGGGAGGGCATAGCCTCGACGCGAGAGGTCACGCCGGCGTGACGCAGCAGGTCGCATCACGGCTTCTACCGGCGAAGATCCACGGATCGCGCAAACCCGATGCTGCAGTCCTGCAGGGGGAGCGGTCTCGCTCGATGAAGAGGAGAACGTCAATGATGACCACCCGAACCCGCCGCGCGGCGCTCTCCGTCGCCGGCGTCGCCGTCGCAGCGCTCGCGCTGAGCGCCTGCGCCCCGCCCACCGGTCCCGGTGGCGAGGAGATCGACTGCACCGACTACGAGGCGTACGGCGAGCCCGGCGGAGCCGTCGAGGTCTACGCGACGATCCAGGGGGTCGAGGCCGATCAGCTCGTCGAGAGCTGGGCCGCATACGAGTTCTGCACCGGTACCGAGATCCAGTACACGGGCACGCAGGAGTTCGAGACCCAGATCAACGTTCGCGTGCAGGGCGGCGACGCCCCCGACCTCGCGATCATCCCGCAGCCCGGCCTGCTGCAGCGCGTCGTCGGCAGCGGCTCGGTCGTCGCGGCGCCCGCCGAGGTCGAGAGCAACGTCGACGAGTACTGGTCCGAGTCGTGGAAGGAGTACGGCACGGTCGACGGCACCTTCTACGCCGCGCCGCTCATGGCGAGCGTCAAGGGCTACATCTGGTACTCCCCGAACCAGTTCGAGGAGCTCGGCGTCGAGGTGCCCACCACCTGGGACGAGCTCATGACGCTGACCGAGACCCTGGCCGAGGGCAACACCGACACCTACCGTCCGTGGTGCGTGGGCTTCGGCTCCGGCGACGCGACCGGCTGGCCGGGCACCGACTGGATCGAGGACCTCGTCCTGCGGCAGTCCGGTCCTGAGGCGTACGACGCCTGGGTCGCCGGCGAGCTGCCGTTCAGCTCGCCCGAGGTGACGGCGGCCTTCGACTCGGCCGGCGAGATCCTGCGCAGCGCCGACTACGTCAACGGCGGCTACGGCGGCGTCGAGTCCATCAACTCTACGACCTTCAACGACGGTGGCCTCACGATCCTCGAGGACCAGTGCTCGCTGCACCACCAGGCCTCGTTCTACGAGGCGCAGTGGCCCGAGGGCACCGACGTCAGCGAGAACGGCGACGTGTGGGCCTTCCTCACCCCGCCGGTGAACGCCGACGACCCCGCCTCGGTGACCGGCGGCGGCGAGTTCGTCGCGGCGTTCAACGACGAGGAGGCGACCGCCTCGCTGCAGGCCTTCCTCTCCTCGGCCGAGTGGGCGAACATCCGCGTCGGCCTCGGCGGCGTCATCAGCGCCAACCAGGGCCTCGACCCGGCCAACGCGGGCAGCGAGATCGGCCGCCAGTCGATCGAGATCCTGCAGGGCAGCGACACGGTGTTCCGCTTCGACGGCTCCGACCTGATGCCGGCCGCAGTGGGCAGCGCCTCGTTCTTCACCGAGCTGGTCAACTGGATCGGCGGCAAGGACACGGCGCAGACGCTCAGCGACATCGACGCCACCTGGCCGTAGCGAGCGCCGCCGGGGGCGCCCGGCGCGGGGGCGCGCGCCCCCCCCCCCCCCCCCCCCCCCCCCGCTCGCTCTCCTCACCGAAGGAGAACCATGGACCTCGCAACGTACCGGCTGCTGCAGGACATCGGCGGCAAGCTGGCACTGCTCGGCATCGGGGTGGCCGTCTTCCTCGCCGTCGTCGGGCTGATCCTCTTCCTCGCCGACCGTGCGCCCAAGAAGGCGCGCGACAAGGTGCAGCTCGCCGTCTTCGTGGCGCCGGCGCTGCTCCTGCTGCTCGTCGGCCTCGTCTGGCCCGCGCTGCAGACGGCCTTCACGGCCTTCACCGACGGCCGCGGCACCTTCACGGGCTTCCAGAACTTCGTCTGGATGTTCACGCAGCCGACGATCGTGACGACGCTGCTCAACACGGTGGTCTGGGTCGTGCTCGTGCCGGCGCTGTCCACCGCCATCGGCCTCGCCTACGCCGTGTTCATCGACAAGTCGCACGGCGAGAAGATCCTCAAGTCGCTGGTCTTCCTGCCGATGGCGATCTCGTTCGTGGGTGCCGGCATCATCTGGCGCTTCGTCTACGAGTACCGTTCGCCGGGCTACGAGCAGATCGGCATCCTCAACCAGATCATCGTCTGGACCGGCGGCGAGCCCCAGCAGTTCCTCATCAACTCGCCGTTCAACACGCTGTTCCTCATCGTGGTGATGATCTGGATCCAGACCGGATTCGCGATGGTCGTGCTGTCGGCGGCGATCAAGGGCGTGCCGCTCGAGATCGTCGAGGCCGCGCGCCTCGACGGCGCGAACTCGTGGCGCATCTTCTGGAACGTGACGGTGCCGGGCATCCGCTCGTCGCTCGTCGTCGTCGTCACGACGATCACCATCGCCACCCTGAAGGTGTTCGACATCGTGCGCACGATGACCGGCGGCCAGTACGAGACCAGCGTCGTGGCCAACGAGATGTACACGCAGGCCTTCCGGCTCGGCGAGCCCGGGCAGGGTGCGGCGCTCGCGCTCGTGCTCTTCGTCATGGTGCTGCCGATCGTCATCTACAACGTGCGCGTCATGCGCAAGCAGAAGGAGGTGCGCTGATGGCCACGCCCATCCCTGACGTGTCGCGCAAGTCGGCACGGCGCACGGAGCTCGGAGACCGCACGCCGCGCACGAAGACCGGGCGCGTGAAGCAGCAGCTCACCTCCAAGTGGGCGACGACCGCGGCGATCGTGATCGCCGTGGTGTGGACGCTGCCCACCTTCGGCCTGCTCATCAGCTCGTTCCGCCCGGAGTCCGAGGTGAACTCGACGGGCTGGTGGACGATCTTCAGCAACCCGTCGTTCACGCTGGACAACTACACCTCGGTGCTGGTCTCCTCGGGCGCCAGCTCGGCGAGCCTCGGCTCGTACTTCGTGAACTCCTTGGTGATCGCGATCCCGGGCACCCTCATCCCGCTCGGGCTCGCGCTCATGGCGGCATACGCGTTCGCCTGGATCCCCTTCAAGGGCTCCGGACCGCTGTTCGTCACGGTGTTCGCGCTGCAGATCGTGCCGCTGCAGATGGCGCTCATCCCGCTGCTGCAGATCTTCACGAACATGGGCATCAACGGCTCGTTCATCGGCGTCTGGATCGCGCACGCGATCTTCGGTCTGCCGCTGGCGACCTTCCTGCTGCACAACTTCATCTCGGAGATCCCGGGCGACGTGATCGAGGCGGCCCGCGTCGACGGCGCGAGCCACACGCAGATCTTCACCCGCATCATCGTGCCGCTCTCGCTGCCGGCGATCGCGAGCATCGGCATCTTCCAGTTCCTCTGGGTCTGGAACGACCTGCTCGTGGCGCTCGTCTTCTCGGGCGGTACCGCGGATGTGGCGCCGCTCACGCAGCGGCTGGCGGAGCTCTCGGGCAGCCGCGGCAGCGACTGGCACCTGCTCACGGCGGGCGCCTTCGTCTCGCTCGTGGTGCCGCTGATCGTGTTCTTCGGGCTGCAGCGCTTCTTCGTGCGCGGCCTGCTGGCCGGCTCGACGAAGGGCTAGACCCGGAACGACGGAGGGGGGGGGGGGGGGGGGGGCCGCCCCCCGGGCCGCGGCCGGGGCGCGCCCCCGGGGCGCCGCGCCCGCCCCGCGCCCCCCGCGCCCGGGGGGGGGGCGGCGGCCCCCCCCCCCCCCCCCTCTCGTCGTCCGGTCAGGAGACCGAGGGCTCCACGCCCGCTCCGCGCTGCTCGAGCAGATCGCGCATGTAGGTGAGGTCGCCCTGCTGGGTCGCGATCATCTGGTTCGCCAGGGTGACGACCTCGCGCTGGCGCGAGCGCTCGACGAGCGCCTCGGCCATCTCGATGCCGCCGAGGTGGTGCGCGGTCATCAGCTGCAGGAAGAGGATCTCGGCGTCGACGCCGTCGGCGGCCTTCAGCGCCTCCATCTGCGTGAAGGTGGCGAGGCCCGGCATCGGCTCGTCGGCAGCGCCGCCGTGCCCGTGCTCGCCCATCGAGCCGTCGAGGGTCGGACGGGTCATCCAGGTCATCGAGGGCTCGGAGGCCGCCTGCTGCAGACCCCAGGTGTCGAGCCAGGCGTACATCTGGCCGATCTGCGCCGTCTGACCGGTGATGATGTCGTACGCGAGCAGCTTGACGTTCTCGTCGTCGGAGCGGTCGTAGACGAGCTTCGCCATTTCGACCGCCTGGGCGTGATGCTGCTGCATGTCGCGGGCGAAGCCCGCCTCGGCGCTCGTATCGCCGGGCACGGAGATCTGCTGGGGCAGGCTCACCCGGCCGAGGAGCAGCCCGCCAGTGAAAAGCAGCAGCCCGACCACGACGACCGCGATGACACGACGGAGCCGCCGGTCGGATCGACCGGCGGCTCCGTCTGCGATCGCGGCGTCGAGATCGGCGTCGCTCAGCGACTCCGGGTCGACACGCTGGTTCATCAGGCCACGCGGCCAGGGCCGTCGAGAGCACCGGAGCAGGAAGCCGGCGCCTCGGGCACCAGGGTCGACTGCCAGTACTTCTTCACGAACTCCTCGAGGCGCGGGTCCTCCGGACCCTCGAGCAGCACATCGGCACCCCAAGCTGCCGCAGCGACCGGTGCCTGAAGGCCCTCAACCGGCGAGATGAGGATCTTCGAGGAGGGCACCTGGCGGCCGTAGAGCGCCTCCATCGTGCTCGCGTCGACCTCGTCGGGGTTGTAGGTGATCCAGACCGCGCCGTGCTCGAGCGAGTGAACCGCATTCTCCTTGACCTGCTCCTGGTCGTAGACGCCGCAGTTGAGCCAGGCGGAGAGGTGGTCGCCGCCGGCGGGCACTTCCATGCCCCACTTCTCGGCGTAGTCGACGGTGCCGTCGGGGTACTCCTCAAGACCTGAGCCGGAGTCGATGTGGTTGTTGGTGAGATTGGCGTAGGTCTCGACGCCCGCGATCTCGATCGCTGCACGTTCGTCGACCGACAGGGCCGCGTCGTACTGCACGCGAGTGGCGTTCGACACCACGATGCCGATCACGACGGCGACCACGGCCACACCGGCGACGACGCTGGTGACGATGGCGATGACGCGGTTGCGCCGCTCCTTGGCCTGCTGCTTCTTGAGCTGCGCGACCTTCTCCTGTCGGCGCGCCTCGCGCTGCTGCTTGACGGTCAGGTTCTCGTTCTCGGCGCTGCTCTTGGCCACGTTCGCGATCTCCGGGTGGGGTGGGGTGGTCTCGTCGGGATGACGACTCATTCAAGCGTATGCAGCCGAGGACTATTCCGGGAGGACGCCGTGCGCATCCGCGGGCTATGCTCGTCGCGTGCTCGCACTGCGCTGTTGTCGCTCCTGACGCCCCGACCTCTCATCCGTCGGCGGCGTGCTCCGTGCATCCTCCGCAGTCGCGGAGCCCGGAAGCCGCAGCCACCAGCACAGGAGACCGCTCCATGCAGTACGCAGAATCCGTCGTCGACCTCATCGGGAACACCCCGCTGGTCAGGCTCAACCGCGTCA
This sequence comes from Microbacteriaceae bacterium PS02343, assembly GCA_029959365.1. Classification (GTDB taxonomy): domain Bacteria; phylum Actinomycetota; class Actinomycetes; order Actinomycetales; family Microbacteriaceae; genus Arenivirga. Next base: position 10,595 of record JASCOA010000036.1, on the reverse strand, counting down.
CCGAGGGCATCGCCGCCACGGTGCTCGTCAAGGTCGAGTACCTCAACCCGGGCGGCAGCGCGAAGGATCGCATCGCGACCCGCATCATCGACGCGGCCGAGCGCGACGGCCGCCTGAAGCCCGGCGGCACCATCGTCGAGCCGACCAGCGGCAACACCGGCGTCGGTCTGGCGCTCGTGGCGCAGCAGCGCGGTTACCGCTGCGTCTTCGTCGTGCCCGACAAGGTGGGCGAGGACAAGCGCAACGTGCTCACCGCCTACGGCGCCGAGGTCGTGGTGACGCCCACCTCCGTCGCCCCCGACAGCCCCGAGAGCTACTACTCGGTGAGCGACCGCCTGGCGCGCGAGATCCCCGGCGCCTTCAAGCCCGACCAGTACGCCAACCCCAATGGACCGCTGAGCCACTACGAGAGCACCGGCCCCGAGATCTGGCGCGACACCGACGGTCGGGTCACGCACTTCGTCGCCGGCGTCGGCACGGGCGGCACGATCAGCGGCACCGGGCGCTTCCTCAAGGAGGCGTCCGAGGGCGGCGTCCGCGTGATCGGCGTCGATCCCGAGGGCAGCGTCTACTCGGGCGGCACCGGCCGCCCCTACCTCGTCGAGGGCGTGGGCGAGGACTTCTGGCCGACGGCCTACGATCCGGCGATCCCTGACGAGATCATCGCCGTCGACGACGCCGCGGCCTTCGCCATGACCCGCCGGCTCGCCCGCGAGGAGGGCCTGCTCGTGGGCGGTTCGAGCGGCATGGCCGTGGTCGGCGCCATCGAGGCCGCGAGGGATCTCGGCCCGGACGACGTCGTGGTGGTGCTGCTGCCGGACGGCGGCCGCGGCTACCTCGGCAAGATCTTCAACGACCGCTGGCTGCAGTCCTACGGCTTCGCGCCGGTGGGGCAGGAGACCACGGTGCGCGACGTGCTCGACGCGAAGGCGCCGGGCGTGCCCGACCTGGTCTACGTGCATCCGTCCGAGACCGTGCACGACGCCGTCGAGACGATGAGCCGGTACGGCGTCTCGCAGCTGCTCGTGCTCAGCGCCGAGCCGCCCGTCGTGATGGGCGAGGTCGCGGGCGCGCTCAGCGAGCGCGAGCTGCTCGACCTCGTCTTCACCGGCACCGCGGCGATGGGCGACGCCGTCTCGCAGCACCTCGGCGCCACGTTCCCCCTCATCGGCATCAACGCCTCCGTCGAGCAGGCCCGCGAGGCCCTTGCGGCAGCGGATGCGCTGCTCGTCACCGAGGGCGGCAAGCCCGTCTCCGTGCTCACCCGGCCCGATCTGCTCGGCTACCTCTCCAACGGAAAGCGACTCGCATGACCCAGGACTTCTCCACCCGCGCCGTCCACGCCGGCCAGGCCTTCGATCCCGCCACCGGCGCGGTCATCCCGCCCATCTACCAGTCCTCGACCTTCGTGCAGGACGGCATCGGCGGCTTCCGCGGCGGCTACGAGTACGCCCGCGGCGGCAACCCCACCCGCGATTCGCTGCAGGAGCTGCTGGCCTCGCTCGAGGGCGGCTCGCACGCGCTGAGCTTCGCCTCCGGCCTGGCGGCGGAGGATGCGCTGCTGCGCGCGATCCTCAAGCCCGGCGACCACGTGCTCATGGGCAACGACGTCTACGGCGGCACCCACCGCCTGGTCAACCGCATCTTCGTGCCGTGGGGCGTGCAGCTGCAGACGACCGAGTTCAGCGACCTCGAGCGGGTGCGCGCGGCGATCACCCCGAGCACGCGCGTGCTCTGGGTCGAGACGCCGAGCAACCCGCTCATGAAGATCAGCGACATCGCGGCGCTCGCCGAGATCGGCCACGCCGCCGGCGCGATCGTCGTCGTCGACAACACCTTCGCCTCGCCCTACCTGCAGAACCCGCTCGCGCTCGGCGCCGACGTGGTCGTGCACTCGACCACCAAGTACCTCGGCGGCCACTCCGACACCCTCGGCGGCGCGATCGTGACCTCCGACCCCGAGATCGCCGAGAAGACCGGCTTCGTGCAGTTCGCCGCCGGCGCCATCTCGGCGCCGATGGAGGCCTGGCTCACCGTGCGCGCGATCAAGACGCTCGCGGTGCGGATGGAGCGCCACAGCGACAACGCCGAGGCCATCGCCGCGCGCCTGGTCGAGCACCCCGCCATCGAGCGCGTCTACTACCCGGGCCTGCCCGAGCACCCCGGCCACGGCATCGCGGCCAAGCAGATGCGCCGCTTCGGCGGCATGATCTCGCTCGCGATCGAGGGCGGCCCCGACGCCGCGCGGCGCTTCGCCGAGTCGACCTCGGTGTTCCAACTGGCGGAGTCGCTGGGCGGGGTCGAGTCGCTCATCAGCTACCCGCACGAGATGACCCACGCCTCGGTGCGCGGCACCGAGCTGGCCGTGCCGGAGAACGTGGTGCGCCTGTCGGTCGGCATCGAGGGCGTCGACGACCTCGTCGGCGACCTCGTCGAGGCGCTCGACCGGCTGTAGGCATCCGATCGCGACGAGCGGATGCGGGCCGGCGGCGCGCATCCGCTCGTGCCGTCTCGGGACGCAGCGAACCGTCGGCGAGCGCGGGCCTGTGGCACGCTGAGGGCATGACCTCAGCGCGGATCGTCATCGCCCCCGACTCCTTCAAGGGCAGCGCCAGCGCGCTCGAAGCGGCCGAGGCGCTGCGGCGCGGTTGGCTGGCCGAGCGGCCCGGCGACGAGGTCGCGCTGCTGCCGATGGCCGACGGCGGCGAGGGCAGCGTCGACGCCTTCGCGGCGGCCGTGCCGGGCGCGCAGCGCCGTCCGCTCGCCGTCACCGGTCCGGACGGGCGCACCCTGCAGGCCGAGTGGCTGCTGCTGCCCGACGGCACCGGCGTCGTCGAGCTGGCGAACGCCAGCGGCATCACCCTGCTCGATCCGCTGCAGCCGCACGACGCGCACAGCCTCGGCTTCGGCCAGCTCATCGCCGATGCGCTCGACGCCGGTGTGCGCCGCCTGGTGCTGGCCATCGGCGGCAGCTCCTCCACCGACGGCGGCTTCCCGGCCCTCGCCGCGCTCGGCGCCCGCTTCCTCGATGCGCACGGCGAGCCCGTGCCGCTCGGCAACCGTGGTCTGGCCGCGCTCGCGAGCATCGAGCTCGATGGGCTGCGCCCGCCGCCCATCGACGGCATCACCGTGCTCAGCGACGTGACCAGCCCGCTGCTCGGCCCGGAGGGCGCCGCCGCGGTGTTCGGGCCGCAGAAGGGTGCGACCCCCGAGGACGTCGCGGTGCTCGACGCCAACCTGGCGCGCCTCGCCGCGCTGCTGCGCGCCGACGCGGACGCGCCCGGTACCGGCGCCGCGGGCGGCGCCGGCTACGGGCTGCTCGCCTGGGGCGCCCGGCTGACGCCGGGCTCCGGCGCGGTCGGCGAGGCGCTCGGCGCGGCGGATGCGGTGCGCGGCGCCCGCGCGGTGATCACGGGGGAGGGGCGCTTCGACGCGCAGTCCGCCGCGGGCAAGGTGCCCAGCTACATCCGCTCGCTCGCGGACGACGCCGGCGCGGCGACGCTGCTCGTCGCCGGCGCGATCGAGGCGCCGACCGACGGCTTCGGCGACGCCGTCTCGCTCACCGAGCTCGCCGGCTCGGGGGAGTCGGCCCGAGCGGATGCGCTGCGCTGGCTGGAGCGAGCCGGTCGCGAGCTCGCGCGGCGCTTCGCGGGCTGACCCGCAGCGCATCCCGCGCTCCGCGGACCGCGTCCGGTGCGGTCGCGCCCGCCACGACGGTGGCGAGCGGCCGACGGACGAGGGTTAATCGAGCAGGACTTGCGAAGCGCTTCGACGCGACGTAATGTCGCCTCGTTCAGTGTTGAAGCGTTTCGACGATGGAGTCCCGGATGGTCACGATCCACGATGTCGCCAAGGCGGCCGGCGTGTCGATCAGCACGGTCTCCTACGCGCTCTCGGGCAAGCGCTCCATCTCGGTGACGACCCGCAACCGCATCGACGCGGCGATCACCGAGCTCGACTACCGGCCGCACGCCGCAGCGCGCATGCTCGCCGGGGCCCGCACGAACATCCTCGCCCTGAGCGCGCCGCTGCGGCAGGACGGGCACCTGCCCACGCACATGCGCTTCGTCAGCGCGGTCGTGGCCGCCTCGCGCGCCCACGACTACGACGTGCTGCTGCTCGCGACCGACGACGAGGTCAGCGGCATCCGCCGGGTCGGCTCGAGCTCGCTCGTCGACGGCGTCGTGATGATGGGCGTGGCCACCGCCGACGAGCGCCTGCCGATCGTGCGCGACCTGGCGCTGCCCGCGGCCTTCATCGGCGTGCCCGGCGACGTGGACGACATCGCCTGCGTCGACCTCGACTTCGCCGCCGCGGCGCGCGACGCCATCGACCGCATCGCCGAGCTCGGTCACCGCACCATCGGCATGATCGGCCACCCGCGCACCTACCTCGAGCGCCAGACCGGCTTCATCGAGCGCTTCGACCAGGCGCTCGAGCGCGAGGCCGCGGCCAAGGGCGTGCGCATCGTGCGCCGCTGGGCCGGACTCGAGCGCGGCGCCGGGCGCACGGCCGTGGACGAGCTGCTCGCCGAGGCGCCGCAGCTGACCGCGATCGTCTTCCACTGCAACGAGCCCGTGGTCGAGGAGGCGGAGCGCCGCCTGCTCGAGCTGGGCGTCGATGTGCCCGGGCAGGTCAGCCTGTTCGCGGCCGCCGCGAGCTACGACCCCTCGCGCCTCGAGATCCCCCTCAGCGGCATCACCCTGCCGCTCGAGGACATGTGCCGGCGCGCGGTCGAGTCCGTGTTCGCCGCCGTGGACGGGCGTCCGGTCCCGGACGTCACGCTCCTCGCGCCGCGGTTCGAGGACCGCGGCTCGCTCGTCACCGCCCCCTAGTCCACCAACCAGGAATCCCAACCACAGCGGCATCGTCGAAGCGCTTCGATAGCGAATCGGCGGGCCAGGGCCTCGGCCCACTACAAGGAGGTAGAACCCATGTCACTGCGACGCACCGCATCCGCCATCGGCGTCATCGCCGTCGGCGCCGGACTGCTGACGGGCTGCGCGCCCGGAGCCCAGGAGTCGGACAACACCCTCACGCTCTGGCACTACGAGGGCGAGAACTCGGCGATGGGCATCGCCTGGAACCGCGCGATCGAGATCTTCGAGGAGGAGACCGGCGCGACCGTCGAGTTCGAGGAGCGCTCCTTCGAGCAGATCCGCCAGACCGCCAGCCAGGCGCTCAACTCCGACGAGGCGCCCGACCTGCTCGAGTACAACAAGGGCAACGCGACCGCCGGCCTGCTCGCGAGCCAGGGCCTGCTCGAGCCGCTCGACGACGCGGTCGCCGAGTTCGGCTGGGACGAGAAGCTGGCCGACTCGGTCGCCACCACCTCGCGCTACGACGAGGACGGCGTCATGGGCTCGGGCTCGTGGTACGGCATCCCGAACTACGGCGAGTACGTGCAGTTCTACTACAACACCGACATGTTCGCCGAGTACGGCCTCGAGGTGCCGACCACGGTCGACGAGCTCGAGACCGTCATGCAGGCCTTCACCGACGCGGGCGTCACACCGCTCGCCGAGGCGGCCGCCGAGTACCCGCTCGGTCAGCTCTGGTACCAGCTGGCGCTGAGCGAGGCCGACCGCGACTGGGTCGACGCGTACCAGACCTACACGGCCCCGGTCGACTTCGAGGGCCCCGAGATCAGCACCGCCACGCAGACCGTGAAGGACTGGGTCGACGCCGGCTACATCTCCAGCGACGCCACCGGCCTGGCGGCCGAGGACGCCGGTACCGGCTTCATCAACGGCACCTACCCGATCTTCTACTCGGGCAGCTGGTGGTACGGCCGCTTCATCGACGAGATGGATGCGAACTGGTCGACCTTCCTGTTCCCGGGCAGCGACATGGCGCCGGGCTCCGGCGGCAACCTCTGGGTCGTCCCGGCCCGCGCCGGCGACAAGGACCTCGCCTACCAGTTCATCGAGATCACCCTCCGCCCCGAGATCCAGGCGCTGATCGGCAACAACGGCGGCGTGCCCGTCGCGGCCGACCCCGCCGAGATCACCGACGCGAAGAGCCAGGAGCTCATCACGAACTTCAACACGCTTCTCGAGCGCGACGGCCTGGCCTTCTACCCCGACTGGCCCACGCCCACCTTCTACGACGAGCTCAACGCGGGCCTGCAGGGCGTCGTGAACGGCACGCTCGACCCGGCCGCTGCGAACCAGCAGATCGGCGCCGACTACGAGGCCGGGCTGCCGGCCGTCGCCCAGCAGTAACCCCATCGGGCCCGGCCGCCGCGAGGCGGCCGGGCCCTCCCTCCGGGAGGCACCCCAGTGCCCACGCTCACCCCCCCCCCCGCCGCGGCGCCGGCCCCGCCGGGGCGCCGTCGGCGGCCCCGCACCGGCGGCGGCATCATGCCGTTCGCCAGCGGCCGCAGCTACTGGTGGTACCTGCTGCCCGGTCTCGCGCTGATCACGATCATCGTGCTCGTACCGCTGGTCTGGAACGTGTACCTCAGCTTCACCGAGTACCGCGGCATCATCGCCCCGCGCTGGATCGGCCTCGACAACTGGACGCGCCTCTTCGACGACGAGCGCTTCTGGATGTCGTTCCGCAACAGCATCGGCATGGTCGTCGCCATGGTGGTCGTGCCCACGCTGCTCGGCCTCGTCCTGGCCGCGGCGCTCTTCGACGTCGTCGGCCGCAAGTTCGGCGGCCGCCTCGCGAGCTTCCTGCGCGCCACCTACTACCTGCCGCAGATCCTGCCCTCGGTCGTCGCCGCCATCGTCATCGGATGGATCCTGCGCCCCGAGAACGGCGCGCTCAACACGATCCTCGACGCGGTCGGACTGGGCTTCCTCGCGAACAACTGGCTCGGCAACCCCGACACGGCACTGCTCAGCATCATGGTCGTGCTCGTCTGGATCCAGATCGGCTACCCGGTCGTCATCTTCATGGCGGCGCTGCAGCGCGTCGACCCCGAGCTCTACGAGGCCGCCGAGCTCGACGGCGCCGGCTGGTTCCACCGCTTCCGCGCCATCACCCTGCCGATGATCCGCCCCGAGGTGTTCGTGGTCGCCCTGACCTGCACCATCGCTGCGCTCAAGGTCTTCGGGCCCGTCTACGCCCTCACCGGCGGCGGACCCAACAACGCCACCATCGTGCCGAGCTACTACTCGTACCAGCAGTTCTTCCAGAGCCAGCAGGTCGGCTACGGCGCCGCCATCGCGACCGCGCTGACCATCGTCATCGTGATCGTCTCGATCGTCTTCGTCTGGGCGCAGAACCGCTCCGAGCGCAAGGAGCAGGAACAGTGACCGCCACCGCCGATCGGCCGAAGGCCAAGGCCCTCCCGAAGACCAAGCCCCGAGGGCGCAAGCGCACCGTCGGCGACTGGATCGTGCTCGCCTTCGCGATCCTGATCGCCGTGATGATCGTGTTCCCGTTCATCGTGATCCTGATCAACTCGTTCAAGAGCCCGGCCGACTACGCGAACGGCGGGCCGCTGACGCTGCCGACCGGCCTGTACTTCGACGGCATCGTCAACTTCTGGAACCGCGTCGACTTCCCCGAGAAGCTCTGGAACAGCTTCTTCATCAGCGGTGTCGTCGCGATCCTCGCGGTCGTCGTCTCCGTGATGAACGCCTTCGCGCTCGGTATCGGACGGGTCAAGGGGCGCATCCCGCTCATCCTGGTCTTCCTGCTGGCGAACATGCTCCCGCAGGAGGTGCTGCTCTACCCGCTGTACTCGATCTTCCGCGCGGTCGGCCTCTACGACAACGTGTGGGCGGTCATCATCACCTTCGTCGTGATCCAGAGCGCCTTCGGCACCTACCTGCTCGCCTCCGTCTTCGGAACCTTCCCCAAGGAGGTGCTCGAGGCCGCCGCGCTGGACGGCGCCGGCCGCTGGCGCATCCTGTGGCGGGTCATCGTGCCGATCAGCCGACCGACCCTCGGCGTGCTGATGGTCTTCTTCTTCATCTGGACGTGGAACGAGTTCCTCATCCCGCTGACGTTCCTGATCAGCAACGCGAACCAGACCGTGCCGGTCGCGATCAGCGTGCTGCAGGGCGACCGCCTCATGGACGTCACCACGACGAGCGCCTCGGCCCTGCTGGGCCTCATCCCCACGCTCATCTTCTTCCTCATCTTCCAGCGCACCCTCACCCGGGGCATCACAGCAGGAGCAGTCAAGTAATGAAGTTCACCGACGGGTTCTGGCAGCTCCGACCGGGCGTCGACGCGCTCTACGGTCAGGAGGCCTACGACCTCGAGCAGCAGGGCCGCTCCATCGTGGCGACCGTGCCGACCCGCATCATCGCCCGCCGCGGCGACACGCTCAACCGGCCCGTGCTCACCGTCACCCTGCACGCGCCGCTGCCCGGCGTGATCGGCGTGCGCGTCGAGCACCACACCGGAGGAGCGGATGAGGTCGGCTTCGACCTCGTCGGCGCCGAGGACGGCCACGGCGAGGTGACGCTCTCGGCCGAGGGCGCGACCCTCGTGAGCGGCGAGGTCACCGCCACCATCACCCGCGGCGCCCCCTGGAGCCTGGTCTTCACCGAGACCTCGACCGGTCGCGTGCTCACCTCGAGCGCCGAGAAGTCGCTGGGCTACATCACCCTCGCGGAGCACGCGCAGGTCGACGGCGCCCCCGTCGGCAACGCGCGCGCCGGCACCGCCCGGCAGCACGCGCGCCACTACCTGCACGAGCAGCTGGCGCTGGGCGTCGGCGAGCTGATCTACGGGCTCGGCGAGCGCTTCGGCCCGCTGGTCAAGAACGGCCAGGTCGTCGACATCTGGAACGCCGACGGCGGCACCAGCAGCGAGCAGGCCTACAAGAACGTGCCGTTCCACCTCTCGAGCCGCGGCTACGGCGTGCTCGTGAACCACCCGGGCCACGTCTCCTACGAGATCGGCTCGGAGGCCGTCGAGCGCACGCAGTTCTCGGTCGCGGGCGAGAGCCTCGAGTACTACATCGTGGGCGGCGGCACCCCCGCCGGCGTGCTCGAGCGGTACACGGCGCTGACCGGCCGCCCGGCGCGGCTGCCCGCCTGGTCGTACGGCCTCTGGCTCTCGACGAGCTTCACCACCGACTACGACGAGGCGACGGTCAACTCGTTCATCGACGGCATGGCCGAGCGCGAGCTGCCGCTGAGCGTCTTCCACTTCGACTGCTTCTGGATGCGCGAGTTCAACTGGTGCGACTTCGAGTGGGACCCGCGGGTCTTCCCCGACCCGGACGGCATGCTGCAGCGCCTGCACGACAAGGAGCTGCGCGTCTGCGTGTGGATCAACCCCTACATCGGCCAGCGCTCGCCGCTGTTCGAGGAGGGCAAGGCCGCGGGCTACTTCGTCAAGCGCCCCGACGGCTCCGTCTGGCAGTGGGACCTCTGGCAGGCCGGCATGGCGCTGGTCGACTTCACGAACCCCGAGGCCACCGCCTGGTACCAGGGCTACCTGCGCAAGCTGGTCGCCCAGGGCGTCGACGCCTTCAAGACCGACTTCGGCGAGCGGATCCCGCTCGAGGTCGACTACTTCGACGGCTCCAGCCCCGAGCGCATGCACAACCTCTACACGCAGCGCTACAACGAGGCCGTGTTCGAGGTGCTCGAGGAGCTCAAGGGCGAGGGCGAGGCGATCGTCTTCGCGCGCTCCGCGACCGCCGGCGGCCAGACCATGCCCGTGCACTGGGGCGGCGACAACACCTCGAGCTTCGAGTCGCTCGCCGAGACCCTGCGCGGCGGCCTCTCGCTGGCCTTCAGCGGCTTCGGCTACTGGAGCCACGACATCGGCGGCTTCGAGGGCAGCCCCGACCCCGGCGTCTTCAAGCGCTGGCTGGTCTTCGGCCTGCTCTCGAGCCACACCCGCCTGCACGCGAGCGAGAACTACCGCGTGCCGTGGATCTTCGACGAGAAGGAGGGCCGCGACGAGGCCGACCCGCAGTCGGCCGTCTCGGTCACCCGCCGCTTCACGCACCTCAAGCACCAGCTCATGCCGTACCTGCACGCGGCCGGGCTCGAGGCGCACCGCATCGGCACGCCGATCATGCGGCCGATGCAGCTCGCCTTCCCGGGCGACCCCGCGGTGGCCTACCTCGACCGCCAGTACCTGCTCGGCCCCGACCTGCTGGTCGCGCCGGTCATGAGCGCCGACGGCGAGGTCGAGTTCTACCTGCCCGAGGGCCGTTGGACCGACTGGTGGACGGGCGCGGTCGTCGAGGGCGGTCGCTGGCGCCGCGAGACCCACGGCTTCGACACCGTGCCGCTCTACGTGCGCGAGGGCGCCGTGCTGCCGATCGGCGCGCGCGTCGACCGGCCCGACCACGACTACCTCGACGGCCTCGAGCTGCGGGTGTTCCCGGGCGCCGACGGCGAGACCGAGCTGACCGTGACGACGCCCGAAGGAGCGGATGCGACGTTCAGCGTCGTGCGCTCGGCGGGCTCCGTGCAAGTCACGGCGACCGGTGCATCCGCCTTCTCCGCGCGCCTCGCGGGCGGCGACGTCGTCGTGACGACGGACGGTTCGCTGACGCTGTAGCCCCGCTGCGCACCGCCGAGCGCGGTCGTTCCCGCCAGGCGCGGTCGTTCTGCGGCCGCGATCAGGCCGGAACGACCGCGCTTGCTCGTGGGGCTGGCGGGAACGAC
>JASCOA010000035.1 GCA_029959365.1 Microbacteriaceae bacterium PS02343 | reverse complement strand
TAGTGCACCGCGACCTGGGCGCCGGGCGGCGCCGCGGCGCCGGCGCCGACGATGAGGTCGGTGATCTCGAGCGAGGTGGGGGCGGGGCCCTCGGGGGCGTCGAGCTCGGGCTTGGTGCGGGGGGTCTCAGTCATGGCTCCATCCAACCGCGCGCGCCGTCGGGCGTCAAAGCGGGCGCGGCGCGCCGGGAGGCGGCTCCCAGTGGATGCGCTTACAGGATGCATAGGATGCGGGCAGCGAGCGCTCGCCGAGGCGCGCCCGACGACCCCCAGCGGAGGCAGCATGACGCCGAGCAACGCCCCCACCGTCTACGACGTGGCCAGGCTCGCCGAGGTCTCCATCGCCACCGTCTCGCGGGTGCTGCGCACCCCGGATGCGGTCAAGGAGAGCACGCGCGAGCGCGTGCTCGGCGTGGTGCGCGAGCTCGGCTACGTGCCGAGCGCGAGCGCGCGCGGTCTGGCCGGACGGCGCACGGGGGTGCTCGGGCTGTTCATCCCCGGGCACGAGGCGCTCGAGTCCCCTGCCGCGAGCGATTCGCAGGAGACGGGGGTGCGCGTCGTCGACGACCGCGAGGGCTCCCGGCATCGGCATCGCGGCTTCCGCGCCGACTACTTCGACGAGCTGCTGCGCGGCGCCGAGGTCGAGGCCTGGCGCACCGGGCACGCGCTGATGATCGGCGCCGGCCGCGGCGACGGTTCGATCGACGACCTCGCGGGGCGCGTCGACGGCCTCGCCGTGGTCGCGAGCACGGCGAGCGACGAGGCGATCGAACGGCTCTCGGCCCGGCTGCCGGTGGTGCTGCTCGCGGGAGGCCGGCACGAGCTGCCCGTCGACCACCTCGCCGTCGACAACCGCGGCGGCATGCGCGCCGTCGCCGAGCACGCGCTGCGCTCGCGCGGTCCGGGCGCCGTACTGGTGCTCGGCGGCCCGCACGACTCCCCCGACGCCGAGGAGCGCAGACTCGGCGTGCGCGACGCGCTGGAGGCCGCGCCGTCCACCGAGGTCGTGCACGACGACGGGCTCTTCGTGCGGGAGCGGGGCCGCGAGCGCACCGCCGCCGCGCTGGCCGACGGACCGCTCGGCGCCGTGATCGCCGCCAACGACCAGCTGGCGCTCGGCGCGCTCGACGCCCTGCAGGCGGCGGGTGTCGCGGTGCCAGGGCAGTGCGTGGTCACGGGCTTCGACGGCGTCGAGGAGGCGCGGCTCAGCCGTCCGCCGTTGACGACCGTGGCCCAGCCGATGGAGGCGCTGGGGCGCACCGCCGTGCGCACCCTGCTCGACCGGATCGCCGAGCCCCGCCGCCCTTGCCAGGACGCGCGGATGCCGGTGACGGTGCTGCTGCGGGAGTCGTGCCCGCCCGCCTGACCTGACCGGCGCATCCGCTCGGCGCCTCCCTGAGGATCGGCCGGGAACGGTCGGACGCCGGGATGTAAGCGCATACAGTCGAAGCGGTGATCAGCGTCGACCCGTGCTGATCCGTCCGACACGACGAAGTGAGGACCGCACCCCGTGGCACCATCACGCATCCTCCGCAGCGCGGCCATCGCCGGAGCGGCAGCGCTCGCCCTGAGCTCCTGCGCCATCCAGTTGCAGAGCCGCCCCGACCCGACCGTGGGCGACGACACCATGCTCATCGGCGCCGACACCGGCGCGCCGTTCTTCGAGGAGAACTTCAACCCCTACCTCGGCACCAAGCGCATCGGCGTCAACTACCTCTTCGAGCCGTTGCTGCTCGTCGACCCGATCAGCGGCGAGGAGCACGACTGGCTGGCCGAGTCGACCGAGGTGCCGGATCCCTCGACGATCGTCTTCGACCTGCGCGACGGCGTGACCTGGTCGGACGGCGAGCCGTTCACCGAGGAGGACGTCGCCTTCACCTTCGACCTGCTCAAGGAGGTGCCCGCCTTCGACGGCACCGGCATCTGGAGCTACATCGAGTCGTACGAGACCGGCGACGGCACCGTCACCGTGCACCTGACCGAGCCCGACGTGCCGGCCCGCATCATCATCGGCGGCGTCGTCATCGTGCCGGAGCACCAGTGGTCCGAGGTCGAGACCCCGGACTCCTTCCGCAACACCGAGCCGATCGGCACCGGCCCCTACACGCTCGGCAACTTCACACCGCAGCAGTACTCGATGGACAAGAACCCCGAGTACTGGCAGGCCGAGAAGGTCGCGGCGGAGCACCTGATCCTGCCGGCCGCGAACAGCGACCTCGACGTCGTCACCAAGGGCTACGACTGGGCGTTCAAGTACATGAGCAACGTCGAGGGCACCTGGCTCGCGGCGAGCGACACGAACAGCTACTTCTTCCCGCCGGGCGGCACCATCGCGCTCTTCCCCAACCACACGCGCGAGCCCTTCGACGACGTGCGGGTGCGGCAGGCGCTCTCCTACTCCCTCGATCGCACGGCGATCGCCGATCTCGCCGCCGAGGGCTACATGGACCCGGCGAGCCAGAGCGGACTGCTGCTGCCGAACCAGGAGGAGGACCTGGACCCGAGCCTGCCCGACCAGGGCTTCATCGAGCAGGACCGGGACCGCGCACTCGAGCTCTTCGCCGAGGCCGGCTACACCCTGCAGGGCGACCGGCTCGTGGGCGAGGACGGTCAGCAGCTCGCCTTCACGATCACCACGGCCAACGGCTACGCCGACTGGCTGCGCGCGGTGCAGGAGGTGCAGCGGCAGTTCTCGGCGATCGGCATCGACGTCTCCGTCGACCAGCCGCAGCCCGCCGGCCACACGCTGGCGCAGCGCAACGGCGACTTCGACCTCATCGTGTCGAGCTTCGGCGGCACCGGCACCGTCTACCAGGACTTCAACAACAACCTCTCCGGCGAGTTCTTCGTACCGGAGGGTGAGGAGACCGGCAACAACTTCGGCCGGTTCCAGGACGACGAGGTCGACGCGCTGCTGCAGGAGTACCGCGTCACGACCGACGAGGAGCGGCTGCGCGAGCTGGCCTACGGGCTCGAGAACGCCTTCTACGAGAAGGTGCCCGTCATCGGCATGTACTACGGCGGCAGCTGGGGCCTCTTCAGCGACCGCAAGTTCACCGGCTGGCCGAGCGAGGAGAACGCCTACTCGCCCATCACCTACATGCCCTCGTCGCTGCTCGTGCTCACGAGCCTCGAGCGGGTCGACCCGGAGGGCGAGGGCTGATGCTGTACCTGCTCCGCAAGCTCGGTCTCTTCGTGCTCACCCTGTGGGCCGCCGTGACCATCAACTTCTTCCTGCCCCGCCTCATGCCCGGCGACCCGGCGGATGCCGCGCTCGCCCGGCTCGCGCAGAACGGGCCCGTCAACGACGCGACCCGCGCGGCGATCGAGGCCCAGCTCGGACTGCCCACCGGCAACCTCTGGGACCAGTACGTGAGCTACCTGCAGCAGGTGGTGACGCTCGACTTCGGCGTCTCGTTCACCTACTACCCGCAGTCGGTCTCCGAGCTCGTCGCCGACGCGCTGCCCTACACCCTCATCCTCGTCGGGCTGGTGACGGTGATCGCCTTCATCTGCGGCACGCTGCTCGGCGTGCTCGCGGCGTGGAAGCGCGGCACCTGGCTCGACTCGCTGCCCACCATCGGCGGCAGCTTCGCGAGCGCCTTCCCGTACTTCTGGACGGCGCTGCTGCTGCTCTTCTTCCTCGGTTACGTGCTGCGCTGGTTCCCATCATCGGGCGCCTACAGCGTCACCAGCGATCCGGGGCTGAACTGGCAGTTCATCGGCGACGCGATCTACCACGCGGCGCTGCCCGCGATCACGATCCTGATCACCTCCTTGGGCGGATGGATCCTCGGCATGCGCAACACGATGATCTCGACGCTCGGCGACGACTACGTGACCTTCGCCGAGGCCAACGGCCTGCGCAAGCGCACGGTCGCGCTCCGCTACGCGGCGCGCAACGCGATCCTGCCGAACCTCACCTCGTTCGGGCTGGCGCTCGGCGGCGTGGTCGGCGGATCCCTGCTCGTCGAGCAGGTGTTCGGCTACCCCGGTGTCGGCTACCTGCTCTTCAACGCGGTGATCAACCAGGATTACCCGCTCATGCAGGCCATGTTCCTGATGATCACGGTCTCCGTGCTCGTCGCCAACTTCCTCGTCGACATCCTGTACGGCGTGCTGGACCCGAGGACCCGCCGATGACCACTACGCACTCCATCCGCACCGCCGACCGCGACGGCGCAGGCGGCGCAGGCCCCCTGCGCGTCGTGCTCCGCTTCGCCGGCACGATCCTGTCGAACGGCAAGGCCCGAATCGGCGCCGCGATCCTCGGCCTCTTCGTGGTCGTCGGCGTCTTCGCCCCGCTGCTCGCGCCCTACGATCCGACCGCGAACGACTTCGCCAGCGGCGAGGGCGCCACCGCTGCGCACTGGCTCGGCACGACCGCCGCGGGCGAGGACGTGCTCAGCCAGCTGCTGCACGGCGCGCAGGTCAGCCTGCTCGTCGGCTTCGTGGCCGGGGGCCTCTCGACCGTCGTCGCCGTGCTGATCGGCCTCAGCTGGGGCTACCTGCGCGGCTTCGTCGCCGACGCGATCAACTTCATCGTCAACCTGTTCCTGGTGATCCCCGGCCTGCCGCTCATGATCGTGCTGGCCGCGTACCTGCAGGGCGGTGGGCTGATCATGATCATCGCCGTCGTCGTGGTCACGGGCTGGGCGTGGGGCGCGCGCGTGCTGCGCAGCCAGACCCAGTCGCTGCGCTCGCGCGACTTCGTCACCGCGGCGGTCTTCAGCGGCGAGAGCTCGGCGCGCATCGTGTTCCGCGAGATCCTGCCGAACATGCTCTCGCTCATCGTGAGCAGCTTCTTCGGTGCCGCCACCGCCGCGATCCTCGCGGAGAGCGGCCTGTCGTACCTGGGCCTCGACGACACCTCGACGATCAGCTGGGGAACGATGCTCTTCTGGGCGCAGAACTCCAACGCGCTGCTCACCGGCCAGTGGGCGCTGCTCTTCGCGCCGGGCCTCTGCATCGCACTGCTCGCCACCAGCCTCACCCTCATCAACTTCGGGGTCGACGGCATCAGCAATCCGCGCCTGCGCGAAGGGAAGGGCCAGCGATGAACGACGCCAAGCACCCCGACGACCTGCTCCTGAGGGTCGAGGGCCTCTCGGTCGGATACCTCTCCCCCGGCCGGGCCCCCGTGCACGCCGTCGACGACGTGAGCTTCACGCTGCGCCGCGGCGAGTTCGTGGGACTCGTCGGCGAGTCCGGCTCGGGCAAGTCGACGCTCGGCTTCGCCATCACCCGGCTCGCGAAGGCTCCCGCCGAGATCACCGCCGGGCGCATCCTCTTCGACGGCAGCGACATCGCCTCCATCGAGGACGAGGCGCTGCGCCGCCAGCGCCAGGGCGGCTTCGCGATGGTGCTGCAGTCCGGCATGAACGCGCTCAACCCGGTGCGGCGCATCCGCGACCACTTCGGCGACATCTTCGCCGCGCACGGCCACGTGCCGGCGAACCGCCGGACCGAGCGGATGCGCGAGCTGGTCGGCAAGGTCAAGCTCGATGCGGGCGTGCTCGACCGCTACCCCGGCGAGCTCTCCGGCGGCATGCGCCAGCGCGTGTCGATCGCGCTCGCGCTCTCGCTCGAGCCCCAGCTCATGGTCTTCGACGAGCCGACGACCGCGCTCGACGTGCTCGTGCAGCACGCGGTGATGGAGACCATCCGCGAGCTGCAGCGCGAGGAGGGCTTCACCGCCATCCTCATCAGCCACGACCTCGGCACCGTGCTCGAGTCCGCCGAGCGCGTGCTCGTCATGCACGAGGGCCGCATCGTCGAGGACGGGCCCAGCCGGCGGGTGCTCGAGCAGCCGCAGGACGGCTACACCCGCATGCTGCTCTCGCACTACGCGGACCCCCGCGCCGAGGTGGTCTCGCTGCCCGGCATGGAGGAGGCCGCGGTGCGACGGGAGCGCGGCACCAGCCGCGCCGAGTCCGCGGCCGCCCGCTCGGCGACCGACGCGGGCACGGTGGCGCCCAGCGTAGCGACGCGCCGCCGTCGAGCCGATCGCGCCGTGATCGCCGAGGGCCTGACCATGACCTACCCGCCCCGCAAGCGCGGCGAGCAGCCGGTGCGCGCTGTGCAGGACGTCTCCTTCACCCTCGAGCCCGGCACCTCCCTGGCGCTGGTCGGCGCGAGCGGCAGCGGCAAGAGTACGATCGCGAAGATGCTCACTGGCGTCGAGCAGCCGACGAGCGGATCGGTGCGCTTCGGCGACCTCGACGTCGGCCGGCTGAAGCGGCGCGAGCTGCGCACGCTGCACCGCGACGTGCAGATGGTGTTCCAGGACCCGTACGCCGCGCTCAACCCGCTGCACACCGTCGAGTACACGCTCACCCGCCCGGTCGAGAACTTCACCGGGCTCAAGGGATCGGCCGCGCGTCGGCGCGTGCTCGAGCTGCTCGAGACCGTCGGCCTCAGCCCCGTCGAGCAGTTCGCCGAGAAGCTGCCGCACCAGCTCTCCGGCGGTCAGCGCCAGCGCGTCGTCATCGCCCGGGCGCTCGCCAGCGACCCGCAGGTGATCATCGCCGACGAGCCGGTCTCGATGCTCGACGTGAGCCTGCGCGCCGGCGTGCTCGCGCTGCTCGAGGACCTGCGCGAGCAGTGGGGCGTCTCCCTGCTGTACATCACCCACGACCTGCTCAGCGCGCGGCTCATCACCGATCGCATCCTCGTGCTCAACCAGGGCCGGGTCGTCGAGCGCGGCGCCACGGACGAGGTGCTGCGCAACCCGAGCGACGAGTACACGGTGCGCCTGCTCGATGCGGTGCCCGACCCGCGACGGGCGGGGGCGGCATGAGCGCCTTCGCAGCGCATCCGGTCTACGGCTCCTTCGAGCTCGACCCCTCGATCGCGACCGTCGGGGTCGAGCTGCCGGTCGGCACGCTCAGCGCCCACCTGACCGAGCCGGACGGGCCGGCGCGGGCGACCGCGCTGCTCGTGCCCGGCTACACCGGGTCGAAGGAGGACTTCCGGCTGCTGCTGCCCGAGCTCCGCGCCCGCGGCGTGCGGGTGCTCGCGATCACGCGTCGCGGCCAGGCCGACTCGGCCGCGCCGGACGATCCCGAATCGTACGAGCTCGACGCCGAGGCCGGCGACGTGGCGCAGATCGCCGCGCTGCTCGCTGCCGCGACGGGCGACGACGCGGTGCACCTGCTCGGCCACAGCCTCGGCGGCGTCATCGCCGCACGCGCCGCAGCACTCGCACCTGAGCGCTTCGCGAGCCTCACCATGCTCTGCTCGGGGCCCCGCGGCTGGCCGCACCGCAAGCTGCGCGAGCGGGTACTGGCCGGCGCCGAGGGCAACCACGCGCTCTGGGATGCGGGCAACCCGCGCTGGCAGGGCGTGAGCGATGAGCAGATGGATGCGGATGCGCGCTTCCTGAAGCAGCGCCTGCTCGATACCAGCGCGCGCAGCATCGTCGGCGGCGCGGTGATCCTCGAGAGCGAGCACGATCTCACCGAGGAGGTCGCCGGCACCGAGCTGCCGGTGCTCGTCGCGCACGGCGAGTTCGACGACGCCTGGCCGATCCCGTGGCAGCAAGCCTTGGCCGAGGCGCTGAGGGCGCGCTACGCCGTCGTCGAGGGTGCGTTCCACTCCCCCGGGCTCGAGCAGCCGGCCGCCACCGCGGCGCTGCTCGCCGACTTCTGGTCCGGCGCTCAGGCGTAGAGCGCGGGGCGGTAGCGCACGAGGTCGTCCAGCAGGGCGGCCTCGTCGCGCTGCGCCTCGGCGGCGTGCCGGCCGATGGCGATGCGATTGCGCGCGTAGGCCAGCCTCGTCGCGTCGAGCTGGAAGCGGCGCATCAGATCGCCCCGGCCGCGCGAGCGCGCCCAGGCCAGCGCCTGACGCCGACCGGCCCAGGTGCCGAGCATCTCGACCTCGAACGGCAGGAACCAGCCGACTTGCGCGTACTCGACCAGGCGCGCCCGCACGAGCGCCGCCTCCTGCCGGCGCAGCCAGGCCACCAGCACGATCGCGCCGACGAAGAGCGGCACCTGCACGACCGCGTAGTAGCCGATGAAGGGCAGCAGCCCGCCGCCGACCACGAAGCTCGCGCCGTTCCAGAGGGCGTGCAGCAGGATGGCGGGGACGACTCCGATCGCGAAGGCGCCGAGCCCGCCGAAGCCGCCGCTGCGCCGGGCCGCGATGCCGAGCGCGAGGCCGATGCAGGCGGTGAACATGACGTGCGCGAAGGGCGACATGACGGCGCGCACGAAGAAGATGAACCCCACCGCGAAGGGATCGCCGCCCGAGAGCACGACCTCGTTGCCGAAGTAGAGGATGTTCTCGGTGAAGGCGAACCCGACCGCCACCATCGACGAGTAGACGATGCCGTCGACCGGCCCGTCGAAGTGCTTGCCGCGCAGCGCCCAGAACAGGATCAGCACGCCGAGGCCCTTGCCGAGCTCCTCGACGATGGGCGCCTGCACGACGGCGCCCGCGAACTCGCTCGTGCCGAAGCCGGCGACGTAGCCGGCGATCTCGACGAGGAGCCCGACGACGAGCGCGATGGCCACGGAGAGGCCGGCGCCCCACAGGAAGGCGAACCAGAGCGCGCCGCGCGGCTCCGGCTCCCAGCGGTCGATCCAGCGGATGCCCCAGAGCACCGCACCGAGCGGCAGCAGCGCCAGCACCGCGCCGGTGGCGAAGGCGCCGACGCCCAGGCCCATGACGAGGTAGCCGACGACGGCCAGCAGCACGAGCGCCAGCAGCACGATGCCGATCGCGCCGAGCACGACCACGGTCGTGCTCGCTCGCCGGGCGGGCTGCGCCAGCGGCGCGGGAGCGGCGTACTGCGCGGGCTGCGGATTGCCGACCGGCTGCTGCCAGGAGGGACCGGATGCTGAGGGCTGGCTCACGGCATCACCCTAGCGAGGAGCGACGCTTCAGGCTCAGGGCGTCGCGTCCGTGCGGATCACCGGGATCGCGGCCGTGACGACCTCGAGGCCCGAGAGGCGCTCGGGCGAGAGCACCCGGCGCACCTGCTCGAGCGACATGAGCCCCTCCTCGACGACCAGCGCGGCGACCGACGCCCGCTCGGCGAGCGCGCGCTTGGCGAGCTTCGCCGACGCCGCGTAGCCGATGTAGGGCGTCAGCGCCGTGACGACCCCGACGGAGCTGCCGACCTGGTCCTCGAGGTGCTCGACGTTCGCGGTGATGCCGTCGATGCAGTTGATCCGCAGCGTTCGGCAGGCCTCCGTCATCCAGACCAGGCTCTGCATGATCGAGTGCACGATCACGGGCTCGAAGGCGTTGAGCTGCAGCTGGCCGGCCTCCGCGGCCATGGTGACCGTCACATCCGCTCCGGCCACCGAGAAGGCGACCTGGTTGACGACCTCCGGGATCACCGGGTTGACCTTGCCCGGCATGATGCTCGATCCGGCCTGCCGAGGCGGCAGGTTGATCTCGCTGAGCCCGGCCTGCGGGCCGGAGGAGAGCAGGCGCAGGTCGTTGCAGATCTTCGAGAGCTTGATGGCGCTGCGCTTGAGCGCGCCCGAGACCGTCATGAACACGCCGGCGTCGCTCGTCGCCTCGATGAGGTCCGGGGCGGTCTGCAGCCGGAAGCCCGGCACGCTCTCCCCCACGATCGAGCTCAGCTCGACGAGCACCGCCTCGCCGTAGTTCGGGTCGGCCGTGATGCCCGTGCCGATGGCGGTGGCGCCGAGGTTGATCTCGCCGAGCAGCGGCAGGGTCTCGCGCAGCCGCTGCAGGTCCTCGCCGAGCGTGTGCGCGAAGCCGCGGAACTCCTGGCCG
Source organism: Microbacteriaceae bacterium PS02343 (assembly GCA_029959365.1). Lineage (GTDB taxonomy): Bacteria > Actinomycetota > Actinomycetes > Actinomycetales > Microbacteriaceae > Arenivirga. The sequence continues at coordinate 19,399 of JASCOA010000035.1, read as the reverse complement.
AGGGTCATCGGCACCGCGTCCTGCAGCTGGGTGCGACCGACCTTCAGCACGTGGTGGAACTCCTGGCCCTTGCGGCCGAAGGCCACGCGCAGGTCCTCCAGCTCGGCCAGCAGGCGGTTGAGCGTGAGCGCCATCGCCATCTTCACGGCGGTCGGGTAGGTGTCGTTGGTCGACTGGCTGCGATTGACGTCGTCGATCGGATGCAGGTGGGCGTAGTCCCCGAGCGGGTGCCCGGCCAGGGCGAGCCCCACGTTGGCGATGACCTCGTTGGTGTTCATGTTCGTGCTCGTGCCGGCGCCGCCCTGGATCACGCCGACGACGAACTCCTCGTGGTGCTCGCCCGCGAGCACGGCGGCGCAGGCGCGGTCGATGAGCTCGGCCCTCGCCGGCTCGAGCACGCCGATGCGGGCGTTGGCCCGGGCGGCGGCCTGCTTGACCATGACCAGGGCGCGCACCAGGTCGGGGTAGACCGAGATGGGCCTCTTGCTGATCGGGAAGTTCTCGAGCGCTCGGGCGGTGTGGATGCCCCAGTACGCGTCGGCGGGCACCTCGAGGCTGCCCAGGGAATCGGTCTCGACGCGGGTGGCCTGCTGCATCGCCCCAGTCTCCTCCGCTCGCGCGGGCGGCGCCAGGCCGGGGGCGGGACGGGCTTCTGCCGGCGGCTCGGCGCCCTGCGCGCGTCCGGCTGACGGGCACCGGGCATCCAGCCGGCGTCCATACCTTCGGAGGCATGAGCACTCAGCACGACGACCACCAGCCCCTCGCCGACACCGGCGCCTCGGACGACCAGCGCGACTCGCTCGTCTCCGGCAACGCCGACGCGACGGACGAGCGCGAGGTGCACGCGCCCGCCCCGGGCAACGAGGACCCCCAGCCCGAGCGCTCCCTCGCCGACGAGGCGCCGCTCGACGAGGCGGAGTTCCCCGAGCCGACGCTCGAGGAGGACGACGAGCCCGATGCAGCCCCCATCGAGGAGGACCTCAGCGACCTGCTGCCGCAGCAGGGCCACGGTCCGGACGATGACGAATCGGCCCTCGTCGAGTACGGCGAGGAGGAGGACGGCGAGCTGGCCCCCTCCGACGCCGAGTCCCGCCTCGACGACGAGATCGTCCGCGTCACCGGGGACGACCCGGACGAGGACACCGACCCGAGCGCCTACGACCCGATCGACGCGGATCGCGGTGAGGAAGAGTAGAAGTCCCTCTGCGTTCACCGACGCGCCATGCCCGGTCCACCCCCGCACGCGGGTGATGTGCTGGGCTTGACGCGGATCTAGGGTGGTGCAACTCCGCATCACCCCCGCATCGATGGGAACCCGCATGAGCCCCCGGCAGGCCGAGCACCCCCGGCCGAACCACTTCCTGCTCCACATCAGCGACACGCACCTCATCGAAGCCGACGCCGGCCTCTACGGCTCGGAGGTCGACAGCACCGCGACGCTGCGCCGTCTGATCGCCGAGGTCGACCGCTCCGAGTCGCACCCCGAGGCGGTGGTGGTGACCGGCGACATCGCCGACCGCGGCGAGATCGGCGCCTACATCAAGGTGCGCGACCTGCTCGAGCCGGCTGCCGCCCGGTGGGGCGCGCAGATCGTCTGGGTCATGGGCAACCACGACGAGCGCGGCGCCTTCCGGCAGCAGCTGCTCGGCCAGTTCGCCAGCGACAAGCCGGTCGATCGGGTGCACGACCTGCACGGGCTGCGGCTGATCGTGCTCGACACGACCGTGCCCGGCCACCACCACGGCGAGGTGAGCGACGAGCAGCTGGACTGGCTCGCCGAGGAGCTCGCGACCGAGGCTCCGCACGGCACCATCCTCGCGCTGCACCACCCGCCCGTGCCGACGGTGCAGGACCTCGCCGTGCTCGTCGAGCTGCGCGAGCAGCACAAGCTCGCCGAGGTGCTCGAGGGCAGCGACGTGCGCTCGATCCTCGCCGGCCACCTGCACTACTCGTCGACCGCGACCTTCGCGGGCATCCCGGTCTCGGTCGCCAGTGCCACCTGCTACACGCAGGACCTCGCCGAGGCGGGCCGCGGCACCCGCGGCCGCGACGGCGCCCAGTCGTACAACCTCGTGCACGTCTACGAGCGCACGGTGCTGCACACGGTGGTGCCGATGGGCGACTTCGCCACGGTCGGCACGCCGGCCGACGCCGAGGAGACGGCGCGCCGTCTCGAGGACGCCGATGTGTTCATCGCGCAGGCGCCAGACCTGCCGGTGCCCGTCGAGGAGCCGCTGACGCTGCCGGTGCCGGTGCTGCGCGACTGAGCGCTACTCGGCGAAGAACAGCTCGCCAAGGCCCCCTCGGTGGATCCGGATCCCGCGCGCGCGGAACCCGCGGGCGAAGGTGACCCGGCGCACCATCTCGTCGGCATCGGTCGAGCGGATGCGCACGTCGGCCCCCGTCGCATCCGCGACGATCTCGATGTCGCCGGCCGATGCGAGCGCCCGCAGCGCATCGAGATCGGCATCGGGGTCTACCCGGAAGGCGATCGTCGCCGTCGCGCGGTGCTCGGCGAGCAGCCCGGCCGGGGTGCCCGTGGCGGTCACGCGGCCGCCGTCGAGCACGACGACCCGGTCGCACCACAGCTCCGCCTCGGCCATGCCGTGCGTGGCGAGCAGCACCGCGACGCCCTCCCCGGCAAGACGGCGCACGATGGCGGCGACCAGCGCGCGACCGGCGGGGTCGACGGCCGCGGTCGGCTCGTCGAGCAGCACGAGCTCGGCGCACGGCAGCAGTGCGATGGCGAGCTGCAGCCGCCGCGCCTCGCCGCCGGAGAGCACCGCCGCGCGACGATCGCGCACCGCGTCGAGGCCGGTCCGCTCCAGGAGCGACTCGATCGGCCGGTGCTCGGCGTGGATCGTCGCGAACAGCCGGAGCGTCTCGAGCACGGTGAGCGTCGGCAGCAGCGCGGCGTCCTGCGCCTGCACCGCCACCCGTCGCGTCATGCCGTCGCGGTCGCGCCACGGGGTCATCCCGAGCACCGCGACCGAGCCGCCGTCCGCGCGCTGCAGCCCCGCCACGACGTCGAGCAGCGTGCTCTTGCCGGCGCCGTTGCGACCGATCACGCCCACCACCTCGCCGGCGTCGACGCGCAGGGCGACGTCGTCGAGCACGGCGACCCCGTTCCGTCCGATCCCGACGCCCTCGACCGCCACCGCGCTCATCGGCGACCCCCGCTCGGCGGCGCATCGTGCTCGTCCGGCGTGAAGATCCGCTCGATCGGCAGTGCGAAGCATCCGGCGATGCGGAAGGCCAGCGGCAGGGACGGGTCGTAGCGACCGGTCTCGAGCGCGTTGACGGTCTGCCGCGACACGTCGAGCCGCTCGGCCAGCGCCGCCTGCGACCAGCCGAGCTGCTCGCGCAGCTCGCGCAGCCGGTTCCTCATCGCGAGGCCCTCGCCGATCCGATCGTCGCGGCCGCGGCGAAGCCGAGCATGCCGGTCAGGAACACGGCCCACTCGACGTCGCCGACCGCGACACCGGCCGAGCGGATGAGGGCGGCGCCGATCGCCGCCATCATCGCGGCGCCGAAGCCCCATGCGAGCGCGTCGACGACCATCCGCCGCTGCAGCTCGTCGACGCGGCGCAGATGACGGACGACGGCGGCCGCGGACCACAGCAGCGGGACGAGCGGCAGCACCGCCCACAGCACGCGCAGCTCCTGCGGCGCCCGCGCCAGCAGCGGCTCGCTCGGCAGCAGGAGCAGCAGCACGACCAGCGCCATGCCGCTCAGGAACTCCGCCGTGTAGCGGCGGGAGCGCCGCCGCTCGGCGCTCGTGCGCTTCGGCCCGCTCGTCTCATCGCGCGGCATGGGCGACCTCCTTCGTGCTCCGGCGCGCGAGTCCCGCGCGCGCATCCCAGTCGAATCGCCGCACCGCGAGGGCCGCGGCGACGGCCGTCACCATGGCCATGCCCGCCCAGAGCAGCGGCACGGGCGCGAACGGCGCGCTGCCGCTCAGATCGGCGGCCGCCGCTTCGGCGAACCAGGTGGTCGGCAGCACTCGCATCGCCGCCGTCACCGCCTGCGGCACGATCTCCTCCGGCAGCAGCCCGCCCGAGGCGAAGACGATGAGGATCGAGAGCATGGCCATGCTCTGCTGCATGGCCTCCGCCGAGCGCGCCCGTGCCGCGAGCAGCAGGGCGACGGCGAAGAGCATGGCGGCGCCGAGCGCCGCGGTGACGGCGAGCCGCAGCAGCTGCGCGCCGTCGAGGTAGCCGCGCAGCGCTGCGACGAGCAGCACGACGGCGAGCTCGAGCAGCACGATCGCGACGCGGATCGGCAGCATGCCGAGCAGGAACGCCGAGCGCTGCAGCGGCACGGTGGCGAAGGCGCGCAGGGTCCCCCGTTCGCGCATGCCCACGAGCGGCACGGTCGTGCCGACGAGCGCCACCGCGCTGATGCCGGCCATGAGCACGACGCCGAGGTTGGCGCGCAGCAGGTCGACGTCGCCGCCCTGCGCGTCGATCGACCACTGCAGCAGCGCGTAGATCGCCAGGAAGACGATGAAGACCGCGCCCATCGAGACGAGCGTCGCCGGCGTGCGGAGCAGGTCCTTCGTCGAGATCACCGCGAAGCTCCGGACGACCGTCAGCCAGCGCCGCATGCGACCCCCTCGAGTCAAGTGAACTTGACAAGGAGTCTGCCCCGACGACGCGTCGTCTGTCAAGCAGACTTGTCACTCCGCGCGGGGACGCGCGAGCGCCCTACTCGACGCCCGGCACCTCCCAGGGCGCGGCGATCGGGTAGTACCGATCGAGGAAGGCCGTCACGCGGCGCATCCGCTCCTCGGCCGGGACCTCCGGGAAGCTGCCGTCGTTGAGGCAGAAGAAGTCCAGCTCGCGCTCGCGCAGCATCCGCTCCATGCGGCGCAGACCGCGTCGGGCCGTCGTGTCGACGTAGAGCATCGTCGAATGCTCGTTGGTCACCGCCCGGCCCGTCATGAGCGCGTAGTAGTGGTACAGCGAGTTGGTCACCGAGATGTTGTCGGCCGCGCGGAACGGGCTGCCCGCGGTGGCGCGGAACTCGGCCGGGAACTCGCGCTCGAGCTCGGCGATGACGCTGCGCCGCAGCGGAGCCGCCGTGTGCTCGAGGTGCCGCGTCGTGATCGCGCCGAAGCGCTCGCGCAGCAGCCGCCGGTTGACCCGCGCGGCGTTGTCGTGACCGCTGCGCGAGGGGTTCGTGTCGCCGAGGCCGATGCGGGTGGTCGCCTCGAAGAACTTCGAGATGCCGCCCGGCGAGAAGAAGTCGTCCGGGCTGACCGGACGGCCGAAGAACATGTCGTCGTTCGAGTAGAGGAAGTGCTCGCTGAGCCCCTCGATGCGGTGCAGCTGCGCCTCGATCGCGTGCGAGTTGTGGGTCGGCAGGTCCTCCTGCCGCTCGAAGAACTCCTCGCTGCGCACGAGGGTGACGCGCGGGTGCTCGGCGAGCCAGGCGGGGCGCGGCGAGTCCGTGGCGATGAAGATGCGGCGCACCCAGGGCGCGAAGAGGTACACGCTGCGCAGGGCGTAGCGCAGCTCGTCGATCTGGCGGAAGCGGGCCTCGTGATCGTCGCCCTCGCCGATCACGTGCCCCTGCATCCGCTCGGCGCGGCGCTTCTGGAACTCGGGGTCGTTGCCGTCCACCCACGAGAAGACCATGTCGATGTCGAAGCGCACGTCGCTCGCGTGGGGCGCGAACATGTTCTGCAGCGTGGGCCAGACCACGCCGTGCAGCTCGATGCGGTCGTCGATCGCCTCGGCGCGCGGCAGGCGCTTGCGCATGAGGGAGTTCTCGAGCGGGGCCACGATCTCCTCGGCCCCGAAGTCCCAGAACTCGATCTGCACGCCGTTGCCGGCGCCGTAGCGCAGCTGCCCGCTCGGGTCGATGCGCGGGCGCCACAGCCGCCACACGCGGGCCTTGCCGCGGGCGAACAGGCCCGCCGAGACGAGGGTCGCGGGCTGGTCGCGGTCGAGCGGCTTCGCGTAGAAGGGCTCGGCCGGAGCGGATTCGGTGAACACCCGGTTGATCCGCTTGCGATCGGCCTGATCGAGTGCGATCACGAGGCGCCCGCGGTCGCCGCGCACGAGCAGGTGCTCGAGCCCGCCGCGCTCGAGCATCTTGCGGATGGAGAGCAGGTCGCGCACGTGCGCCTGCTCGGGCGCGAGACGATCGTTGATGAGGGTGTGGCGCCCCTTGCGCAGGGTCACGTCGCCGCGTCGCAGCAGCTCGGCGGGGGCGGGACCGACGATCGTCGTCGCGATGGTGCTCATTCAGGCCATTCTGTGTCGGGGCGGGCCCGGGGCGATGTCCCCGAGCCCACATGCGGCGGGGCGGCTCAGCGGCGGTGCAGCGCCTGCTTGAGCAGGTGCACGAGGGCGTCGACCTGCAGGCTCGTCGCGTCGACGATCTCGCTGTCGTCGCCGTCGAGGGCGCGGGCGGCGAGCCCGGCCTTGCTGTCGATGAGCTCGGCGATGCGCGAGTCGATCGTCTGCGCGGCGATGATGCGCCACGCGATGACCGGCTGCTCCTGGCCGATGCGGTGCACGCGGTCGATCGCCTGGGTCTGCTCGGCCGAGGTCCAGCTGAGCTCGGCGAGCACGACGTTCGACGCGACCTGCAGGTTGAGGCCGACGCCGGCGGCGGTGAGCGAGCACACCGCGACCGCGACCTCGGGGTCGTTCACGAAGGCGTCGATCGCGGCCTGTCGCTGGGTCGGCGTCTGGTCGCCGCGGATGCTGATCGAGCGCAGGCCCTCGCGCTCGAAGGTCTGCTCGGCGGTGTCCATGACGTCGATGTGCTTGGCGAAGAAGACGACCTTGCCCGCGGAGCGGGCGAGCTGCGCCGTGTAATCGGCCGCGAGGCCCGCCTTGGCCTTGCCGATCGTGCGCAGCATCGTGAAGACGTTGTCGCCGTCGCCGGCCGACTTCGACTCCTCGAGCTCCCACTGTGCGACCATGCGCATGAGCTCGTCGTCGCTGATCGGCGCGGCGTCGACCCGCGACTCCTGCCGGGCCTTCCTGGCGCGCTTGAAGCGGTCGAGCAGGCGCTGGCCGAGCTCGCGCTCCGCGGCCCGGATCGAGCGGCCGGCGCTGTCGTCGAGCTCGACGGGCAGGTCGGCGATGCGGCGCGAGGGCAGGTCGCTCGCGACGTCCTCCTTGCGGCGGCGCACGATGCCCTGGTCGATCACGGCCTGACGGGCGGCGGCGAAGAAGCCGGGTTCCGCGGGGGTGAGGCCGATGGCCTCGAGGTCGCGCATGAGGTGCGGCAGCGGCTTCTTGTCGTCGATCCAGCCGAGCAGCTGCCAGATGGCGCGGAAGTCGTCGATGTCGTTGATGAGCGGGGTGCCGGTGAGCGCCATGAAGAGCGCGTTCGGCTTGCGCGAGCGGATGCTGCGGCTGAGCTCGAGCACGTGCTTCGAGCGCTGCGAGGAGAGGTTCTTGATGAAGTGCGCCTCGTCGACGACCATGCCCTGGAAGCCGTGGTTCTTGAGCCAGCCCACGTGGCGGTCGAGCACCTCGTAGTTGACGACGATCACGTCGGCGAAGGCGTCGAGATCGTCGCCGTCGCCCTGCACGACCGTGGCCGAGCGGTTCGGGATCCAGCGCTGCACCTCGCGGGCCCAGTTGACCTTGACCACGTTGGGCACCACGACGAGCAGCGGGAAGGCCTTGGTCGCGCTCGCCGCGAGCAGCGACTGGGCGGTCTTGCCGAGACCCGGCTCGTCGGCGAGCAGGAAGGTGCGGTGACCCTCGCGGGCGCTCTCGACGAGCTCCGCCTGGTGCGGCATGAGCTCGAGGCCTCCGCGCAGCGCGGTGGCGGCACCGGGCTCGGGCAGCGACATGCTCGCGGCGTTGCCGCCGGAGCCGTGCTCGAAGGAGCGGAACAGCGGTCCGAGCAGCTCCCAGTTGCTGAGGCGGCCGCCGGAGACCGGCTGGGGCGCCACCGCGTCGAAGTCGGGGGCGAGGAAGGGGTTGGCGAGGGCGCGCTGGCGCACCGAGACGGGCACGACCTGGCGCTCGTTGACCTCGGCGACGACGACGGGCTTCTTCTCCTCGGTGACGATCTGCTCGTCGAGGCTGAGCTCGACGCCCGCCTCGAGCAGCAGGTCGCGGCGCAGCTTCTGCGCGCTCGCCGGCAGCGTCTCGCTCTCGAGCAGGGCGATCAGCGAGGTGTCGCGCGACGCGGTCTGGGCGAGGATGCTGGCGATGCCGTCGAGCCGCTTGAGCTGCTCGGCGCGGTCGCCGTCGCTGATCTCGGTCTCGGCCTTGACCCGGGCCCGCTCCTCGCGCATGAGGATCGCGACGACCAGGAAGCGCGTGCGGCCGCTCGGCGAGACCTTGCCGCGCTGGGCGGCCGCCTCGACCTGGCGCACCGTGCGCGCCAGCACGGGGATGAGCCCCGAGTTGTCGACGTATCGCTTGCGCGAGCTCGAACGGCTGCGGGTGGTGGCACCGGACCGGGCCATGGTCCTCCTCGGATCAGGGGTTGGCGCATCCGCTCGGATGCATCGTCTCGTCGTGCGCCGGGACGGGCCGGACGGGATGCGGGCGCTGCATCCCGGGGCCCCGGTCGCAGCAGCATCAGCGGATGCGGAGCCGACCGGGCACGATAGCGGCGTGGCCTCGTCGTGACCGCGCCAGGATGTCGGCGCGTGACGAAGGCGCCGTCGCTACGGGGGCAGTCTACCGTGCGCGGCGGCCCGGATGCGCGCAGCGCCCCGCCCGTAGACTCGGGGGCATGAGCCAGACCCCTCCCGCCGTGACCGTGGCGCAGATCGCCGGCATGATCGACCACGCCATCCTCAAGCCCGAGCTGACCCGCGCCGAGGTCGACGCGCAGCTCGACATCGCCGCCGAGCACCGCATCTTCAGCGTGTGCGTGCGCCCGAGCGACATCGCCTACGCGGTGCAGCGCCTCGCAGGCAGCGGTGTCGCGGTCGGCACCGTGATCGGCTTCCCGCACGGCACCACCTCGACGGCCGGCAAGGTCGCCGAGGTGCGCCAGGCGCTCGCGGACGGCGGCGTCGAGCTCGACATGGTCGTGAACATCGGATGGGTGCGCTCGGGTCTGCTCGAGCAGGTCGAGCAGGACATCCGCGCCGTCGTCGAGGCGGCCGAGGGTCGCGTCGTGAAGGTGATCCTCGAGACCGCGCTGCTCGACGACGAGCAGATCGCCGCCGCCTCCGCGGCAGCGGACCGCGCTGGCGCGCACTTCGTGAAGACCTCCACCGGCTTCGCCGGCGGCGGCGCGAACCTGCACGACCTCGCGATCATGAAGGCGAACGTGAGCGAGCGGGTCGAGCTCAAGGCGTCCGGCGGCGTGCGCAGCCTCGACACGGTGCTCGAGATGCTCGCCGAGGGTGTCACGCGCTTCGGCACGAGCGGCACCGCGACCATCCTCGACGACCTCGCCGGCCGCATCGCGGGCTCGACGGCCCCGGGCGCGGTCGACGAGACCTCCTACTGATGGCGGCGCCCGCTGCGGGGCGCCGCAGGCCGGTCGTGCTGGTCGTGCTCGACCTCGCGGTCGGCGCCTTCGTGCTGCTCTTCACCGCGGTGCTGGCGCTGGTCGCCGGCGGCACGATCGCGGTGTTCCCCGATCTCTGGCTGCTCGTGCTCTGCGCACTGCTGCTCATCGTGGCCTGGTTCGGCAGCCTCGCGATGTTCGCGATCCGCGCGCTGCAGCGGCGCTGGGCCTGGTTCTGGCCCGTCATCGGCGGCGTGCTGATCGTGCTCGTCTTCAACGGCGGGGCGCTGCTCCAGAACGCGCTGCTCTAGAACCCCTGCTCAGCGCCAGGCCGGCGGGTCCCCGCCCCACGGCCGGGGCGGGCGCGGCCACGACCGGGGGCCGAACGCCGGCGCCGCGGTGATCAGCTCGCCGAGCTCGGTGACGGTGGGCTCGAACGCCGCGGCAGCCGGCGCGACCTCGCGGGGCAGATCGAGCAGCGCGGCGGCGGTGCGGGAGAGCGAGGCTCGGATGCGCGCGCCACGCCCGTCCGCGAGCGCGCGCAGCACCGCCGCCGCGAGCAGGTAGCCGGTCGAATGGTCGAGCGCCTGGGCGGGCAGGGCTCCGGGCACCGACGTCAGGTCGGGATGTCCGCTCCCGCCGAGCGCATCGGAGGCTCCCTCGATGAGCGCGATGCCGCTCGCCGCCTGCACCAGGCTGTCGAAGCCGCGGCGGCCGGCCCACGGGCCCGACCAGCCCCACGCGGAGAGCTCGGCGATGACGAGACCCGGGTGCCGCGCGGCGATTTCGGCGACGTCGAAGCTGCCAGGTCGGTAGCCGAGCAGCAGCACGTTCGCGCCGACGAGCAGCTGCTCGAAGCGGGCGGCGCCGGGGGCGCTACGCACGTCGAGCAGGGCGCTGCGCTTGCCGTGCCCGGTGTCGAGGTGCTGCCAGTGCGGCTCGACGGGCGCCGGCGGGTCGACGCGCAGCACCTCGGCGCCGAGCAGCGCGAGGGTGCGGCCCGCGACCGGGCCTGCGATCACCCGGGTGAGGTCGAGCACGCGCAGACCGGCGAGCACGGCGTCGCGCGAGGCGTCGGCGGCGGGGCGCCAGCCGATGGGCGCATCCGCACGCTCGAGACGCAGCAGCGGCCCCGCGGCGGCGGCCGCGCCCTGGGGCGTGCGCGCCCACTCCCCCGGCCGTCGCACCGCGACGGCGAGCGCGCCGTGCCGCTCGGCGAGCCCCTCCACCTCGCGGGCGGGCAGCGAGCGGATGCGGTCGGCCAGCTCCGCCGGCACGGCGCCGGCCGGCAGATCGAGCGCGTGGAGGAGCCGCTCGCGATGGTGCGGATAGTTCGCGTGCGTGCGCACCCAGCCGTCGGCGGCGCTGCGGAAGCCGGAGAACGGGCTCCAGACGTCCGGCGCGGCTCCCCGCTCGCTGAACCAGCGCTCGCTCGTGACGGCGGTCGCCGCGCGTGCGGGATCGATCGCGATCACGCCGTCATCGCCCGCGAGCTCCGCGGCCGCCAGCGCCGCGGCGGCGATCGCGTCATGGACCAGTCGGGCGGCCGGCAGCACCGCGGGCAGCGGCGGCAGCCCGATCCCGCGCACCCGGTCGAGGCGCGCCGCATCGCCGCCCAGCGCCCGCCAGGCCTGACCGAGGATGCCGGATGCGTCGCTCATGCGGGCCAGGCTAGACCGGCGCGGCGGGCGGTGCCCGATCCGCCTCGGGGTCGGTGGGCCGCATCCGCTCGGCGCATCGGCGCCCGGCGGCGCCGCGGGCTCAGACCGTCTGCGGCCTCGGAGCGACCGCGAGGATGCCGCGGGTGCGCTCGACGTCGTCGGCCATCTGCGCGAGCAGCGGCTCGATGCCGTCGAACTTGAGCATGCCGCGCACGAAGTCGACGAAGACCACCTCGACGGTCTTGTCGTAGAGGTCGAGGTCGGCGTCGAGCACGTAGGCCTCGACCTGCTGCTCGGGCACGCCGTCGAAGGTCGGGTTGTTGCCGACCGAGATCGCCGCGGGCAGCGGCTCGCCGTCGACGACGAGCCAGCCGGCGTAGACCCCGTCGGCGGGGATGAGGCCCTCGGAGTGGCGGGAGAGGTTGGCGGTCGGGTAGCCGAGCTCTCGGCCGCGCTGGGCGCCCTTGACGACCACGGCGCGCACCGAGGGGCTGCGGCCGAGCAGCTCGCCCGCGTGGCGCACCTCACCGGCGGCCAGCAGTTCGCGCACCCAGGTTGACGAGGCGCGGCGCCCGTCCTCGGGCTGCACCTCCTCGATCACGCGCACCTCGACGCCCTGCGCGCCGAGCCGCTCGCGCAGCAGCGCCACGTCGCCGCGGCCGCCGGCTCCGTAGCGGAAGTCCTCGCCGACGAGCACGAGCCGCGCACCGAGCGCACCGAGCAGGACGCGGTCGATGAAGGCCTCGGGCTCCTGGCTCGAGAAGGCGCGGTCGAAGGGCACCATGAGCACGCCGTCGACGCCGAGCGACTCGATGAGCTCGCGCTTCTGCACGTTGCTGATCAGGGCCGGCGGGCAGGCCGCGGGGCGCAGCAGTGCGAGCGGGTTGCGGTCGAAGGTGAGCACCGTGGAGCGCAGACCGGATGCGGTCGCGGCCTCGATGAGGTCGGCCACGATCGCGCGGTGCCCGGCGTGCACGCCGTCGAACTTGCCGATGGTGACGGCGCTGGGGCCCCAGTCGTCCGGGACCTCGTCGATCGAGCCGAAGAACCGCACGCTCAGACCGCCGCGGCGGGGGTCGGCGCGAGGGCGCGGCGACGGCTGACGAGCCACCAGATGCCGAGGAACGGCAGCACGAGCGGGATGAACAGGTAGCCCATGCCGAAGGTCGACCAGACCGAGGGGTGCGCGAAGAGCTCGGGGTGGGTGAGGCTGAGCACGCCGACCGCGAGCACGCCGACGAGTTCGAAGCTCACCGCGGCCCACGCGATGGGCGCGCCGCGGCGGCCGAGCGCGAGGCCGATCGTGGCGACGATGTAGACCACCGCTGCGACGGCGGAGAGCGCGTAGGCGACCGGCGCCTCGTCGAACTTGCTGATGATCTGGTAGACGCTGCGGCCGGTGGCGGCGATCGCGAGGATCGCGTAGACCACCACGAGCACGCGCCCGATGCCGCGCGGGCGCTGCGATTGCTGTTCGGACATCACCGTTCAGCCTAGCGCTCGGCTCAGGCGACCTGGACCGTCCAGATGACGTGCATGCGGTACACCATGATCGCGATCGCGAGCCCGACGACGCCCAGCGTCACGGTCGCCCAGCGACCCCGGTCGACGAGGCCCCAGATCACCGCGAACGGCGGCATGAGCACGGCGGTGACGAGGTAGATCCAGAACTCGAGCAGGTCGCCGGTGGGGTCGTTGCCGACGAGGGGCGCGACGATCGCCACGACCACCTGCACGATCAGCCCGAGCTCCACGAGCGCGGTGCCGCCGAGGATCAGGTCGTTCGGCGCCATCTTGAGCAGCCCGGCGACGACGCCGATCAGGCCCACGACGCCGGCGATGGCGATGAGGGTCCAGGTGAGCCCGATGATCACGAGGCCACCTCGTCTGACGGGAAGTTGACGAGCACCTTCAGGCCGTCGCCGCGGCGCTCGGCGAGGCCGAGCAGTGCGCCGGTCGGCGTGAGGATCGCGATCGGGCCTTTCGTCTCGGGCAGGCCGTCGGGGCGGATCCGCTTGCCCTGCGACAGCGCGAGCGCGTCGTCCGCGTCGAGGCGGATCGTCGGGAACAGGGCGCCCGCGACGGCGGCCGGCTGGAGCATCCGCTCGGTCACGTCGAGGTCGTCGGCGAGCTCGGGGGCGTCGACGACGGCGAAGGGGCCGACGCGGGTGCGCCGCAGCGCCGTGAGGTGGCCCCCGACGCCGAGCGCGGCGCCGAGGTCGCGGGCCAGCGCCCGGATGTAGGTGCCCGAGGTGCACTCGACCCGCACGTCGAGGTCGAGGAAGCCGTCGACGCGACGGCTCGCGAGCACCTCGAAGGCCCGGATGGTGACGGGGCGGGCGGCCAGCTGCACGTCCTCCCCCTCGCGGGCCCGTGCGTAGGCGCGCTTGCCGTCGACCTTGATCGCGCTGACGGTGCTGGGCACCTGCTCGATGTCGCCGCGCAGGGGATCGATCGCGGCCTCGACGGCGTCGTCGGCGATCGCCGCGACGAGCGCCGGGTCGGCGGTGGCGGTGGTCTCGCCCTCGGCGTCGTCGGTCACGGTGGCGGCGCCGAGCCGGATCGTGGCCGTGTACTCCTTGTCGAGGCCGACCAGGTAGGTGAGCAGGCGCGTGGAGCTGTTCAGACCCAGCACGAGCAGGCCGGTCGCCATGGGGTCGAGCGTGCCGGCGTGGCCGACCTTGCGGGTGCCGGCGAGGCGGCGCGTGCGCGCGACGACGTCGTGGCTCGTGAGCCCTTGGGGCTTGTCGAGCAGCAGGATGCCGCTGCCGGCCTTCGGTCGCTGGTGCTGCTGCTGCTGCTGCTGCGCGGGGGCCTGACTCACCGGCACAGGCTACCAGCGAGCGGATGCGCGCCCGCGGGCGGTCGTAGGATCGTCGGATGCGGATCGCGGTGCTCGGGGCTGGTGCGGTCGGCGGCACCCTCGCGGCGCTGCTGGACCGCGCGGGGCACGAGGTGCACGCGACGGCCCGCGGCGCCCATCTCGCGGCGATCGCCGAGCACGGCCTGCGGCTGAGCGGCGGATGGGGCGAGCATGTCGCCCGCATCCCGGTCGGCGAGCGGCTGACCCGCTCCCCCGAGCTCGCGATCGTCGCCACGAAGGCGCAGGACGCCGGCGCAGCGATCGCCGCGAGCGCCGAGCACCTCGCCGGTGCGCCCCTCGTGATCGTGCAGAACGGGCTCTCCGGCATCGACTCGGCCGCCGCATCCGCTCCCGGCTCCCCGCTCGTCGGCGGCCTGGCGATGTTCGCCGCCTCGCACATCGAGCCGGGCCGCGTCGAGATCACGACGCCCGGCGCGCTGCTGCTGGCGCCCGGCAGCCGCGGCGCGGAGGCCGCGCTGCGCTCGGCGCTCGAGCTGCTCGGCCCCGTGCTGCCGGTGCTGCGCAGCGACGACCTGCGCGCGGCGCAGTGGAGCAAGCTGCTGGTGAATCAGGTGAACGCCCTGCCGGCGATCACCGGGCTGAGCGTGCAGGAGACGATCGCCCACCCCGGGCTGCTGCGCGTGCTGACCGCGAGCATGCAGGAGGCGGCGCGCGTCGCGCACGCCGCGGGAGCCCGCTTCGCGCCGCTCGGCGCCATCGACGAGCGCACGGTGCTGGCGCTGCGCTCGCTACCGGGCGGGCTCGCGGCCGCACTGCCCCGTCGGATGGCGCGGGGCATGGGCCCGGTGCCGAACCCGGGCTCGACGCTGCAGTCGATCCGTCGCGGCGTGCCGACCGAGATCGACCACCTCAACGGCGCTGTCGTCGAGGCCGCGCGAGCCGCCGGAGTCGGGGCGCCGGTCAACGCGACGATCACGGCGCTCGTGCACGAAGTCGAAGCGGCGGGCTTCCTCGCACCCGACGCCGTCGTCGCCCGCGTCGAGGCCGCGCAGGGTCCGTCACGGCGGCGCTCGCTCGCGCGCCGGCTGGGACGCGGCTGACATGACGCGCGGCTCCTCCGACCACGGCTCCGTGCTGCGCGCGATCGGCGACCCGGCGCTCGGCGCCGCGGTCGCCGAGTGGTTCGCCGAGGCCGCGCGCGACCTGCCCTGGCGGGCCGAGGGCTTCGGCGCCTGGGGCGTGCTGGTCAGCGAGATCATGCTGCAGCAGACCCAGGTCGACCGTGTGATCCCGCGGCTGGCCGAGTGGCTCGAGCGCTGGCCGACGCCCGCCGATCTCGCGGCGAGCCCGCCGAGCGAGGCGGTGCGGATGTGGGACCGGCTCGGCTACCCGCGCCGCGCGCTGCGGCTGCACGCCTGCGCCACGGTCATCGCCGAGGAGCACGGCAACGTCGTGCCCGACGACGTCGACGCGCTGCTGGCGCTGCCGGGCATCGGCGACTACACCGCGCGGGCCGTGGCGGTCTTCGCCTACCGGCAGCGGCATCCGGTCGTCGACACGAACACCCGCCGCGTCATCGCGCGCGCCGTGCTCGGTCAGGCCGAGCCGGGCCCGCCGCATAAGCGCGACCTCGTCGACATGACCGCGCTGCTGCCGACGGAGGTGGCGGCCTCGACGGTGGTGAACGCCGGGGTGATGGAACTCGGCGCCATCGTCTGCACCGCCCGTTCGCCCCGCTGCGACGCCTGCCCGATCGCGGGGCGCTGCGCCTGGCGCGCCGCCGGCTACCCCGCCTACGACGGCCCCGTGAAGGCGAGGCAGGCACGGTTCGAGGGCAGCGATCGGCAGGCCCGAGGCCGCATCATGGCCGAGCTGCGCTCCTCCGACCTGCCCGTGCCCGCCGCGGAGCTGCTCGCGCTCGCACCGGACGCGGTGCAGCTCCGGCGCGCGCTGGACGGGCTCGTCACCGATGGGCTGGCCGCCGGCGACGCCGCGAGCGGCTACACGCTGCCGCAGTCCTAGCGGGCGCTGACGCAGCGCCGTCGCGCGCCGAGCTGGGCGGCGAGCCGCTCGCGCTCCTCGACGACCCGGAACGGTCGGCTGCCGCAGAGCGGGCCCGCGATCCGACGACCGCATCATCGTCACCGAAGGTCACGCCGCGTCGCATGACGGGGCAGACGAGCGGATGCGCCTACCGTGGAGGCATCGCGGTGATCCGGGTGGTCCCGGGCCTCGGCTCATATCCGAGTGCGCAGCAGGTTCGACTCCTGCCGCCGCGTCGAACGGCGCCGGCTGCGCACGAGGTCCGGGTCGGCCTCGGCCAGATCGGCGGGCAACCGCAGGATCGTGGCCAGCGCCGGCCCCCGAGTCCGCGTCGTCCTGAGACGGGGCAGGACGAAGGGTTGCGCGGCGGTCGCCGCGCAGCCCTCGTCGATCGTGCGGGCTCAGCCCTCGAAGACGTCGTCGTCGCGCTCGCGCGGCTTGACGTACGGGTCCTCGTCGCCGGCGTAGCGGCCGGTGGCCGCGAGGCGCTCGAGCTCCTCGTCGCGCGCCTTGGCCTGCGCGAGCAGGTCGGTGAGGTGCGAGGCGTTCTCGGGCAGGGCGTCGAGGATGAACTCGAGGCTCGGCGTGAGCCGGGCCGTGATGTTCTTGCCCACCTCGGTGCGCAGCATGCCGGTGGCGCTCTTCAGCGCCGCGGCGGTGTTCTCGCGCTCCTCCTCGGAACCGTAGACGGTGAAGAAGATCGAGGCGTGCTGGAGGTCGCCGGTGACGCGGACGTCGGTGATGGTCGCGAAGCCCATCCGCGGGTCCTTGATGCCCTTCTCCAGTCGCCGCGCGACGATCTCCTTGATGCGGTCGGCCATCTTCCTGGCGCGCTGCTCATCGGCCATGCGGGCCACCACCTTTCGTTGTGTTGGTAGGGATGCGGGAAGGGCCCCGCGAGCCGGAGCTCACGGGACCCTTCTCGAGGGGGGATCAGCCTCGCGGCTTCTCCTTCATCTCGGTCGTCTCGATCTCGTCGCCGATCTGGATGTCGTTGAACTTGCCGAGGCCGATACCGGCCTCGAAGTCCGTGCGCACCTCGGTGACGTCGTCCTTGAAACGGCGCAGCGACTCGATGGCGAGGTTGTCGCCGACCACGACGCCGTCGCGGATGACCCGCGCCTTGGCGTTGCGGGTGATCGTGCCCGAGCGGACGATGACACCGGCGATGTTGCCGAACTTGGAGCTGCGGAACACCTCGCGGATCTCCGCGACGCCCGACTGCACCTCCTCGAACTCCGGCTTGAGCATGCCCTTCAGCGAGCTCTCGATCTCGTCGATCGCCGCGTAGATCACCGAGTAGAAGCGCACGTCGACGCCCTCTCGCTGAGCCGCCTGGCGGGCCTTGAGGTCGGGGCGCACGTTGAAGCCCACGATGATCGCGTTGTCGATCGTCGCGAGGTTGACGTCGCTCTCGGTGATCGCACCGACGGCGCGGTGGATGATGCGCAGCTGCACGCTGTCGTCGACCTCGATCTTGAGGAGCGACTCCTCGAGCGCCTCGACGGCACCCGAGACGTCACCCTTGATGATGAGGTTGAGGGTCTCGACCTTGCCGTCCTCGAGGGCCTTCGTGAAGTCCTCGAGGCTGATGCGCTTGCGGCCCTTGGCGAGCAGCGCGTTGCGCTGCACGGCCTCGCGCTTCTCGGCGATCTGACGGGCGGTGCGGTCGTCCTCGGTGACCATGAAGGTGTCACCGGCGCGGGGCACCGACGAGAGGCCGAGCACCTGGACGGGACGCGACGGGGTCGCCTCCTTGACCGGCTCGCCGTTCTCGTCGAACATCGCGCGGACCTTGCCGTAGGCGGTGCCCGCGACGATCGCGTCGCCGACCTCGAGCGTGCCCGACTGGATGAGCACGGTCGCGACCGCGCCGCGGCCCTTGTCGAGGTTGGCCTCGATCGCGACGCCGCGAGCGTCCTTGTCCGGGTTCGCACGCAGGTCGAGACCGGCGTCGGCGGTGAGGATCACCGCGTCGAGCAGGTCGTGGATGCCGAGGCCCGAGAGGGCCGAGACGTCGACGAACATCGTGTCGCCGCCGTACTCCTCGGCGACCAGACCGTACTCGGTGAGCTGCTGGCGCACCTTGGCGGGGTTGGCCCCCTCCTTGTCGACCTTGTTGACCGCGACGACGATCGGCACGCCGGCCGCCTGCGCGTGGTTCAGGGCCTCGACCGTCTGCGGCATGATGCCGTCGTCGGCCGCGACCACGAGGATCGCGAGGTCGGTGACCTGCGCACCACGGGCGCGCATGGCGGTGAACGCCTCGTGACCCGGGGTGTCGATGAAGGTGATCGCGCGCTCGACCGCTTCGTGGTCGGTCGTGATCTGGTAGGCGCCGATGTGCTGCGTGATGCCGCCGGCCTCGCCCGCGATGACGTTCGACTTGCGGATCGCGTCGAGCAGTCGGGTCTTACCGTGATCGACGTGACCCATGACGGTGACGATGGGCGGACGGGCCTCGAGCAGCTCGTCGTCCTCGTCCTCGAGCTCCTGGTCGAGGTCGAGGCCGAAGCCCTCGAGGAGCTCCTTGTCCTCGTCCTCCGGGGAGACGATCTCGATGCGGTAGCCGAGCTCCTCGCCGAGGATGCCGAAGGTGGCGTCGTCGAGCGACTCGGTGGCCGTGGCCATCTCACCGAGCTGGAACAGCACGGTGACCAGGTTGCCGGGGGCGACCGGGTAGCCGGTCACGGCCTCGATCTTGTCGGCGAAGTCGGAGATCGACGCGCCGCGGCGCATGCGCAGCGGGGTGGTGCCGTTGCCGCGCGGGACATTGACGCCGCCCAGCGACGGCGCATCCCGCATCTCGAATTCCTGACGCTTCGTGCGCTTCGACTTGCGGCTCTTGCTCTTGCTGCCACCGCGGCCGAAGGCACCGGCGGTGCCGCTGTTGGGGCCGCGACCGCGACCGCCGCCGCCGCCCGCGGGACGGGGGCCGCTGAAGCCGCCGCCCGGAGCGCCACCGGGGCGCTGGAAGCCGCCGCCGGCGCCGCCGGGACGACCGGGGCCGCCGGGACGACCGCCGCCGGCCGCAGGACGCGGGGCGCCGATGCGGGGCGAACCGGGACGGGGCGCCATCGGACGCGGACCCGCCGCGCCACCGGGACGCGGTCCGGCCGCGCCACCGGGACGGGGCATGCCCTGGTTCGAGGCGAAGGGGTTGTTGCCGGGACGCGGGGCGCCCGGACGGGCCATGCCCTGCTGCGAGGCGAAGGGGTTGTTGCCCGGGCGGGGCTGGCCGGCCGGACGCGGTGCGCCGGGACGCGGAGCGGAGCCGCCCTCGGCGGGCTTCTCGGCGGCCTTGTCGGCGACCGGCTCCGCAGCGGCGGGCTGCTCGGCCTTGGCCGCGGGGCGCGGAGCCGGCGCGCCGGGGCGCGCGGCCGCGGCCGGCCGGTCTCATATACACAACTGACGCGGCCGCCGC
>JASCOA010000034.1 GCA_029959365.1 Microbacteriaceae bacterium PS02343 | reverse complement strand
CGCCGGGGGGGCGGGGGGGCGCGGCCGCCGGCGCGCGAGCGGGGGTGGGGGGGGGGGGGGCGACGGTGGTCGCAGCGAGCGCGACCGCGAGCGGCAGCGCGAGCAGGGCCGGTCGTCGGCGCGGGCGTCGGGGGTGGGAGGGTTCGGTCATCACGGTGCAGCTCCTCGGTCGTCGTTGGCGAAGGAGACCCGCGGGGCGCCGTCGACGATGACCGCGCACGCGTGTCGGACCGATCCCCACGGCGCCGATGGCGCCACCCGTTCGGGGGTCGGTGGCGCTCATGCTGACACGCGGGCAAGCGCTTTCGCAAGGCTTTCGGTAAACGCTTCCCCGTCACCGCGTCAGGCGGCTCCGGCGCGTTCAGCGACGTCGGCGCGCGCGCAGCCGCGGGTCGACCGCGCCGATCACCAGCGTGCCGGCGGCGAAGAGGCCGAAGAGCCCGCCGAGCATCGCGGTCGTGCTCAGCGCGTCCTGCCATCGGGATGCGGAGCGGATGCTGCGCACCTGCTGCTCGAGCATCGCCGCGTCATCGACGGGCGCCGCCGCCTCGAGCGCGATGCCCGGAGCCGCGGAGGGTGGCGCCGCGACGGCGGGGGAGAAGGAGGCCATGGCCAGCACGAGGCCCGCCAGGATCGGGAAGACGGTTCGACCGCGCATCGTTGCACCTCGTTGGGAGCGATCGGGGCGCCATTGCCACGATCGCTGCCGTCAACCTACGCCGGACGGCCGCCGGGCGGAACCCGTCAGACGTCTCGCCAGCTGTGCTTCGGCGCGTAGCCGAGCTCGCGCCGAGCCTTGTCGATCGAGAGCAGGGTGTCGTTCACCCCGAGCTCGCCGCGCAGGGGCACGCCGGGGAACACCTCGGCCACCAGCTCGGCGTTCGGCCGGCTCATCACCGTGTCGGCGGCGGCGATGAGGTAGCGCTCGAAGCCGGGCCGGCCCGCCTCGATGGCGAGCTGCACGGCCTGCGCGCCGTCCCGGGCGTCGATGTAGCCCCACAGGTTCCACTTGCGCAGCGTCGCGTCGGCGTCGAAGCTCGGGAACTCGGCGTAGTCCTCGGGGTTCATGACGTTCGAGAAGCGCAGCGCGGTCAGCGAGAGCGTCGGGTTCCAGCGCACGAGCTCGATGGCCAGGTGCTCCTCGAGGTGCTTCGAGAGCGAGTAGGTGGTCTCGGGCCGCGCCGGGTACTCCTCGTCGACGGGGATGTAGGGCGGCGGGGTGTCGAGCGGCAGGCCCTGCAGCGTCTCGCTCGAGGCGGTGACGATGCGGTCGATGCCGAGCCGCGTGGCCGCCCAGAGCACGTTGAAGGTCGCGGAGATGTTGTTCTGGAACGTCGCGACATCCGAGCGGATGCCCGGCGCCGGGATCGCCGCCAGGTGCACCAGCGCGTCAGGGGCCCCGGTCTCGTGGCCGAAGCCGCCGAGCGCGTCGATGACCTGCCCGTAGTCGGTCAGGTCCACCTGCACGAAGCCGGGCCCCCTCGTGCCCCGCACATCGAGGCCGATCACCTCGTGGCCTGCGGCGCGCAGCTCCCGCGCCACGACCGTGCCCAGCTTGCCTGTCGATCCCGTCACTGCGATCCTCATGCGCTCAGTCAAGCACCCGGCCGCCGTGGCGTGTCAGAGTGGCCTCGACGGCAGCTGGGAGGGAGCTCGCATGGACGCGCGACGGGGCCTGGACGCGGAGCGGGCCCGCCTGCAGCGGGCCGCCTACGGACGGCACGCGACGGACGCCGATCGGGCGGCGCTGGCCGCCTTCGAGCGGCGGGAGGCGAGCGCGGCGTCGGGTGGCCGGAGCGCCGGCGGCTGGGTCGGCGCCCCGCCCGCTGCGGTGCCGCCGACGGTCGATGCGCCGGCCGTCGATGCCCATCCGGCGGTCGACAGCGCCGACTCCGCTGCCGACCCCGCTGCGCCGTGGTCGCGCCGCTTCGGCCTGCGCGTGCTGGCCGTCGGCGTGCTGGGCGCCCTCGTGCTGGGCGTCGCCGCCGGGCTGCTCGCGGGATCGCTCGGCTCTCGCTCCGCGTTCGACGTCTTCGCGGCTCCGCCTCTCGAGCCGCGCGAATCCGCCGGTCAGGCCACCCTGCTCCTCGCCGGGGAGGTCGACGCCGAAGCGGCCTTCCCGTTCGCCGGCCCGGTGCTGCTCGGCGAGACCGAGTACTGGCACGTCTACGGCTTCCTCTTCCGCGACGGTGCAGCGGAGGGCGGCCAGCAGGTCTGCCTCGGCATCGTGCCGGCCGTGCCAGCGAGCGAGGCCGCATCGGCGATGGGGTGCAGCCCACGCGCGGACTTCGAGCGCAGCGGAGCGCAGGTGGGCCTCAGCGCTCCCGGCTGGGGCGGCGGCGAGGTCGAGGCGACCTGGGGGCCCGACGGCTCGCTCGAGATCACCGAGGGCTGATCGCGCTCGGCGCCGCCCCGTCGGATGGGAGGATGACCGCATGACCGCTGGCACCCCCATCCTCGAGGCGGCGGCGCCGTCCCCGAGCGCGGTGCGGCAGGGCGACGTGCTCTGGCGCCCGGCCGAGAACGCCTTCGCCGAGAGTGCCTTGGCCCGCTTCGCGATCGGGCAGGGCCTCGATCCGCGCCGCTACGACGAGCTGCAGGCGTGGAGCACGAGCTCCCGAGCCGAGTTCTGGGCGGCGCTCTGGGAGTTCACCGACGTGATCGGCGAGCGCGGCGAGCGGCTCGAGGCGCACGACCCCGAGCGTGGTGGCCGCATGCTCGGCACGCGCTTCCTGCCCGACGCCCGGCTGAACTTCGCCGAGAACCTGCTGCGCGGCGACGGCGCGCGCCTCGCGGCGATCGCCGCCGACGAGGACGGTGTGCGCGAGCGCCTCGACCTGGCCGAGCTGCGCCACCGCGTCGCCGGCGCCCAGCACGGCCTGCGCGCGCTCGGCGTGACCGCGGGCGACACGGTCGCCGGCGTGCTGCCGAGCACCGTCGACAATCTCGTCGCCTACCTCGCGACCGTCTCGCTCGGCGCCGTCTGGGCGGGCTGCTCGCCCGACTTCGGCGCCCCCGGGCTCATCGACCGCATCGGCCAGGTCGCCCCGAAGGTGCTCATCGCCTGCGAGACCTACCGCTACAGCGGCCGCGACTTCGACATCCGCGACAACGTCGCCGCCGTGCTCGACGCCCTGCCCGAGCGCCCGACGCTCGTGACCGCCGGCACGGCGAGCTGGGCAGAGGCGTTCGAACGAGCGGATGCGCCGGCCGAGCCGGTCTACGAGCGCTTCGGATTCGATCATCCGCTGCTGGTCATGTTCACCAGCGGTACGACGGGGCTGCCGAAGTGCATCGTGCACTCGACCGGCGGGGTGCTGCTGCAGCACCTCAAGGAGCACGTGCTGCACGGCGACGTGCGGCCCGGCGACGTGCACTCGTGGTTCACCTCGACGGCCTGGATGATGTACGGCTGGGTCGTCTCGGTGCTGGCCGCCGAGGGCGCGGTCGTGCTCATCGACGGAGCCCCCGCGCCGAAGCGCCGCGGCGCCGACGGCGACCACGTCGACCACGGTCACCTCTGGCGCATCGCCGAGCAGGCCGGCGTCACCCACTTCGGCACGAGCCCGCGCTACCTCGCCTCGCTCGCCGAGGCCGGCTACCACCCGGGGGAACGGCACGACCTGTCGGCGCTGCGCAGCGTGCTCAGCGCGGGCGCGCCCGTCTCGGTGGAGCAGTTCGGCTGGGTCTACGACCACGTCAAGCGGGACCAGGTCTTCGCCTCCATCGCCGGCGGCACCGAGATCCACGGATGCTTCCAGCTGGGCAGCCCGCTGCACCCGGTGCGCGCCGGCGAGATCACCTGCATCGCACTCGGGCACGCCATGGCGGTGCTCGACGCGCGCGGCGCCCCGGTCATCGGCGAGCAGGGCGACCTCGTCTGCACCGAGCCGTTCCCCTCCATCCCGCTGCGCTTCGGCGGGCCGGACGGGCTCGAGCGGCTGCGCAAGGGCTACCTCGCCGTGCGGCCGGACCTCTGGACCCACGGCGATCTGGCCGAGATCACCCCGCACCGCAGCGTGATCATCTACGGCCGCACCGACACGACCCTCAACCCGCAGGGCGTGCGCATCGGCACCGCCGAGCTGTACCGCGTCGTGGAGCAGCACCCCGCGGTCGCCGACTCGATCGTGTTCGGCCTGCCGACGGGCGAGCATCTCGGCGCCGACGAGGAGATCGTGCTGTGCCTCGTGCTCGCGGACGGGCGCGAGCTCGACGCGGAGCTGCGCTCGGAGCTGCGCGGCGCCATCCGCTCGCAGGCGACCCCTCGGCACGTGCCGGCGCGCATCGTCGCCGTGCCCGCGGTGCCGTACACGATCAACGGCAAGAAGGTCGAGTCGGCCGTGCGCGCGATCGCGTCGGGCCGCCCGGTGAGCAACCGCGGCTCGCTCGCGAACCCTGAGGCGCTCGACGCCTACGCCGAGCTGTTCGGGGACGGGCGCTGATGCGCGCCGCGATCGTCGGAGTCGGCGAGGTGCCGCCGCAGCGCAGCACCGAGGGCCGCACGACCATGAGCTTCCTCGCCGACGCGGCGCGACGCGCGGTCGCGGATGCGGGCATCGGCAAGGACCGCATCGACGGGCTGCTCGTGGGCCCGCAGGTCGGCGAGACCCCGCAGCACGTGCCCGCGACCGTGGCCGAGTACCTGGGCCTGCAGCCGCGGATGGCGAACGTCGTCGACCTCGGCGGCGCCTCCGGGCCCGGCATGGTCTGGCGGGCGGCCGCCGCGATCGCCGCGGGCATGGCGGAGACGGTGCTCTGCGTGCTCGGCAACCATCGCGAGCCGGTGGCCCCGCGCTCGCCGAACCGCAACCCCATCCGCGAGTTCGACGTGCCCTTCGGCGCGAGTGGCGCGAACACCGCCTACGCCCTGCTCAAGACCCGGCACATGGCCGAGTTCGGCACGAGCGACCGCGACTTCGCCGAGCTCGCGGCGCTCGCGCGATCGAACGCGCAGACCAACCCGACGGCGATCTGGCATGGCAGGCCGGCCGATGTCGACGGCATCCTCGCGAGCCCGTGGGTCGCCGAGCCGCTCCACCTCGCCGAGATCGTCATGCCGGTCGCCGGCGGCGACGCGGTGATCGTCACGAGCGAGTCGGTCGCGGCCGGCCTCGAGCTGCCGCACGCGCCCGTGCTGCTCACGGGCGCCGGCGAGATGGTGACGCACCGCGCGATGAGCCAGGCGCCGTCGCTGACCACCGGGCCGCTCAAGCCCTCCATGGCGCAGGCGCTCGCGCAGGCCGGCCTCGGCATCGACGGCATCGGGCTGCTCAGCCTCTACGACTGCTACACGGTGATGCTCGCCATCACGCTCGAGGACGCGGGCCTGTGCGCCCCCGGCCGCTTCGCGGACTGGATGCGCGACCACGATCTCGCCCCCGGCGGCGACCTGCCGCTCAACCCGAACGGCGGCCAGCTCGGCATCGGCCAGGCCGACCTCGCCGGCGGGCTGAGCCACGTCGTCGAGGCGGTGCACCAGCTGCGCGGCACCGCCGACGGGCGGCAGGCGCGCGCCGCCCGCAGCGCTCTGGTCACCGGCAACGGCGCCACGATGAGCGAGGCCGTGGCCCTCGTGCTGGAGGCCTCCTGATGCGCATCGATCCGCACGCTCTCAGCGTGCCGCCGCCCACCCCCACGGCCGAGACGCTGCCGTTCTGGCAGGCCGCGCGCCGCGGCGAGCTGCTGCTGCAGCGCTGCGCGGACTGCAGCCGCTGGGTGTTCTACCCGCGGGCGCTCTGCCCGCACTGCTGGAGCGATCGGCTCGACTGGGCGCCCGCATCCGCTCGGGGCACCGTGCGCAGCTTCACCGTCGTGCACAAGCCGGGGCACCCGGCGTGGGCGGTCGCGGCGCCGTACACGGTCGCCGTGATCGACCTCGAGGAGGGCCCGCGCATGCTCAGCGCCCTGGTCGGCATCGAGCCGGCGGAGGCGCGGGTCGGCCTGGCCGTGCGCGCCCGCTTCGTCGAGGTCGGCGAGTGGACCCTGCCCTTCTTCGAGCCGGCTGGATGAGCGCCCCGAGCGTGTAACGCATCGCAACACTCCGACGCGCGCCGTCGCACTGGGCGAGCATGGGGCGATTCCCTCCGATCACTCCTGGAGCGCCATGTCGAGCACCGAACCGTTGACCGAGCCCGCGGCGATGCCGCAGCCGTCGAAGAAGGCGCGCCGCCGCGCCGCCGCCTCGAGCCTCGTCGGCACGAGCATCGAGTGGTACGACTACTACCTCTACGGCACCGCCGCCGCGCTGGTCTTCCCGACCGTCTTCTTCCCCGAGGACGAGGGCGTCACCGCCGTCATCAAGGCCTTCGCGACCTACGCGGTCGGCTTCGCGGCGCGTCCGATCGGCGGCTTCGTCTTCGGCCACTTCGGCGACCGCATCGGCCGCAAGCAGATGCTCATGATCTCGCTGCTGCTCATGGGAGCGGCCACCTTCCTCATCGGAGTGCTGCCGGGCGAGGCGCAGGTCGGCATCTGGGCGCCGATCATGCTCATCGTGCTGCGCCTCGTGCAGGGCTTCGCGGTCGGCGGCGAGTGGGGCAGCGCCGTGGTGATGAGCGTGGAGTTCGCACCGCCGGGCAAGCGCGGCCTCTACGGCAGCTTCCCGCAGATGGGCGTGCCCATCGGCCTGCTGCTCTCCACGGGCGTCTTCGCGCTGTTCCAGGCGGGGCTCGGGCCGGAGGAGTTCCTCGCCTGGGGCTGGCGCGTGCCGTTCCTGCTGAGCGGCGTGCTCGTGCTCATCGGCCTCTTCGTGCGCCTCGCGGTCACCGAGTCGCCCGTGTTCGCCGCGGCCAAGGAGGCCGACGCGCTCGCCGCTCGGCCCTCCGCCGAGGTGCTCAAGAAGGAGTGGCGCATCCTCGGCCTCGCGGTGGGCAGCAAGTTCTTCCAGAACGCGATCTTCTACCTGTACTCGGTGTTCCTGCTGAGCTACATCAGCACCACCCTGCGCTTCGACCCGCTGTGGGGCACCCTCGCGGTGGTCATCTCGAGCGCCATCGGCTTCATCTCGGTGCCGGGCTGGTCGTGGCTGACCGACAAGGTCGGACGCAAGCCGGTCTACCTCGGCGGCATCGTGCTGGGCGCGGCGTTCTACCCGTTCAGCTGGAGCTTCGTCGAGTCGGGCAGCTTCGTGTTCCTGACCATCGCCATGGTCATCGGGCTCAACCTGCTGCACGACATGATCTACGGCCCGCAGGCGGTCTACTTCGCCGAGCTGTTCGCCACGCGGGTGCGGCTCTCGGGAGCGTCGATCGCCTACCAGATCGGCGCCATGCTCTCGGGCGGCTTCGCGCCGCTCATCGCCACCGGCCTGCTCGCCTTCGGCGGCGGCGACACGACGCTCATCACGGTCTACGCGCTGGCTCTCGCCGCCATCAGCGCGGTGTGCACCATCCTGCTGCCGGAGACCTTCAAGGGCTCGCTGCGCTCGTAGCCGCAGCGCGAACCACGACGCCCGCCCCGGGTGACCGGGACGGGCGTCGTGGACCTGCGGTTCAGGCGGGGGAGGCCTCGTAGCGCCGCTCGCGTCGAGCGACGCGGGACCGCGAGAAGAGGGCGTCGATCGAGAAGCCGCCGCTGCCCGTGAGCGACAGCGCGAAGGCGCCGGCCGCGATGAGCAGCACCAGCTCGATGCCGCCGTCCGCCGCGAAGAAGCCGGCAGGCAGGTGCACGAGCACCAGCGCGACGACCATGGCGATGCCGATCGCGAGCCCGGCGAAGCGCGCGGCCAGGCCGACGATGAGCAGCGCCCCGCCGATGATCTCGGTGTAGGCGACGAGGGGGGCGGCGACGCCGGGCAACGGGATGCCCATGCCGCCGAAGCCCTCGGCGGTGCCCTCGAGGCCGTTGAGCCAGACCTTCTGCCAGCCGTGGGCGATGGCCGTGATGCCGATGACGACGCGCAGGAGGAGCAGGCCTGCGGATGCGGGGATGCTGGACATGGGAGCGCCTTCCGTGAGGTGGGGTGTCCGACGGATGCCGGGTAGAACTTGAACGTTTGAGCATCCTGGCCCGCGAACGGGGGTCGGCGCGAGCGCGGCGCCGCGCCTCGGAGGGATCTCGCAGCGGATTCTTCGAATGCGGGCTCAGCGGTAGCGTGGCCTGGTGAGCACCACCCCCGCCGCCTACGTCCATGAGGTCTTCCCCGCCGCCGTCCTCGAGGACGGCGCTCCGGAGCCCCGCACCGAGGCCTGGATGCAGACCGTCAACCAGGGCTTCAACAGCGAGGCGCCGACGGCCGAGGCAGCGCGCCGCCGCGCCGCCTGGCTCGTCGAGGAGGGCGCCGTGCTGCGGGCCGTGCACCCCGTCGAGGGCCGCGAGGGCGTCGACGGCCTCGGCCGGCCGGTGGCCACCTTCGTGCGCACCGAGGGCACCGTGAACCTCGGCGGCGCCGAGCTCGTGCCGGCGCGGATGTACACCTCCGTGACCGTGCGCCCCGCGCACCGTCGCCGCGGCATCCTGCGCACGATGATGGAGGCGGAGCTGCAGGCCGCGGTCGACGCCGGGTTCCCGCTCGCCGTGCTGACCGTCACCGAGGGCTCCATCTACCAGCGCTTCGGCTTCGGCACCGCCGTGCGCAGCCGCTCCGTCACGGTCGACACCGGCCCCCGCTTCGCCCTGCACCGGCAGCCGAGCGGACGGGTCGAGTCGGTCGACGCCGCCTGGCTCGAGCC
Source organism: Microbacteriaceae bacterium PS02343 (assembly GCA_029959365.1). Taxonomy (GTDB): domain Bacteria; phylum Actinomycetota; class Actinomycetes; order Actinomycetales; family Microbacteriaceae; genus Arenivirga. The sequence continues at coordinate 20,695 of JASCOA010000034.1, read as the reverse complement.
CCGCGTCGGCGAGCTCTTCGAGCGCTTCCACGCCCGCACCGTCGGCTCGGTCACCCGCCGAGCCGGATGGTCGCGCTACTTCACCGAGGCCGACGGCGAGACCCGCGCTCGGGGTGTGCGCGCCGCCGTGCACCTCGACGACGACGGCACGATCGACGGCTTCGTCGCCTATACCGCCAAAGGCGAGTTCGAGGCCCGCGAGCTGCAGGTGCACGAGCTCGTCGCGGGCAGCGACGACGCCTACCGGGGGCTCTGGCAGCATCTCGCCGCCATCGACCTCGCCGCCACCGCGACCCTCGAGGCCGCCCCGCTCAACGGCCCGCTGCAGTACGCGCTCGTCGATCAGCGGGTGGTGCGCACCACGGAGGTCTACGACGACCTCTGGGCCCGCGTGCTCGACCCCGTCGCCGTGCTGCGCTCGCGAGGCTACGGCCCGCTCGCTCGCGCGGCGGGCCTCGAGCTGCGGCTCGGCGTGCGCGACGCGCTCGGCCACGCCGCCGGCGTCTTCGCGGTGCGCCCGCACGCCGACGGCGTCGAGGCCTCGCGGGTCGACGACGGCGCGCAGCTCGAGCTCGACGTCAGCGACCTCGGAGCGCTGCTCTTCGGCAACGCGGCGACGACGCTCGCGGCGGCCGGCCGCATCGACGAGGTCGAGCCGGGCGCGATCGCGCTGGCGGACGGCCTCTTCGCGGTGCCGGGCGGCGCCTACTTCCAGTCGCACTTCTGAGTCGCGCCGGAGGGCGACGAGCGAATGCGAGCAGCTGCGCGCATCCGCTCGTGACATCGCGTTGCGGCTCGGGTTGCTTCCTGTTCGCATCCAGCGGACACCCCGGGTGCATCCGGTGCGCGAGTGGCAGGGTTGCAGCATGACCGCGATCCCCAGTCCCACCATCACGCTCAACTCCGGCCACGACATCCCGCAGCTCGGCTTTGGCGTGTTCAAGGTCGACCCCGACGAGACCGAGCGCATCGTCTCGGACGCCCTGGAGGTCGGCTACCGCCACCTCGACACCGCGAAGATCTACGGCAACGAGGCCGGGGTCGGCCGCGCCATCGCGAAGAGCGGCATCGCCCGCGAGGAGCTCTTCGTCACCACGAAGCTCTGGAACGACGACCAGACCGACCCCGAGGGCGCCTTCCAGCGCAGCCTCGAGGAGCTCGGCCTCGACTACGTCGACCTGTACCTGATCCACTGGCCCGTCGCCGAGCGCGGCACCTACGTCGACGCGTGGAAGGGCCTGCAGGCCATCGCCGAGAGCGGCCGCGCGCGCAGCGTCGGCGTCTCGAACTTCCAGCCGAAGCACCTCGACGCGATCCTCGCCGAGGGCGGCATCCTGCCGGCCGTCAACCAGGTCGAGCTGCACCCCGCCTTCCAGCAGTGGGAGCTGCGCGACTACCTCGGCCCGAAGGGCATCCATGTCGAGAGCTGGGGCCCGCTCGGCCAGGGCAAGTACGAGCTGAACGAGCTGCCGGGCCTGCAGGGCATCGCGGATGCGCACGGCAAGAGCGTGCAGCAGGTCGCGATCCGCTGGCACCTGCAGGAGGGCCTCATCGTCTTCCCGAAGTCGAGCTCGAAGGAGCGCATCGCCCAGAACGCCGACGTCTTCGACTTCGAGCTCTCGGACGACGAGCTCGACGTGATCCGCAAGGCCGACCAGAACCGCCGCGTCGGCGGTCACCCGGACGAGATCAACTAGCGAACCGGCATCAGCGCACGACGAGGGCCCGGGAGCATCGCTCCCGGGCCCTCGGTCGTTCAGTCGAACGACGTCAGCAGGTCGGAGCGGATGAGGAACCGCATGCCCTCGGGCGCCTCCAGCGAGAAGCCGGAGCCGCGGCCCTTCACGATGTCGACCGTGAGGTGGGTATGGCTCCAGTACTGGAACTGCTCCCGGCTCATCCAGAACTCGATGCGGTCGGGGTCGTGGCCGCCCGCATCCGCTCGCTCCGCCGCTGCGCCCTCGGCGCTCAGGTCGAAGACGCCGAGCAGCACGTCGCTGTCCCCGGTGATGAAGTCGCCCGCCGGGTAGCACATCGGCGAGCTGCCGTCGCAGCAGCCGCCCGACTGGTGGAACATGAGCGGGCCGTGCTGCTCGCGCAGCTGCAGGATCATCGCCAGCGCCGCATCGGAGAAGGCCACGCGCGAGCGGGTCTCGCCATCGATCGCGACCGCCGCATCGAGACTCATGATCGCTCCTCTCGTTCGAATCGGATGGGATGCGGCCGCCGCCGGTAGGGGCGTCACGGCGGCGGCCGCGGTCATGCGGCTCAGAAGAAGCCGAGCGGGTTCTCGCTGTACGACACGAGCAGGTTCTTCGTCTGCTGGTAGTGGTCGAGGGCGAGCTTGCTGTTCTCGCGCCCGATGCCGCTCGACTTGTAGCCGCCGAACGCCGCGCCGGCAGGGTAGGCGTGGTAGTTGTTCACCCACACGCGGCCGGCCTGGATGTCGCGGCCCGCCCTGTAGGCGACGTTGCCGTTGCGGCTCCAGACGCCGGCACCGAGCCCGTAGAGGGTGTCGTTGGCGATGCGGATCGCGTCGTCGTAGTCGCTGAAGCGCGCGACCGCGACGACCGGCCCGAAGATCTCCTCCTGGAAGATGCGCAGGTCGTTGGTGCCCTCGAAGACGGTCGGCTGCACGTAGTAGCCCTCGCTGAGGTCGCCGCCGAGGTCGGCCCGCTCGCCGCCGAGCGCGAGTTTCGCCCCCTCCTTCCTGCCGATGTCGATGTAGCTCAGGATCTTCTCGAGCTGGTCGTTCGACGCCTGCGCGCCGACCTGGGTGGCGGTGTCGAGCGGGTCGCCCTGCACCGCGGCCCGGGTGCGGTCGAGCGCGTCGGCGAAGAAGCCGTCGTAGATCGAGTCCTGGATGAGCGCGCGGCTGGGGCAGGTGCACACCTCGCCCTGGTTGAAGGCGAAGAGCGTGAAGCCCTCCAGCGCCTTCGAGTAGAAGCTGTCCTCCGCGTCGCGCACGTCGGCGAAGAACAGGTTCGGGCTCTTGCCGCCGAGCTCGAGCGTGGCCGGGATGATGTTCTGGCTCGCGTACTGCAGGATCAGGCGGCCGGTGGTCGTCTCGCCGGTGAAGGCGATCTTGCGGATGCGGCTCGACGACGCGAGCGGCTTGCCCGCCTCCGCGCCGAAGCCGTTGACGACGTTGACCACGCCCGGCGGGATGATGTCGGCCAGCAGCTCGATGAGCACGAGGATGGACGCCGGCGTCTGCTCGGCCGGCTTGAGCACGACCGTGTTGCCGGCGGCGAGGGCCGGAGCCAGCTTCCACACGGCCATGAGCAGCGGGAAGTTCCAGGGGATGATCTGACCCACCACGCCGAGCGGCTCGTGGAAGTGGTACGCCACGTTGTCGCCGTCGAGCTGCGTGAACTCGCCCTCCTGCGCGCGGATGACGCTGGCGAAGTACCGGAAGTGGTCCGCGGCGAGCGGCAGGTCGGCGTTGAGCGGCTCGCGGATGGGCTTGCCGTTGTCCCAGGTCTCGGCCACGGCCAGCAGCTCGAGGTTCGACTCGATGCGGTCGGCGACGCGGTTGAGCACCGCGGCGCGCTCGGTGGCGCTGGTCCTGCCCCAGCTCGCGAAGGCCTTCTCGGCGGCGTCGATCGCCGCGTCGATGTCCTCGGCGGTGCCGCGGGCGACCTCCGTGAAGGGCTTGCCGTTGACGGGGGAGATGTCCTCGAAGTACTGCCCCTTCACCGGGGCGACCCACTGGCCGCCGATCCAGTGCTCGTAGCGGGACTTGAATCCGACCTTCGCGTCCGGAGTGCCGGGCGCTGCGTACACGGTCATGTCGTGCTCCTCTTCGACGTCGTTGTCGTGGTGCTGCTGCGGCGCGCATCCGGGTCGGCGGCGCCTGCGGCCGACGGTACGCCGGCGCAGGTTGCAGCGCGTTGCGGTGGCAGCGGCTCAGCCCAGCGACGCCTCGAGCGCCGCGATGCGCTCCACGAGCTCGGCGCGACGGGGGGAGCGGCGCGGCAGCAGCTCGAGGCAGACGCGCTGCACCTCCATGTCGAGCGCCGCCTCGTCGGTGCGGGCGTAGTCGAGCAGCACGTCGATCGAGGCGCCCTCGAGCAGCGTCGTGCGCAGGCGCGCCCGCAGCTCCTCGCGCAGGGCGACGACGCCGGGCGCCGTCGAGCCGGGCAGCAGGCCGCCGCGCGCCGCGGCGAGGGCGAGCCGGTGCGCGCCGCGATCGAGCATGGCCCGCAAGCGGTGCGCATCGGTGACGAGCTGCTGGGGCAGCCGGTACGGGCGGCTCGCGGGCACGAGCGACGGCGCGGCCTCCCGCAGCACGGCGCGCAGCCGCACGATCTCGGCGCGCAGGGTGACGAGCGCATCCTCCCTGCCGTAGAGCTCCGCGGTCAGGCGCTCGGCGGAGACTCCGTCGGGGTGCCAGGCGAGCAGCGCCAGGATCTCGGCGTGCCTCGGGGTCAGCGTCACCGTCCGCCCGCCGGCGACGAGCTCGGCGCGCTCGACGCCGAGCAGGCGCAGCAGCGGGGGGGCGCGGGGGGCGGCGCCGCGGCGCACGGGCCGGCGCGCGGGGGCGCCGGCGCGCGCGGCCGGCCGGCCCGCATCCGCTCGGCGCCGCATCCGCTCGAGCTGCAGCTCCGCCTCCACCGCGGCCACCGTCGCCTCGAGCAGCGGCAGCGTGACGGGCGCGACCGCGTCCGAGCCGCCCGTGATGTCGAGCACGCCCAGCACCTCGCCGGTGGCGAGATCGCGCACCGGCACGGCGCTGCAGCTCCACGGCTGCACGAGCCGGCCGAAGTGCTCGGCGCGGTCGATCTGCACGGCGCGGCCGAGCGCCAGGGCCGTGCCGGGCGCGCTGGTGCCCACCGCGGCCTCCGACCAGTCCGAGCCCTCGACGAAGCCCATCGACTCGGCACGGCCGCGCAGGCCGCGGTCGCCCTCGAGCCAGAGCAGGCGGCCGTGCGCGTCGCCGATCGCGACGATGAGCCCGGCGTCCTCGGCGTGGTGCGCGAGCAGTCGGCGCACCACGGGCAGCGCGACGGCGAGCGGATGCTCCTGCCGCTGCTGCCGCAGCAGCGCGTCGTCGAGGCGGATGGGCGCGTGCTGCAGATCGGGATCGACCCGTCGGGCGATCGACCGGTCCCAGGACTCGCGGACGATGCGCCGCATCCGACCGGGCGCGCTCTCCAGCCGGGGCGCCGTCTCGCGCCCGAGGGCGCTGCCCGGGTTCGGCTGCGCTGCGGCCATCACGGCTCCGATCGTCGTCGAACGGCTTGCGTGCGCTCAGTGTAGGCGGGCTCGCCGCGCGCCGGAACCGGGCCGGCGCATCCGCTCGTTCCCGCAGCAGGCCACTCGTGACGGGAACGACCGCGCCACCCGGTTCGGCGAGCGGCCGCAACGATGGAGGGCCCGGGCGCGGTGCTCCCGGGCCCTCGCGGCGTCAGCGGCTCAGCGCGTCTGCTTGCGCGCCGAGATGTGGCCGGTGTCGAAGCCCATGAGGTGCAGGCCGCCGTGGAAGCGGGCGTGCTCGACCTTGATGCAGCGGTCCATGACGACGGTGAGCCCCTGCTCCTCGCCGGCGCGCGCGGCCTCCTCGTTCCAGATGCCGAGCTGCACCCAGACCGTCTTGGCGCCGACGGCCACGACCTCGTCGATGACGGAGGGGATGTCGCTGGCCTTGCGGAACACGTCGACGATGTCCGGCACCTCGGGCAGGTCGGCGAGCGACTTGTAGACCGGCTGGCCGAGGATCTCGTCGGCGTGCGGGTTGACGAAGTAGACGCGGTAGTCGGTCGACTGCAGCAGGTAGGTGCCCACGAAGTAGCTCGAGCGCTCGGGCTTCGGCGAGGCGCCCACGATGGCGATGCTCTTCGCCGCGCGCAGGATCGCGAGCCGGTCCTTGGCGCCCGGGCCCACCCAGGTGCGCTGCGACTTGAGCAGCTTCGCCAGCGGGGAGTCGGAGGGGATGCCGCAGGTCAGCCCGTTGGCGAGGGTCGCGGTGACGGTCTCGGTGCTCATCAGGACTCCTTCACGGCCCGGGCGAGGGCCTGGTCGAGATCGTAGATGATGTCGTCGACGTCCTCGATGCCGACGCTGATGCGCACGACGCCGGGCAGCACGCCCGCGTCGACGAGCTGCTGCTCGGTGAGCTGCGCGTGGGTGGTCGAAGCGGGATGGATCACCAGCGTCTTCGCGTCGCCGATGTTGGCCAGGTGGCTGGCGAGCTCGACCGACTCGATGAAGGTCTGGCCGACGGCGCGGCCGCCCTTCACGACGAAGCTGAACACCGAGCCCGGGCCCTTCGGCAGGTACTTGAGGCCGCGCTCGTAGTGCGGGTGGTTCTTGAGGCCGGGCCAGTAGACGGCCTCGACGCGGTCGTCCGCCTCGAGCCACTCGGCGACCTTGCGCGCGTTGTCGACGTGCGCCTGGATGCGGTACGGCAGCGTCTCGACGCCCTGCGCGAGCAGCCATGCGGAGTGCGGGGCGAGCGCGGGGCCGATGTCGCGCAGCTGCTCGGCGCGCAGCCGGGTGAGGAAGGCGTACTCGCCGAAGTTGCCGTGCCAGTTCAGCCCGCCGTAGCTGGGCACCGGCACGTCGAAGAGGGGGAAGCGGTCGCTGGCCCAGTGGAAGCGCCCGCTCTCGACGACGACCCCGCCGAGCGTGGTGCCGTGGCCGCCGAGGAACTTGGTGGCCGAGTGGGTGACGATGTCGGCGCCCCACTCGATCGGCCGGTTCAGGTACGGCGTCGCGATCGTCGAGTCGATGATGAGCGGCACGCCCGCGGCGTGCGCGACGTCGGCGAGGCCCTCGATGTCGGCGATCTCGCCGGAGGGGTTCGCCACGGTCTCGGCGAAGACGGCCTTGGTGCGGTCGGTGATCGCCGCGGCGTAGTCGACCGGGTCGGAGGAGCGCACGAAGGTCGTGTCGATGCCGAAGCGCCGCAGCGTCACGTCGAGCTGCGTGATGGAGCCGCCGTAGAGGTTCGCGGAGGCGACGATGTGATCGCCGGCGCCGGCCAGCGCCGTGAAGGTGAGGAACTGCGCACTGAGACCGGATGCGGTCGCTACGGCGCCGAGGCCGCCCTCGAGGCTCGCGACGCGCTCCTCGAAGCTCGCGACCGTGGGGTTGGCCAGGCGGCTGTAGATGTTGCCGTACTTCTGCAGCGCGAAGCGGGCCGCCGCATCGGCGGTGTCGTCGAAGACGTAGGCGCTCGTCTGGTAGATCGGCAGGGCGCGGGCGCCGCTCACCGCATCCGGGATGTTGCCGGCGTGGATCGCCCTGGTCTTGAATCCGTACTCGCGGTCTGCCATAGGGGAAACGGTACCGGAGCGGGGCCCGGCTGACGGCTCCTCGCGACTGCTAGCGTCACGGGCATGACGGAGCCCCTCGCGACCCCGCCCATCCGCTCGTCCGCCACCCCGCGCGGCGAGCGCGCGCTCGGCCCCGACGTGGCCCGCGGCCTCATGCTGCTGGGCATCGCGCTCGCGAACGTCGCCTTCCACCTCTTCGGGCGCGAGCGCGGCGTGCTGCTGCGCCCGGCCGACCCCTCGCCGATCGACCGTGTCGCCGACGTGCTCGTGGCGATGCTCGCCGACAACCGCAGCATGCCGCTCTTCGCGCTGCTCTTCGGCTACGGCGTGACGCAGCTCGTGCTGCGGCAGCAGCGGCTCGGCACGCCGTGGCCGCAGGCGCGCGGCATCCTCGTCAAGCGCAACCTCTGGCTGCTGGCATTCGGCGCGGTGCACGGCATCCTGCTCTTCTCGGGCGACATCCTCGGCACCTACGCGCTGCTGGGTCTCGTGCTGATCCTGCTCGTGCGATCGAGCGACAAGGTCGTCAAGGCCTGCATGTGGGTGGGCATCGCGCTCTACGTGCCCTTCGCCGCGGTCGACGGGCTCTTCGGCCTGCTGAGCTTCGCGGGCCCCGAGCTCGCGGCGAGCCTGGAGCCGGGCTCGGCGAGCGCCGACTCGCTCATCGGCGCCATCGGCTCGCGCGCGGCCCTCGAATGGATCCCCGGCCTCTTCGGCGCGGTCTCCTACCTGCCCGCGCTGCTCGGCCCGGCGCTGCTCGGCACCCTGCTCGCCCGCCACCGCGTGCTCGACGAGCCGTGGCGCTACCGCCCGCAGCTGCGCCTCGCCGCGATCGTCGGCATCGGCGCCTCGCTGCTCGGCGCCCTGCCCATCGCCCTCGCTCTCGGCGGCGCGACCGTGCTGAACCCCTTCGAGGAGCTCGGCGCCGCCACCCTGCACGGCGTGACCGGCCTCGCCGGCGCCGTCGGCGTGCTCGCCCTCATCGGCCTGGTGCTGGCCCGGGGAGGGGCGGATGCGGTGCGCCGCGGCCCCGTCGCGGACGCCCTGGCCGCGCTCGGCCGCCGCTCGCTGAGCGGCTACCTCGCGCAGTCCCTCCTCTTCGTGCTCGTCTTCGCCCCCTACGCCGGCGGGCTCGGCGCGACGGCCGGCACCGCGGTGGCGGACCTCGTGGCGGTCGGCGTCTGGGCGATCACGCTGCTCGGTGCGGTGCTGCTCGAGCGGGCCGGCAGGGCCGGTCCCGCCGAGACGCTGCTGCGCCGACTGACCTACGGGGCGCGTCCGAAGGGTTGATCCGCCCGGTCAGATCCAGCCGGGCAGCCAGTAGTGCGCGCGGAGGAAGCCGATCGGGGCCTCGATGCCGGTCCAGACGGGGTAGAAGAAGGCGCTCACCACGAGGGCGGCGATCAGCAGCACCAGGAGCATCCGCTCGCCCGTCTGCCGTCGTGGGACCGGATGCGCGGGCGTCGCGAGCATGGCGCCCGCGACCGCCGCGATGGCGAGCGCGAGGTAGGGCTGGAAGGCGATGCCGTAGAACTGGAACATCGTGCGCTCGGGGTAGAGCAGCCAGGGCAGCCAGGCGGCGGCGAGGCCGACGAGCGGCAGGCTGAGCGTCCAGTCGCGTGAGCGGATGAGTCGGTAGAGCAGCCAGGCCATCGCCGCGAAGCCGCCCCACCAGAGCAGCGGGTTCGGCAGCGAGGTGATGAGCGCGGCCGTGCCGCCTCCCTCGGCCGCCTCGTAGTGCATGCTCGTCGGGCGCAGCAGCAGCGGCCACTGCCAGGCGGGGGAGGCGTAGCCGTGCTCGGCGGCGAGCCCCACGTGGAAGCGGTAGACGCTGTCGTGGTAGTGCCAGAGGCTCTGTAACGGCAGCGGCACCCACGAGAGCGCGCCGGTCCAGGCGTTGCCCGCCTCCGCCGACCAGCCGCGGTAGTAGCCGCCGCTCGTGACGAGCCAGCCGGTCCAGGTGACCAGGTACGCGGCGAGCGCCGCGGGCACCGTCAGCAGGAAGCTCGGCAGGCCCTGTCCGGCGACGGTGCCGGTGAACCAGAAGTGCACGCCCGCGCGTCGGCGATCGAGCATGTCGCTGACCACCGAGTACACGGCGAAGACCGCCAGCAGGTAGAGCCCCGACCACTTGACGCCGCTGGCCAGGCCGAAGGCGACACCGGCCGCGAGCAGCCACGGCCGCCACCAGAACGCCGGGCCCCAGTCGGTGCTGCGACCGTCGCGTCGGGCGAGCCAGCGCTCCAGCCGCCGCTGCGCCCAGCGCCGGTCGAGCAGCACGAAGGTCGCGCCCAGCAGGCCCAGCAGCGCCAGGAACACGTCGAGCAGCGCCACTCGCGACAGCACGATGGCGCCGCCGTCGATCGCGAGCACGAGACCGGCGACGCACGCCAGCACCGTGCTGCGCCACAGCAGCCTGGCGACCACCATGGTCAGCGCCACGAGCAGCACACCGGCGAGCGCCGTGGCGATGCGCCAGCCCACCGCGTTCTCGGCGCCGAACGCCGCGAGCCCGAGGGCGATGAACCACTTTCCGAGCGGCGGATGCGCCACGTAGCTGGGGTCGCTCGAGTAGCCGTCGACGTCGCCCGCCTCGAAGGCCGCGTTCGCGTCGTCCGGCCAGTCGCCCTCGTACCCCAGGTGCAGCAGGGTCCAGGCGTCCTTCACGTAGAAGGTCTCGTCGAACACGAGCGAGTGCGGCTCGCCGAGGTTCCACAGCCGGGCGACCGCGGCGAGCAGCAGCACCAGCGCGGGCGCGGCCCAGCGCAGCACGCGCCGACGGCGCGGGTCGGCGCGCAGTCGGTCGAGCAGGGTGGCGGGCGCGCTCGGGGCGAGCCCGAGCGGCGGCGCGGCGGTCACGGCTCCGATGCTAAGGGAGAGCGGATGCGCGGGGCTGGGTTGCGGGGCCGGGCGCTCGCGGCAGAGACCGCATCCGCTCGCCCGGGGTGGATCGCCGGGTCGCAGGACCGACCGCATCCGCTCGCCCTATTTCCTATAGGATACGAGTGCGGGGTGACCCGCGCACCGTGCGGCCGACGTGCCGGCACTCAACGACGAGAGGACCTCCCCACGATGAGCACCTTCCCCACCGAGCGCACTGCGGTCGTCACCGGCGCCGGCGGCGAGCGCGGCATGGGCCGCCACGTCGCCCGCGCCCTGGCCGCCGACGGCTGGAGCCTCGCGCTCTTCGACGTGCAGCCCGCGGTCGTCGACTTCGCCGCCGAGCTCGCCGCCGAGACCGGCGTGAAGACCCTCGGCGCGGTCGTCGACATCACCGACAAGGCCTCGGTCGACGCCGGCTTCGCGCAGATCGACGCGCAGCTGCCGCCCGTGCTCGCCGAGGTGAACCTGGCCGGCATCCCGAGCCCCGCCACCTTCTTCGAGATCACCGGCGAGCTCTTCGACAAGGTCATGGCGGTCAACGCCAAGGGCACCCTCTTCATGATGCAGGCGGCCGGCGAGCGGATGATCGCCCACGGCCTCGGCGGACGCATCGTCAACACGGCATCCGTCACCGCCCTCGACGGCGGCGGCACCTTCTCGAAGGCCGGCTACGCCTCGGCCAAGGCCGCCGTGCAGGGCCTCACCCGCGGCGGCGCCCGCGAGCTCGGCCCGCACGGCATCACCTGCAACGTGCTGCTGCCCGGCCCCTTCGACACGGACATCATGGGCGGTACCCTCAGCGACGAGCGCAAGGACGGCATGTCGGCCCGCGTGCCCGTCGGCCGCGTCGGCTCGCCGCACGAGATCGGCGCGATCGTCAAGTTCCTCGTCTCGCAGGATGCGGGCTACGTCAACGGCGCCTCGATCTCGATCGACGGCGGTCTGCACATGCACTGAGCCGCTCGCCGGCTCGAGACGCCCGTCCCGCACTCGCGGGGCGGGCGTCCGTGCGTTCCGGCCGAGCGCATCCGCTCGGGCGCCTGCCGGGCGCACCCGCTCTTCGGCGTGATCGCGGGTGCCGAGCGGAGGCGGGGGCGGCGGAGCGGCGAGCGGGCGGATGGGAGGATGGGCGGATGATCATCCTCGCCGCGACCCCGATCGGCAACCTCGGCGACGCGAGCCGGCGGCTCGTGGAGGCGCTGGGCAACGCCGAGGTGATCGCCGCGGAGGACACCCGCACCACGATCCAGCTGCTGCGGGCGCTCGGCGTCGAGTCGCGGCCGCGGCTCATCGCCCTGCACGAGCACAACGAGGACGCGAAGGCCGCAGAGCTCGTCGAGCTGGCGCGCGGGACCGACCTGCTTGTGCTGACGGACGCGGGCATGCCCGCGATCAGCGATCCGGGCTTCCCCCTCGTCGCCGCGGCCGCTGCGGCCGGGGTCACGGTGACCGCGCTGCCCGGGCCGAGCGCCGTGCTGACGGCGTTGGCGCTGAGCGGGCTCCCCACCGACCGCTTCTGCTTCGAGGGATTCCTGCCGCGCAAGCAGGGCGAGCGGCGCAGCGCCTTCGAGTCGCTCGCCGGCGAGCAGCGCACGATCGTGTTCTTCGAGTCGCCGCACCGGCTCGCCGAGTCGCTCGCCGACCTGGCGCTGACGATGGGCGCCGAGCGACGGGTCGCGGTCTGCCGCGAGCTCACCAAGCTGCACGAGGAGGTGCGCCGCGGCACCGCCGCCGAGCTCGCGGCGTGGGCCGCCGAGGGCGTGCGCGGCGAGATCTGCATCGTCGTCGAGGGCGCGCAGCCCGCGGTCGCCGACCTCGCGGAGGGGGTGCGCCGCGCGCTCTCCCTCATCGCGGGCGGCGCCCGCACCAAGGACGCGGCGGCCGAGATCGCCGACGCCACCGGCCTGTCGAAGCGCGAGCTCTACCAGGCCGTGCTCGACGCCCGCAGCTGAACTGCGCATCCGCTCGCGCGGGCTCGACGCCCGCATCCGCTGCCCGCATCCGTTCGTCCCGGCCGCCTGCACCCCTTCCGATCCGAAGGAGACCCGGCGCCGCGAGACGACCGGTCCGCCGTCCCGACCGCTGCGCCCCGCGCGAGGGAGGCGCCTTCGGTCCAGAACTCCTTCAGACCGGATCGGGCGGCGATCGGCGAAACGACGGAGATCCCGCGCCCGCGCGGTGCCGAATGCAGGACATGCCGCCTGCGCGAAGATCACGAGGCCCGTGAATCCGGGCCTCGGCGCGCAGGCGACTGCATTCGGCACACCGCATGGGGCCGAAGCTCCGCCGTTCCGCGCAAGACGTTCCGCGCAAGGGAGGAAGCGCGGACGGGGAGCGGATGGATGGAGGGGCTGAGCCTCAGCCCACCGCCCCGCGGGCGTTGTAGACGACCACCGAGTCCGCATCCACGGCCGCGCGGTACTCGCGGAAGACCTCGATCGCCTCGTCGCGCAGCACGTCGGTGACCACGGCGATGCCGCGCTCCTCGAACTGGGCGTGCCACTGCTCGTGCATGGGGCCCTCGTCGAAGGTGCTGATCTCCTCGAGCTCGGGACCCGAGCCGGCGATGACGAGGGTGCGCACACCGGACCACATCGTGGCGCCGTAGCACTGCACGCACGGCCGCCAGTTGACGACGATCTCGTGGTCGGGCAGGCCCGGGGCGCCGAGGTCCCAGCTGCCGAGGCGGGCCTGCGCGAGGCCGAGCGCGGTGACCTCGGCGTGACCGGAGGAGATGCCGGTGCCGAGCACGACGTTGACGCCGACCGACACGATGCGGCCCGTCGCGGACTCGACGACGATGGCGGCGAAGGGCCCGCCGTTGCCCTCGCGGAAGTTGCGGGCCGCGAGCCGGTTGACCAGCCGCATCCGCTCCTCGCGCGTCGGCAGGGCCTCGGGCACGTCGGCGAGCTCCTCGTCGATCCACGCCGGCAGGGCGATCGTGAACTGGTGGGCGAGATCCTGGGTGCGCATTGGGGGTCCTGACGGTCGGAGCGGATGGAGCGAGCGGATGCGGGCGCGCCGGCCCCGCGCATCCGCTCGACCGCACGTTACGACGGCGCTGTTTCCGTCGCGTTTCGCGCCGACGACGACGGAATCCCACCGCATGGAGGCTTGCCCCACCGCGGTTCGGTAGGGTCGCCGCGTACGCGGGCGCTCGCCCGTCGCCAGGCGAGCGAAGGGGCCCCGATGACCATCACCGCGATCGATACCGAGCAGCCGTTGAAGGTGGGTGTCGTCGGCCTGGGCTGGGCCGGCCAGCAGCACCTCGCCGCGTACAGCAGCATGCCGGGCGTCGAGGTCGTCGCGATCGCCGGCAAGGAGGCCGAGCTCGGCATCGCGCTCGGCCAGGAGTTCGAGGTGCCGCTCGTGCTCGCGGACTGGGAGGACCTGGTCGCCCTCGACGAGCTCGACGCCGTCAGTGTCGCCGTGCCGACCTTCCTGCACGCGCCCATCGCGATCGCCGCGCTCGAGCGCGGACTGCACGTGCTGAGCGAGAAGCCGATCGCCCGCAACGCCGAGGAGGGCGGGCGGATGGTCGCCGCCGCCCGCGAGGCCGGCCGCGTGCTCGACGTCGCCTTCAACCACCGTCGCCGCGGCGACGTGCAGGCGCTCAAGCAGGTGATCGACGCCGGCGAGATCGGCCGCGCGTACCACGCGAAGGCCAGCTGGATGCGGCGCAGCGGCATCCCGCGGCTCGGCAGCTGGTTCACGAACCACGAGATGTCCGGCGGTGGCCCCATGGCCGACCTCGGCGTGCACGTGCTCGACTACGCGCTGCACCTGCTCGGCGAGCCGGAGGTCGTCGCGGTGAGCGCGGCGACCCACTCGGAGCTCGGCCCGCGCGGGCTCGGCGGCGCCGTCGGGGTGCCCGTCGACGAGCTGACCTCGCCCTTCGAGGTCGAGGACCTGGTGTCGGCGTTCCTGCGCCTCGAGGGCGGCGGCACGCTCGTGGTCGAGTCGTCGTGGGCCGCCTACCGCGACCCGGTCGATCTCATCGACTTCACCGTCTTCGGCTCCGAGGGCGGCGCCGAGCTGATCATCCGCGGGGCCACCGACACGCCGGTCGGCGAGATCCGGGTGTTCCGCGAGGGCGAGGGCGCCGACTACTCGCCGCCCGCCGTCGCCGGTCGCGGGCACGAGGCGGTCGTCGAGGAGTTCATCGCCACCGTGCGCGACCCGGAGGTGTGGACCCGGCACGACGGCTCCCACGCGCTCACCCGCGCCCGCATCATCGATGCCTGCTACCGGTCCGCCGCCGAGGGACGGGAGGTCGCGCTGTGACCCTGCGCATCCTGGTCTGGAACGAGAACGTGCACGAGAGCCGCGGCGACGCGACGGTGCTCGGCCACTACCCGAGCGGCATCCACACCGCCATCGCCGACGGGCTGCGCGAGCTGCTGCCGGATGCGCGGGTCGAGACCGCCACGCTGGCGGACCCCGAGCACGGCCTGTCGCAGGAGCGCCTCGACGACACCGACGTGCTGCTGTGGTGGGGCCACATCGCCCACGACGAGGTCTCCGACGAGGTGACCGATCGGGTGCAGCGGGCGGTGCAGTCGGGCATGGGGCTCGTCGTGCTGCACTCGGGGCACTTCTCGAAGCCGTTCATCCGCCTGCTGGGCACGACCTGCTCGCTCGGCTGGCGCAACGACGGCGATCAGGAGCGCGTCTGGACCGTCGACCCCGGGCATCCCATCGCGCAGGGCGTGCCGCCGCGCTTCACGATCCCCGGCCAGGAGGTCTACTCGGAGCTCTTCGACATCCCGAAGCCCGACGACCTCGTCTTCCTGTCGACCTTCGCCGGCGGCGAGGTGTTCCGCTCGGGCGTGACCTTCACGCGCGGGCGCGGTCGCATCTTCTACTTCTCGCCCGGCGACCAGGAGTACCCGGTCTACCACCAGAGCGAGATCCGCCGGGTGCTGGCTAACGGCGCTCGCTGGGTGGCGCCGGTCAACGGCCGCGAGCAGCCGGCGGTCGTGGCCCTGCAGCGGGGTTGGCTGGACTGAACCCCGCCAGGCGCGCCGCCGCCGCTGCGGCGCGCCGCGGGTCGGATCGTTTCGCGGGGGCGGCTCAGCCGCGCAGCAGCCGGTCCGTCAGCTCGTCGGCCGCTCCCGCCCAGTGCGCGTCGAGCACCCGCCGCGCGGCCGGCTCGTCGCCGGCGCGCAGCATGAGGGTGGCGCAGGAGCGCAGCTTCATCGCATCCGTGCCGCCGAAGACGATGAGCGGATGCGGTGCATCGGCCGCGGCCTCGAGCGCGAGGCGCAGTCGCGCACCGAGCAGGGGATGTGTCAGGAGCCCCCGCGCCTCGTCGACGTCGGCGAGCCCGTAGCGGTCCGACGTCGACGTGCGTCCGAGCCCGCGCAGCTGCGGGTAGACGAACCACATCCAGTGCCCGGTCTTGCGCCCTCGTCGCACCTCGTCGACGGCGCGCTCCCACACGCCGTCGCTCTGCGCCCTGACGAAGCGCTCCAGATCGTCCACGCCTCCAGCGTGCGCCCCGTCGGGTCGCCGCAGAGCGCCTCACACGACGCATGGAGGCCGCGAGCAGCGGACCGGCGCAGGTCCGGGCACCCGCGCTAATCGCGCTCGGACGACCGGATCGCGATCGAGGCCGTCGCCGGCTCGGACGTGGGCACGGGCTCCGCGGCGCCTCGCCGCAGCGTCGCGAGGCCCACCGCGACGGCGTTGGCCAGCGCCACGAGCGCGATGCCGACGACCGCGACGGGCGCGAGGGACTGCCCGAGGGCGAGGAAGCCGATGAGCGCGCCGATGAGCGGATGCGTGCTCATGAACACCCCGAAGAACGAGGTGGGCAAACGGCGCAGCGCCATGACGTCGGCGGAGGCGGGGATCGCCGAGCTCAGCACGCCCGCGACGACGGCGGCGAGCAGCGCCGCGGGCGTGAACTGCGACCAGAGCAGGATGAGGATGGGCAGGGTCGTCGCCGCGCTCGTCGCGGTCGCCAGCGCCGGGCCCTGCAGGCCGGGCAGGCGCTGGCCGATCACGCGGCCGAGCAGGATGTAGGCGGCCCAGCCCGCCGCCGCGAGCAGTCCGGCGCCGATGCCGACCGGATCGCTGGACGGCCCCGGCTGCAGCAGCATCGCGATGCCGACGAGCGCGAGCACGGCGCCGGCCGCGTCGACGAGCCGTCGGCCGGCGAGGAGCGCCAGCGCCAGGGGGCCGAGGAACTCGAGGGTGACCGCGAGCCCGAGCCCGAGGCGCTCGACGGCCGTGTAGAGGCCGAAGTTCATGATGCTGAGCACGCCGCCCAGCGCCAGGCACGGCCACCACTGCGACCAGCGCAGGCTGCGCACGGGCGGCCGGGCCACGGGCAGCAGCACGGCCGCGGCGATGAGCTGACGCACCGCGACGACGCCGATGGGGCCGACGGCGGCGAAGGCGGTGGAGCCGAAGGCGGCGCCGCTCTGCGCGCTCACGGCGCCGCCGAGCGCGATCGCGATGCCGGTGACGCGGATGCGGGCGGAGGTGGCCATGGAGCGAGCATGGGGCCGCGCGGCTGATTCGAGAAATGCATCCGCTCGGTCATTGATACGTTCTTCGCATGAGTGTCGATCTACGTCAGCTGCGCGCGCTCGTCGCGGTGGTCGACGAGCGCGGCTTCACCGACGCGGCGCTCGCGCTCGGGGTCTCGCAGGCCTCGGTCTCGCGCGCCGTCGCCGCGCTCGAGTCGTCGCTGGGCCAGCGACTGCTGCGGCGCACCACCCGCTCGGTCACGGTGACCGCCGTCGGCGCCGGGGTGCTGGAGCGGGCGCGCCGGGTGCTGGCCGAGGTCGGCGACCTCGAGCGCTTCGCCGCGGAGGGCGAGCGCGAGCTGCGGATCGGCTACGCATGG
Organism: Microbacteriaceae bacterium PS02343; assembly: GCA_029959365.1. Lineage (GTDB taxonomy): Bacteria > Actinomycetota > Actinomycetes > Actinomycetales > Microbacteriaceae > Arenivirga. The sequence goes on along the minus strand of JASCOA010000034.1, from coordinate 3,676 downwards.
TCGGCGCTGGGCAGCAGCACGGCGACGGTGCAGCGGCGCTGGGCCGAGCTGCGCCCGGGGCTGCCGCTGGTCTTCGTCAACGAGAACACGCGCACCGCCGGCCTCGCCGAGGGCAGCGCCGACATCGCGGTCGTGCGCATCGAGGTCGACGACGCGCGCTTCGACAGCGCGCTCGTCGGCGTCGAACGGCGCTGGGCCGCGCTGCCCTCGGCCGATCCGCTCGCGCGTCGGCGCAGCCTCTCGCTCGCCGACCTGGCCGGGCGCACGGTGGGTGTCGATACCCGCACGAGCACGACCACGGCCGAGCTGTGGCGGGGCGGCGAGGCACCGGCGTTCCGCTCCATCCGCTCGGTCGACGACTGGCTCATCAACATCGCCGCCGGGCAGCTCGTCGGCGTCTCGGCGGAGTCGACCGTGCACCTCTACCGGCGCCCCGGCGTGGTCTACCGACTGCTGCGCGACGCCCCGCCCGTGCCGGTGCGACTGCTCTGGTGGCGGGATGCGCCGCCCGCGCCGCTGCCGGACCTGCTGCGACTGGTCACCGAGGTGCTGGGCGGCTGATCAGCGACGTCTTGGTGTGCGCCAGCTCTACGCCCGCGCTCGGAGGAGGCGCGCGGAGGCAGGATCGTCGGATGCACACGATCGCGGACCGCAGCGCCATGGACCCCCGCGATCGATCGTGGCGCATCGCCCGATGAGCGCCGCCGAGCACGACCCGGACCCGGCATCCGCCGCCCTCGACGTCTTCCTCGAGTTCCGCGAGGCGGACATGCTGCTCTGGCGACGCGCCGGCAGCGCCCTCGGCCTCTCGGCGATGGCCATGCTCGCGCTCGCGCAGGTGCTGCGCGCCCATGCTCGCGGTGCGCCGGTGCGCCAGGTCGACCTGAGCGAGGCGCTGCAGCTGAGCCCGGCCGGCACCTCGGCGATCGTCACGGCGCTCGAGGAGCGCGATCTGGTGCGACGGGTCCCGAGCGCGACCGACGGCCGCGCGGTGAACATCGTGCCCGGCGACGGCTCCGCCGAGATCGGCGCGGGCCTGCTCGCGGCCGACGACGTCTTCCTGCGGCTCGTCGCCGAGGTCTCGCCGGAGGGCCTGCGCGGATTCCTGCACATCATGGGCGGGATGCGCGCGCTCTCCGGCCGCAAGTTCTCCGACGGCTGAGACCTAGCCGGCCTCAGCGGCGGCCGAGGCGGAGATCGGCGAGGGTGAAGCCGCCGCGCGGCGGCAGGGCCGCGCTGATGCGAGCCTGGTCGAACGGCTGCCGCGGCCGCAGGTCGTCCGGCAGCTCCGCGGTCGGGGGAGCGGCGTGCGTGACGCCCTCCGCGAGCATGCGCACCTGCGCGGTCGCCACGAGCGGCACCTGCATCACCGCCTCGGTCAGCGCGCCGAGCAGCCGGTGGAACGCGACCGGCATCGGCACGACGACGACCCGCCGCCCGACGAGCGCGGCCACCCGGCGCACGGCCTTGCTGAGCAGCAGCGTCTCGCCGCCGCGCACGGCCACGGTGGAGCGGGGGAGCCGGTCGCCGAGCGCCGCGACGAGCACGTCGACGAGCTCCTCGACCGGGATCGGGCTGATGCTGCGCTCGCGCAGGCCGACGCTGGCGAACAGCGGGATGGTCTGCACGATGCGGCTGAGGTGGTCGACGAGATGGTCGCCGCGCCCGTAGATCATGCCGGCCTTGAGGATCGTGTAGTCGAGCCCCGAGGCGCGCAGCATCTCCTCGGCGTCCCACTTCGACTCGTGGTACTCGGAGCCGCATCCGGGCCGGGCGCGCAGGAAGCTGAGCATGACGATCTTGCGCACGCCGGCGATCCGGGCCGCCTCGATCACCGCGGCGGTGCCGGCGCGGTGCACCCGGTCGTAGGTCTGCTCGCCGATCTCGCGGTTGATGCCCGCGCAGTGCGCCACGGCGTCGCAACCGGCGAAGGCCTCGGCGAGCGCCGCGACGTCGTCGACCGCCACGCCCGTCCGGCGCGAGATCACCACCGCGTCCTCCGGCGCGAAGCGCTCCGCCAGGTTCCGTCCGACGAAGCCCGTGCCCCCGGTGATCGCGATCCTCATGCGCGGCAGCCTACGAGCGCGACCTGTCCGCTCGCTCCCGGGCGGTGAGGTACAGGCGGTGCGCGGTGATCACGAGGGCCAGCCAGGCGGCGCCGAGCGCCCATCCGCTCAGCACGTCCGTGAACCAGTGGTGGCCGAGGTAGACGCGGCTCAGCCCGACGAGGGCTGCGAAGAGCACGGCGCCGACGACGAGCGCGACGCGGGCCCTGCGGGTGCTGCGTCGCAGTAGCAGCAGGTAGGCGATGACGCCGATGACGGCGACGGCGTTGAGGGTGTGCCCGCTGGGGAAGGACGGTGAGTGCTCGAAGGGCGGCACGGCGCTCGACAGCGGGGGCCGCTCGCGCTGGATGAGCTCCTTGCCGGCGATCGTCATGAGCAGCGAACCGCCGCCCGCGGCGACGATGAGCGCGACCGGCGTCCAGGAGCGGCGGTGCACGCCGAGCACGACCGCCGCCAGGACGGCGATGATCGGCATGAGGGTGGTGCCGGCGATGTCGGTGAAGCCCGTCACGATCTGCTCGGCGAGCGGATGCCGCAGCCCCAGCGCGAGGTCGAGCAGCGGCTGGTCGACCCCGGCGACGCCGTCCTCGTCGGTGACGGCGTCGTAGATCTCGACGGCCGCGGCGCTGAGCGCGAACGCGATGCCCGCGCCGATGACGAGCGTGATGATGAGCGCCGCGTACGGACCGAGACGCTCGCCGATCCACCGGGCCAGTGCCGCGAGCCCTCGGCCCCACGGGGTGTACCAGTGGGTGAGCTCGATGCCCTCGATGCGGCGGTCGCGCCGTAGCTCGCCCTCGGGGCCCGGGTCCGGTCCCGCGCCGAGGTCCTGCATCCGCTCGCGCTGCTCTCCGGCCATCGCACCTTTCTAGCGGTGGTGGTGAACGGCGAGCGGATGCGCGGGGCCGGCGCTCAGGGGAACGGCATCACGATGCCCAACGCTCCCTCAGCCGGGCGGGACATGCTGAGCGGATGCAGGACCGCGCCGCACCCGAGGAGCGCCCGATCGAGCGCGCCGACCTCGTGACCGATGAGACCGTCGAGCGACCCGCGATCGTTGACGACGCCTTCACCGAGGAGGTCGTCGCCCTCGCCCGCCGCTGGAGCGAGGAGGCCGCGGCGCACAAGCCGCGCGGCTCCGCCGCCCTCCTGGCCCGCGCGCTCGAGGATCCGGAGGGCCTGCGCTTCACCATCGACTTCGTCGACCGCGTCGTACGGCCCGAGGACTCGAAGGCCGCGGCCCGCGAGCTCGCACGGCTGGCGAGCCCGCCGCCGAAGTTCCTGCCGCTGGGGCTGCAGGCCGTGCTGGGTGCCGGTGGGCCGAGCGCCCGGCTCCTGCCCCGTCCGATCGTGCACATCGCCCGGCGCGTGCTGCGCGAGCTCGTCGGCCACCTCATCGTCGACGCCACGCCCGAGGCGTTCGGCGCCGCGATGGAGAAGCTGCGCACGCCGGGCGTGCGGCTCAACATCAACCTGCTCGGCGAGGCCGTGCTCGGCGAGGCGGAGGCGCAGCGCCGGCTCGAGGGCATCGACCGGCTGCTGTGCCGCGACGACGTGGACTACGTCTCGATCAAGATCAGCAACATCGTCAGCAACCTCAACCTCTGGGC
>JASCOA010000033.1 GCA_029959365.1 Microbacteriaceae bacterium PS02343 | reverse complement strand
GGGCCGGGCCGGGAGGCCGGGCCCCTTCTTCCGCGCGCGGAGCGGGGGCGAGCGGATGCGGCGGGCGCGCACCGCGCATCCGCTCGCTCCATGACGCCCCGCGACGGCCGATTCGTCGCGGCCGGCGCGATCGTTGCACGCTGGATGGGCCGGACGGAACCCGCGACCGGAGCACACAGCACCAGGAGAACCACCACCATGACGAACCCGCAGTCCGCGCCCACCCTGCCGGAGCGCAAGAAGAGCAAGACCCCCCTGTTCATCGCGATCGGCGCGGTCGCCGTGGTCGGCATCGGCGCGGCCATCGTCGTGCCGCAGCTGATCAGCGGAGGCGACGCGGCGACCACCGCCGCCGGCGATGAGCTCACCGTCGTGAAGCTCGGCACCACCGACGCCTCGCAGGGGCACTGGCCCGTGCTGCAGGAGCTCGCGCTCGAGGAGGGCATCGACCTCGAGATCGTGCCGTTCACCGAGTACCCCGTGCCCAACCCCGCCCTCGCCTCGGGCGAGATCGACATCAACGCGTTCCAGCACATCGACTTCCTCGCCGACCACAACCTGGCCACCGGCGACGACCTGCAGCCCATCGGCGCGACCATCATCGTGCCGCTGCCGATCTACTCGGAGCGCTGGACCTCGGTCGACGAGATCCCCGAGGGCGCCGAGATCGTCGTGCCCGACGACTCCAGCAACCAGGGTCGCGCCCTGCGCGTGCTCGAGGCCGCAGGCCTCATCGAACTGACGGTCGGTGACGACGTCGACCCGACCCCTGCCGACATCGACGAGGCGGCCTCGCGCGTCGTCGTGACGCCGATCGCGGCGGCGCAGACCGTCGCCGCGCTGCCGACCGTCGACGGCGCCATCATCAACAACGGCTTCGCCACCGACGCAGGTCTCGACCCCGAGCTGGCGATCTTCTCGGTCGATCCGGCCGACCCGGCGAGCTGGCCCTACATCAACGTGATCGTCGCGAACGCCGACGACATCGACAACGAGGCCTACCTGAAGGTCTGGGAGCTCTACCACTCGCCCGAGGTGACCGAGATCGTGGTGGAGGAGTCCGGCGGCACCGCGGTGATCGTCGACCAGGACGGCGAGCAGGTGCGCGAGGCCCTCGCCGAGGTCGAGGCCCGCAAGGCGGCTGCGGCCGACTGAGCCGTCCACGAACTACGATCCCCGGCGGGGTCGGGCTGCCGCCCGGCCCCGCCTTCGGACTGAGAGGAGCGGCGTGGCCGCCATCGTCGAACTCCACGGAGTGACCAAGCAGTACCGCGTCGACGGCAAGGACGTCACCGCGCTCGACGGCATCGACATCACCGTCGAACGCGGTGAGATCTTCGCCATCATCGGCTACTCGGGCGCCGGCAAGAGCACGCTCGTGCGGCTCGTCAACGGCCTCGAGCGCGCGACGAGCGGCCGCATCGTCGTCGACGGCACGGATGTGAGCGGATTCACGGAGCGCCAGTTCCTGCGGGTGCGCACCGGCATCGGCATGATCTTCCAGCGCTTCAACCTGTTCCGCTCGCGCACCGTGGCCGGCAACGTGGCGTATCCGCTGCGGGTGGCCGGATGGCCGAAGGAGCGGCGCGACGCGCGCGTCGCCGAGCTGCTCGACTTCGTGGGGCTGCTCGACCGCGCCTACTCGTACCCCGACCAGCTCTCGGGCGGGCAGCAGCAGCGCGTGGGCATCGCCCGCGCGCTGGCCACGAACCCCTCGATCGTGCTCGCCGACGAGGCCACCAGCGCGCTCGACCCCGAGACGACCCAGGACGTGCTCGACCTGCTCAGGAAGGTGAACCGCGAGCTCGGCGTGACCGTGATCGTGATCACCCACGAGATGGAGGTCGTGCGCTCGATCGCCGACCGCGTGGCCGTGCTCGACTCCGGTCGCAAGATCGAGGAGGGCAGCGTCTACGAGGTCTTCGCGCATCCCCGCACCGACACCGCGAAGCGCTTCGTCAGCAGCGTCGTGCACAACGAACCGAATGCGGGCGACCTGGAGCGTCTGCAGGGCCGTCACGAGGGGCGCATCGTCACCGCGCGCGTGGGGGAGGACGGACGCCTGGGCGCCGTGCTCTCGGACGTCGCGCGCCACGGCGTGCGCTTCGAGATCCTCTTCGGCGGCATCGGCGCGCTGCAGCAGCGCGCGTTCGGCTCGCTGACCCTGGAGCTCACCGGATCGGATGCGGGCGTCGACGCCGTGATCGCCGAGCTCCGAGCCATCACCGAGGTCAAGGAGGAGAGCCGATGAGGAACACCTGGGAGGGCGACGTCCACCTGCCCCTGCTGATCGAGGCGCTCGGCAAGACCGGCTACATGGTCTCGCTCACCCTGCTCATCGGCGGGCTGCTCGGTCTCGCCCTGGGGCTCGCCCTGTACGCGACCCGTCAGGGCTCGCTGCTGCCGAACCGCGCGGTCTTCGCGGCCCTCAACGTGATCGTCAACATCGTGCGCCCGATCCCGTTCATCATCCTCATCGCCGCGGTGCAGCCGCTCACGGTGCTCCTCACGGGCGGGTACATCGGTACCGAGCGGGCGGTGATCCCGCTCGCGATCGCCACGATGTTCGGCTTCTCGCGCATCGTCGAGCAGAACCTGGTGACCATCGAACCGGGTGTCATCGAGGCGGCGCGGGCCTCCGGCGCGGGCCCGTGGCGCATCCTCGGCACGCTCGTGATCCCCGAGGCGCTCGGGCCGCTGATCCTCGGTTTCACCTTCGTATTCGTCGCGGTGATCGACATGACCGCGGTGGCGGGCATCGTCGGCGGCGGCGGACTCGGCAACTTCGCGATCTCCTACGGATTCCAGCGCTACAACACCGAGGTGGTGTGGGTCGCAGTGATCGTGATCATCGTGCTCGTGCAGCTCGTGCAGCTGCTCGGCAACTGGCTGGCCCGCAAGGCGCTGCGCCGCTGAGCGCAGCACGACGACGACGGCCCCGGGGCGCGGATGCTCATCGGGGCCGTCGTCGTACGGCTCCCGCCTCGCCTCGCCGCGACGAGGGAGGGCGCGCCGTCAGGCGCTCGCGGCCGCGTGCCGGCTCAGCACGGGCTGCGGCAGGCCGAGGTGCTCGCGCAGGGTGGAGCCCTCGTAGTCGGTGCGGAAGAGCTCGCGCTGCTGCAGGATCGGCACGACCTGCTCGAGCAGCGCGTGGGCGCCGGAGGGGAACGCGTCGGGGGTCAGCACGAAGCCGTCGGCGGCGCCGGCGCGGAAGCGGCGGGCCAGCTCGTCGGCGATCTGCTCGGGGGCGCCGACCAGCAGCACGCCGCCGCGGCCCTCCTCGGCCCAGCCGGCGGCGCCGAGGGGCTCGCCGTCCTCGCGCAGGTGCGCATCGAGCTCGCGGAGCCGCGCCCGCGCATCCGCTTCGGTGTCGCCGATGACGGTGGCGATGCGGCCGAGCACGCGGATGCGATCGGGGCTGCGGCCGATCGCGGCTGCGCGCGCCTTCACCTCGTTGTAGGCGGTGACGGCGCGCTCGAGCAGCCCGTCGCCGCCGAGCACGATCTCACCGTGCCGTGCCGCGAGGGCGCGCTCGGGATCGCTGCCGGCGGCGACGAGCACCGGCGGGCGGCCCTGGGGGCCGCGCGGTACGGGGAGCGGGCCGCGCACGTCGAAGAACTCGCCGTGGTGGTCGATGGGGGCGATGCGCTCGGGGTCGGCGAAGAGGCCGTGCTCGATGTCGCCGACGACGGCGCCCGGGGTCCAGCTGTCCCAGAGGCGGTGCACCACATGCAGGAACTCGGCGGCGCGGCGGTGCCGCTCCTCGCGGAGGGCGGCGGGATCGTCGCCGACGTTCAATGCGGCGGCCTCGGCGAACTCGCTGGTGGCGAGCAGCGCGGCGCGGCCGCCCGAGACGAGGTCGAGCGAGGCGATGCGGCGGGCCACCTCGAAGGGGTGCGCGGTGCTCGTGCTCGCGCCGGCCACGAGGCCGATGCGCTCGGTCGCCGAGGCGAGCGAGGCCAGCAGCACCGAGGGGTCGAGCCGAGCCGGGGGAGCGGATGCGGGGTCGTCGGCCAGCGCCGCGGCGTCGGGCAGCACGACGGCGTCGAGCTTCGCGGCCTCGGCGAGGCGGGCCAGCGCGGTGAAGTGCGCGGGGTCGCCCTGCGCCTCGGGCGGCAGCTCCTCGCGCAGCCAGGCGGCGCGGTGGCCGCCGAGGGGCGGGATGCCCAGCAGCAGGTGCAGCGTGCGGCGACGTCGTGCCATCGTGGGCCTCCTCCCGAGCGACAGGAGTCCACTGTCGCGCGCTCGAGACCCCTTCGAGGGGTTCGTGACGCGGGGTGACGACACGTGACGCCGGGCGTCCCCCGCGGCTCAGCGCAGCGTGTAATCGATGGTCGCCTCGACGCCCTGGCAGGCGTCGACCGAGGCCGCCTCGGGCAGCAACGAGACGTGCAGACCGGACCACTCCGCGTTCGCGCGGCCCGGGTCGACGGCCCGCTCGAGCGCGAGCGGCGAGCCCTCGATCGCGAAGTACTCGGGGCCGCAACCGGGCTCGCTCGTACCCGTGACCTGCGCCTCGAGCCGCACCGTCGTCATCGGCAGCCAGTTGGGGTTGTCGATCACGCCGCGCAGCTCGCGCACGTCGCCGGGCAGCAGGTCGCGAACGACGCCGGTCTGGCGCACCTCGAGGGGTCCGGGCGGGGAGGGGACGCCGAGGACGAGCAGCGCGAGGACCCCGATGAACCAGACGGCGCCCCACCAGCGGAGGGGGATCATCCGAGCAGCGATCCGGCTCGGAAGCTCGCCGGCATGCGGCCGGTATTGCCTGCGACGTCGGTCTGCGCGACGTTCACGTAGACGCTGGAGAGCCCGAGCAAGGAGACCCCGGTCTGAGTCGTGCTCCACGTAGCGGATGTGCCGGTGAGTGTGCCGGTCGCGATGACGTTCGCTGCCGGGCAGGGGACCGTGCTGACGCCGCAGTACGTGAGCGTGAGCGTGCCGCCGTTGAGCGCGGCGAGATCGTTGGTCGTCGCGCCGCGAGCACCGCTGACGCTGACCGAACCGGCGAGCAGGTTGACGCTGCCGGCGGTCACGGTCGCCGCCGGCGCGATCGTGTCCAGCGTCATCGACGTCCGGGGGCCCTCCGGGCCGACGTTGCCAGCCCTGTCGGTGACCGAGACCGCGTAGTGATAAACCACACCGTCGGCAGCCGTCGAGGTCGGCGTCGTCGAGGAGGTGATGCTGTAGGTCCCGGTAGCCGACACGATGCCAGTGCCGACGATGGTCTGCGAGCCCCCGGTGGCGGCGGACCAGCGGGACAGCGTGACCGTGGAGCCGACCTCGCCTGCGGGCACCGTTCCGGTGAACGTCGGGGTGAGGACGTTCGTGATGCGATCGTCGCTCAAGCGGCCGCTGTCCGAGCCAGGACTGAGCGTCGGAGCTGCCGGAGCCACCGGCACGATCGTGTCGAGGCTCACCACGTTGTCGGTGCTCGTCGAGGCGCCGTTGCCGTTACCGCCGACATCGATCGCCTGATTCGCGAGAACGGTCGCTCTGACCGTGCCACCTGCGATGGATCCGACCGGATTGCCCAGTCCGCCGATCGCTGCGTTGTAGGTGCTGCCGCTCCCGGACAACGTCACCGAGGCCGGGCCGCTCACGCCGGCGCCGAGAGAGATCTGGATGCCGGCGGACGTGAATCCGGTCACCGGCTCGCTGAAGACGATCGAGAAGTTGATGGGCTGGGTGCGAGCAGGATCCGCCTGCGCCGGGGCCTGATCGATCGTGACCGTCGGCGCGACCGTGTCACGAGCGATCGTGATGGAGCTCGCCGCAGAGCGCGGCGCCGTCCAACTGCCCTTCAGCGCCACGACCCGGTACTGGTAGGTGCCGTTGGCGAGAGCGCTCTCGGTGCAGGAGCCGGCGGTGGGGTAGCTCGCCTGCGCGCAGGCGGTGGTCCAGGAGCCGCCGCCGTTCGCGGAGCGCTCGACCCGGTACCCGGTCGGTGCGCCGCTGGGCGAGGCTGTCCAGGTGATCGTCGCGGAGTTGCTGCCCGCGGTCGACGTCGCCGTCACGCTCGCGGGCGCAGCGAGCGTCGCGGTGGTGGCGGTGCGCTGCCCGCTGCCCGTGGTCGTCCAGTAGGCGAGGGCGCTGGTCGGCAGACCCAGCACGAGGCTCAGCATCAGCGCGGGCAGCAGCAGGAGGCGCCGGCGGTCGCCCGCCGACGCCTTCCTGCGGCCGTGCCGCTTGCGTGATGCCGAGTGCCTCATGTGCGTGCGTCATCGCGACCCGTCTCCGGGTCGGGACTGCTCCCTCTTCTGCTGGTCGAGCCGCGGTCAGGGGGTGGGCAGGATGGGCGCCGAGTAGGTGATCGTGACGGGCACGTTCTTGCAGGCGTCCTGGTTGCGGTCGGTCGCGTTCACGAAGGCGATGCTGAGGCCGGTCCACGAGCCGACGTTGGTGCCCGCGGGCACGACGCCGCCGTTCGCGACGGTGCCGGTCCCGGTGATCGCGTAGTCGGCGGACGTGCAGCCGGTGACAGCGGGGACGATCGAGACCGTGGCGGTCACCGCGCCCACCGACACGGGGCCGGGGTTCGGGTTCGTGAAGTTGCCGGCCAGGGACTGCGGCGCGACGCCCGGCGCGAGCCCGGTGACGGTCGTGGTCTGGTTGACCGTGATGGTCTGGTTCGTACCCGTCGCTGCGCTGCCCGTACCCGAACCGGTCGTGGTCCAGTACGCGTACGCGGCGGTGCCGCCGGCCACGAGGGCTCCGAGCGTGATGAGGGCGATGATCGCGGGCCGGCGACGCGGCTTGCCGCGGTGGGCGCTGTTCGACATGAGTGTTCTCCTCGGCATCCGAGCACAGCTCGGCGGGGCACGGCCTGCGCCGCCCCCGTTGATTGGTAGGTGATGTCGAAGGTCCCGTACCCCGACGAAATGAGGATAAGTCGCTCTTCAGGAGAAAACAAGGGATGCTCACCTACCCCAAGGAGGGGGCGTCGCCCGCTCCGAACGAGGATCTGAGCGCCACATGGTGGGCAACTGGGGCGATCGACCCAGTTCCCGTGAGGGGAGGCGTTGTACCCCGGGCGTCGGCTGGCGCTCTACCGTGCGATCGCTGGACGCGTGATCGTGAAGAGCGAGCAGGTGACGCCGTAGAAGGCGTCCGTCTCGCCCTGCGCGCGCATCCCGATCCGTTCGGCGAGCCGCTGCGACGGCAGGTTGAGCGGATGCGTCACCGCCACCAGCCGGGTCAACCCGCCCGCCCATGCGTGGTCGAGCACGCGGCGGGCCGCCTCCGATGCGATGCCGCGACCCCAGGAATCCGGATGCAGCCGCCAGCCGATCTCGATCTCGCCGGAGGGCTCGCCGGTGCCGGAGGACGGGATGTCCTTCAGGAGCACGGCACCGTGCATCCGCTCGTCCGCCCCCTCGATCGCCCAGGCGCCGAGCGGGGCGTCGCCGAAGCTGTTGAAGCGCTCGATCGCCTGGCGAGCCTGCACGCCGGTCGTCTTCGGGCGTCCGTCGCCGATGAACCGCATCACCTCGGGGCGCGCGTGCAGGTCGAGCACGAAGGCCTCGTCGCTCGCGCGGAACGGCCGCAGCAGCAGCCTCTCCGTGCGCAGCTCGGTCATTTGCCCTCGAGAGCCTGCCGCACGCGCTTGAGCGACGCGGGCTCGGCGGTGCCGAGGGTCTGCGCGAAGACGCTGATGCGCAGCTCCTCGAGCAGCCAGCGCGTGCGCACGAGGCGCTCGGGCGCCTCGGCGGGCAGTGGGATGGTGCCGCCGGCCTCGGTGAGGAGGCGGGTGGCCGACTCGACCTCGTTCTGGCCCACGCGGTCGCGCCCCGGGTTCTCGGGCAGCTTCTGCAGGCGCTGCTGCAGGCCGCGCAGGTAGCGCGGCAGTTCGCGCAGGCGCGCGACGCCGACGGCCGAGACGAAGCCCGGATGCACGAGGCCGCCGAGCTGCGCCCGCGCGTCGTTCAGCGCCGGCAGCAGGGCGAGGCTCGTGCCGCCCTTGAGCGCCTTCTCGGTGGCCTGCGCCTCGGCGAGGGTGCGCAGCACGACCTCGATCGTGGCGTCGAGGGTGGGCAGCACGCCCTGGTTCACGTGGTCGCGCAGGGCCTCGAAGGCCGTGCGGTCCCAGGGGAGCTCGCCGTGCATCCGCTCGTCGACGAGATGGCGGATGGACGCGGCCAGCGCGTCGTCGATCAGCGCGCGCGCGGAGACGTACGGCCCCGCCGCGAGCAGCAGCTTCTCCTTGGCCGTGAGGTGCTCGAGCACGTAGCCGGCCGGGCTCGGGGTGGCGAGCTGCAGCAGCCGGAGCACGCCGCGGCGGTGCGCCCGCTGCTGCGCCTCGGGCGTGGACTGCAGGCGGATGGACACCGTCCTGCCGTCGTCCTCGAGCGAGGGATAGGCGCGCACGACGCCGCCGGGCTGCTTCACGTCGAGCACCTGCGGCAGCGCGTCGAGGTCCCAGCGCTCGAGGCCGGCGCGCTCGAGGTCGTTCTTCGGCGCCGCGGCGGCGACCTTCGCCACGCTCGTGCGGCTGCGCTCGGCGAGCGCGCCCTGCAGCGCCGCGAGGTCCTTCTCATCGCGCACCGTTTTGCCGCGGTGGTCGACGGCCCGGAAGGTGACCCGCAGGTGGGCGGGCAGCCGGTCGACCTCGAAGTCGCTCGGTTCGACGGGGGTGTGCGCGGCGGTGCGGATCGCCGTGGCGAGCACCTGCACGAGCTCGCGCCCGTCCGGTTCGGCCGGCACGTGCTCGGCGAGCAGACGGCGCGCCCAGTCGCCGGCGGGCACCACGTTGCGGCGGATGCCCTTCGGCAGCGTCTTGATGAGCGCGGTCACGAGCTCCTCGCGCAGCCCCGGCACCTGCCAGTCGAAGCCCTCGGCGCGCAGGCCCGGCAGCAGCGCCAGCGGCACCATGACGGTGACGCCGTCGTCGTCGGCACCGGGCTCGAAGTGGTAGTGCAACCGCAGCACCTGGTCGTCCTGGCGCCACTGCTCGGGGTAGGCCTCGCGCTCGTCGGCGAGCTCGTCGATCTCCTCGCGCTCGACGAGGTCGTCCATCGTCATCGTCAGGATCGACTGGTCGGGCAGGGTCTTCCACCAGCCCTGGAAGTCGCGCACCGTCGCGACGTCGGCGGGGATGCGCGCATCGAAGAACGCGAACACGGCCTCGTCGTCGTAGAGCAGGTCGCGGCGGCGGGTGCGCTCCTCGAGCTGCTCGAGCTCGCGGCGCAGCTTCGCGTTGGACCGCTCGAAGGCGTAGCGCTCGTCCCACTCGCCCTGCACGAGGGCGTGGCGGATGAAGAGGTCGCGCGAGTAGTCGAGGTCGACGCGGCGGAACTGGATCTTGCGGCGGGGCACGATCGGCACCCCGAACAGGGTGATCCGCTCGTCCGCGATGACGGCGCCCTGCTTGCGCTCCCAGCGCGGCTCGCTGTAGGTGCGCTTGACGAGGTCGCCGGCGATCGGCTCGGCCCAGGCGGGGTCGATGGCGGCGTTCATCCGGGCGAAGAGGCGGCTGGTCTCGACGAGCTCGGCGCTCATGATCGCGGCCGGCTGCGCCTTCGACAGGGCGCTGCCGGGGAACAGCACGAAGCGGGTGCCGCGTGCGCCGGCGTAATCCTTCTTGCCGTTGTCGCGCAGGCCGATCTGGCCGAGCAGGCCGGCGAGCAGCGACTTGTGGATGCCGTCGGCGTCGGTGCTGGGCTCGCCGATCTCCAGCCCGAGGCTGCGCGCCATGCGGGCGAGCTGGCGGTAGACGTCCTGCCACTCGCGGATGCGCAGGTAGTTGAGGTGCTCCGCGCGCACCTCGCGGCGGAACGCGCTGCTGCCGAGCTCGCTCTGGCGCTCCTGCAGGTGGTTCCAGAGGTTGAGCAGCGAGACGAAGTCGCTCGACTTGTCGGTGAAGCGCGCGTGCAGCTGGTCGGCGTGCCCGCGTCGCTCGGCCGGGCGCTCGCGCACGTCCTGCACGCTGAGTCCCGCGACGATGGCGAGCACCTCGCGGCTGACGCCGTGCTTGCGGCTCTCGACGACCATCCGCCCGAAGCGGGGGTCGATCGGCAGGCGCGACAGGTCGCGACCCGTGCGGGTGATCCTCGAGTCCTGGTCGATCGCGCCGAGCTCGCTGAGCAGGCCGAGACCGTCGCGCACGCCGCGGGAGTCGGGCGGGGTGAGGAACGGGAACTGCTCGATCTCGCCGAGGCCCAGCGAGATCATCTGCAGGATCACCGCGGCGAGGTTCGTGCGCAGGATCTCGGGCTCGGTGTACTCGGGGCGCTTGCCGAAGTCCTCCTCCGAGTAGAGGCGGATGGCGATGCCCGGGCTGGTGCGGCCGGAACGGCCCGAGCGCTGGTTGGCGCTGGCCTGGCTGATCGCCTCGATGGGCAGGCGCTGCACCTTGGCGCGGGTCGAGTACCGGCTGATTCGCGCGGTGCCGGTGTCGACGACGTAGCGGATGCCCGGCACGGTCAACGACGTCTCGGCCACGTTGGTGGAGAGCACGATGCGGCGGCGCACGGCGGCGGGGCGCCGCTCGAAGACCCGGTGCTGCTCGGCGGCGGAGAGGCGGCCGTAGAGCGGCAGCACCTCGGTGCCCTGGCCGAGCCGGCCGCGCAGGTGCTCCTCGGCGTCCTTGATCTCGTTCTCGCCGCTGAAGAAGACGAGCACATCGCCCGAGTCCTCCCGCTCGAGCTCGGCGATCGCCTGGGCGATCGCCTCGTTCAGATCGCGGTCCTGGCCGGCGCCGCCGTCCTCATCCGGATCGTCCGTCTCCGCCCGGTCGACCGCGAGCGGGCGGTACCGGATCTCGACGGGGAAGGTGCGGCCGGAGACCTCGATGATCGGGGCGGGCTCGCCGCTCGCGTCGGCGAAATGGCGGGCGAAGCTCTCGGGGTCGATCGTCGCGCTCGTCACGATCACCTTGAGCTCGGGGCGCCGGCGCAGCAGGCGCTGCAGATAGCCGAGCAGGAAGTCGACGGTGAGGCTGCGCTCGTGGGCCTCGTCGATGATGATCGTGTCGTACTTGCGCAGATCGCGGTCGCGCTGCAGCTCGGCGAGCAGGATGCCGTCGGTCATGAGCTTGATGCGCGTCTCGGCGCTGACCTGGTCGGTGAAGCGCACCTGGTAGCCGACGAGGCCGCCCAGCTCGCTGCCGAGCTCCTCGGCCACGCGCTCGGCGATCGTGCGGGCGGCGATGCGGCGCGGCTGCGTGTGGCCGATCGACTCGCGACCCAGCTCGAGGCAGATCTTGGGGATCTGCGTGGTCTTGCCCGAGCCCGTGGCGCCGGCGATGATCACGACCTGGTTGTCGCGGATGGCGCGCGCGATGTCGTCCTTGCGCGCGCTGACGGGCAGCTCGGGCGGGTAGTGGATGACGAGGTCGCTCATGGGCTCGTCAATCGTAGTTCGCACGGCGCACTACGGTTGCGGCATGGCCAGGCAGACCGCGGACGTGACGATCATCGGCGGCGGCATCGCCGGACTCTCCCTCGCCGCGGCGCTCGCCGAGGAGGCCAGCGTGATCGTGGTCGAGGCCGAGCAGGGCCTCGCCCACCACACCAGCTCGCGCTCGGCGCAGCAGATGCAGCCGAGCTACGGCCCCGCGCCGGTGCAGGCGCTCACCGCGGCGACGCTCGAGCTGATGCCCGCGATCGAGGATCGGCTGGGCGAGCGCATCCTGAGCCCGCGCCCGCTCGTCATCGGCGCGCTCGCACCCGACGCGACCGCTGCCGCGTCGATCGCCCGGGGCGAGACCGAAGCGCCGGCCGACCCGATCGCGGCGATGCTGGCCGCGGACCCGAGCCTGCGGCGCATCGACCCCGAGCACGTGCGCGAGCTGCTGCCGTTCCTGCGCCGCGACCTGCTGACGGCCGCCGCGATCGACGACGCCTCGAAGGAGGTGCGCGTGCCGCTGCTGCTGCGCGCGTACGAGGAGGCGGCCCGCGAGCGCGACGCCCGCATCCTCACCGGCTGGCGGGTGCGCGAGATCCAGCGGCGCGGCTCGAGCTGGGTGCTCGAGACCGAGGGCGGCGACGTCTCGACCGGCTACCTCGTGAACGCCGCAGGCGCCTGGGCCGACGAGGTCGCCCTGCTCGCCGGGCTGCGGCCGCGCGGCCTGCGGGCGCTGCGGCGCACCGTGGCGATCGCCGGCATCGAGACCGGCACGGTGCCCTCCGACGCCCCGATGTTCGCCGACGCCGGCGACAGCGTGTACTTCCGCCCGCACGAGGAGGGCCTGCTCGCCTCGCCGATGGAGGACGCTCCGAGCCCCGCGGAGGACGCGCAGCCGCGCGAGGAGGTCGTCGACGAGACGCTGCGCCGCGTCGGCGCCCTCACCGACCTCGGCCTCGAGCTGCGCCGCTCCTGGACGGGCCTGCGGGTCGACAGCCCCGACCACGCGCCCGTCATGGGCCGCGACGGCGACGTGGAGACCTTCTTCTGGCTGGCAGCGCAGTCGGGCTACGGCATCCAGACCTCAGCGGCGGCCGGCCGCCTGGCCGCCGCCGAGATCGTCGAAGCGGATGCACGGCTCGGCGATGCCGCGGACGCCGCCTGGGCCGACCTCTCGCCCAACCGAGCCGCGCTCTTCGCCCGCGACTGAGCGCTGTTCGCGGTGGGCGCAGCATCCGCTCTCCTGACGTTCACCGCCGCCCTGTAGCGTCGATCGAATGGCACTCTTCAACCGCAAGCGGCGCGAGCCCGACGAGCCCCAGCCCGAGTCGCAGGACGCCGCCGCGAGCGAGTCGCCCGACGCGGAGCCGGCGGCCGCGGAGTCGCCCGCCGTGGAGCCCTCGGCCCCGAGCATGCCCTTCACGACGACCACGGTCGGCCGCGCGGACCCCGCGAACCTCTCCTTCGCCATGCCGAGCGCGCCCGTGCCCGAGGCGCCCAAGGCTCCCGTCGGGCCGCACCACGCCGACGTGGCCGCGTCGCTGCAGCGCTGGGCGAAGGGCAACAGCCCGCAGGCGCTCGCCGACGTGCTGCGCCAGGCCGCCCGCGGCCAGCTGCTGCTCGACATCAGCGCCTCGGAGCTGAAGATCGAGGACGGCAAGGTGCAGCGCGACTCCACGATCGCCGTCGCCAGCCGCCGGGCCGAGGACGGTCGCAACTTCCTGCTCGTCTTCACCTCGAACGCCGAGCTGCGCAAGGCCCACAAGGACGGCGAGGTCGTGCGCTCGATGGTGCAGCCGGCGCTGGGCGCCCTGCGGCTCGCCACCCGCGAGCAGTACGAGGGCGTGATCATCGACGCCGGCTCCGGCTCGGCCTCGATCGTGATCCCGAAGGACCAGATCGTGCGCGGCCTGCCCGTCGAGCCGGGCGCGAACGAGGCGCTCAAGGAGGCGCTGGCCACGAAGCCCGAGGGCCGTCTGAACGCGGTGCTGGGCGTGCTCGCCGAGACCGAGACCGTGTTCCTCGCCGTCGAGCGCAAGGGCGAGACCGTCGAGGGCCAGCCGCCCGCGGCGAAGGACCTGGCGGTCGCCGGCGTCAAGGCGCCCGACGGGCGCAGCTACGCCGCGGCCTTCACCTCGCCCGCCGAGGTGTGGGCGTGGTCTCCGAAGCACATGGCCGTGCCGGTGCCCTTCACCAAGCACGCCCGCTCGGTGCTGAACGCCCCGAGCGTCGAGGGGCTGCTCTTCAACCCGGCCGGCCCCACGCTCGCCGTGCTCAACGGCGACCTCGAGAAGGTGGCGGCGGCTCCGGCCGAGTAGCCCGCTACTCGCCGATGTTGTCGGCGAGGATCGCCATGGCGCGCGCGTGCATGGCCGCGGCCTGCGGCCCGAGCGCCTCGCCGACCCGCTCGATGAGGAACTCGACGAGGATCGCGTGCGGCACGCGCGTGCGGCGGACGAGCTCGTCGCGGAAGCCCTGCTGCACGGGGCCGACCACGAGCCGCACGTCGGCGAGCTCGGCGATCGGCGAGCGGGCGAACGAGGTGATGAGCACCAGCGAGCCCTCCGACTCGGCCACGGCCCGCGCCGCGGCCAGGCTGGACTGGGTCGAGCCGGTGCCGCTGACCAGCAGCGCCACGTCGCCCTCGCGCAGCTGCACGGCGGCGATCTGCTGGCTGATCGGGTCGAGCAGGTACTCCGCGGTGCGCCCGATGCCCGTGAGCCGCATCGAGAGGTCCTCGGCGATCGTCGCCGACAGCCCGCCGCCGAGGACGAGCACCCGCGGCGCGCCGGCCACGAGTGCCACCGCGCGCTGCATCGAGGCCTCGTCGAGGGTGGAGGTGAGCCGGTGCAGGCCCGCCGCGAGCTCCTCGACCTCGGCGCGCAGGCGCCCGAGCATGCCCTCGCCGACGACCCGGGGCTGCGAGGCGGAGCGCGCCAGCTCGCGGGTGAGGGCCAGGCGCAACTGCGTGTAGCCGCTGTAGCCGAGGCTCTGGCTGGCCCGGATGACCGTGGTGCGGGCGACGCCGATGCGCTCGGCCAGCTCCTGCGCGGTCAGCTCGACGAGCGACTCGGGCTGCGCGGCGATGGCGTCGGCGACGCGGCGCTCGCTGGGCAGCATGGCGGAGCGGTGCGCGGCGATGCGCACCGTCGGCGGGGTGTCCTGCGGGGCGGACCAGGTCACGGCGTCCTCCGGTAGGGCTGGCGGGGTGCCCCGAGTGTAGCCGGGGGGCGGATGCGGGCCGCGCGCATCCGCTCGGTCGTACGGTGGGTGCATGGCGACCCCCGATTTCATCCTCTCCCTGCGCGAGCGCATCGGCACCGAGCTGCTCTGGCTGAGCGGTGTGACCGCGGTGGTGCTGCGCGAGGGCGCGGCCGGCACCGAGGCGCTGCTGGTGCGGCGCAGCGACAACGGGGCGTGGACGCCGGTGACCGGCATCATCGACCCGGGCGAGCAGCCCGCCGTCGCGGCCGCCCGCGAGGTGCTCGAGGAGGCCGGCGTCGTGGCCGTGCCCGAGCGCCTGGCCTGGGTGAACACGCTGCCGCCGATGACCTACGGCAACGGCGACGAGTCGCAGTACCTCGACCTCGTGTTCCGGTTCCGCTGGGTGTCGGGGCAGCCGCATCCGGCCGACGGCGAGAACAGCGAGGCGCGCTTCTTCGCGCTCGACGCGCTGCCGCCGATGAGCGAGAGCATGCTCGCGCGGCTGCGCTCGGCGCTGCCGGAGCGCGGCGAGGCGCGCTTCGAGACCGCCTGAACGACGCATGCCCCGCTCCACCGGGAGCGGGGCATGCGTCGTGCAACGGGTCGCGTCAGCCGGTGCCGCGCACCTTCGCGATGCCGCGCATCAGGTGGTACACGCCGATGGCCGCGATGGTGCCGAGGGCGATGCCGTTGAAGGTCAGCGAGCCCGACGACCACAGGTAGTTGCCGGCGCCCACGATGAGCGCGGTGCCCGCGGTGAACTGGTTGACCGGCTTGGCGAAGTCGACCTTGTTGTCGGTCCAGATCTTGATGCCGATGATGCCGATCAGGCCGTAGAGCGCGGTGGTCACGCCGCCGAGCACGCCCTGCGGGATCGAGTTGATGACCTCGCCGACGACGGGGGAGAGCGAGAGCAGCACCGCGACGATGCCGGCGACCCAGTAGGCGGCCGTCGAGTAGACGCGGGTGGCGGCCATGACGCCGATGTTCTCGCCGTAGGTGGTGGTGCCCGAGCCGCCGCCGCTGCCGGCGATGACCGTGGCGACGCCGTCGGCGATGAGCGCGCGGCCGGTGAGCTTGTTGACGGACGGGTCGGTCATCTGGCCGACACCGCGGATGTGGCCGACGTTCTCGGCGACCAGCACGAGCACGACGGGCAGGAAGGCGGGCAGCACGGCCCAGACCTCGGGCGCGACGACGGGGTTGGTCGGGAACTCGAGCGGCGGCAGGCCGAACGGGGCGGCGTCGGCGACCTTCGAGAAGTCGATCTCGTCCTGGATGAGCGCGGCGATGTAGCCGACGATCACGCCGATGAAGATCGACAGCCGGCCGAGGATGCCCTTGAACAGCACGGCGCTGATGACGACCGCCGCGAGGGTGATCACCGCGGTGAGCGGCGCCGCCTGGAAGTTGTTGAAGGCCGCCGGCGCGAGGTTGAAGCCGATGAGCGCGACGATGGCGCCGGCGACGACGGGCGGCATGAGCGCGTCGATCCAGCCGGTGCCGGTGAACTGCACGACCACGCCGACGAGGGCGAGGCTGAGCCCCACCACGATGATGCCGAAGAGCGCGCTGCCGGTGCCCTGCTCGGCCACGGCGGCCTGGATCGGCGCGATGAAGGCGAAGGACGAGCCCAGGTAGCTGGGCAGGCGGTTCCTCGTGACGAGCAGGAAGAGGATCGTGCCGATGCCCGAGAAGAGCAGCGTGGTGGTCGGCTCGAAGCCGGTGAGCGCGGGCACCAGGAAGGTGGCGCCGAACATGGCGACGACGTGCTGGGCGCCGAGGCCGATCGTGCGGGGCCAGCTGAGGCGCTCGCTCGGGGCGACGATCGCGTCGGGCGCGACGGTCTTGCCGTCGGCGTGCAGGGTCCAGGGCAGGGGCATGGGGTGTGCGACCTCGATGGGGAAGGGGCGGGATGGGGCGCCGACTACGGTAGCGGCTCGCGCGGGCGCGCCCGCATCCGCCTAAGCTGTTCCGGTTCCACCCCAGCAACACGTGAGGACCCTCGTGGCCGCCAGCAGCTCCATCCGCTCCCGTCTCGACCGCTTCTTCTCGATCACGGAGCGCGGCTCCTCGATCGGGAACGAGCTGCGCGGAGGTCTCGTCACCTTCGTCGCCATGGCCTACATCGTGGTGCTCAACCCGATCATCCTGTCCGGCGGCATCGACATCGAGGGCACCCAGCTCGGCTTCACGCAGGTGGCGGCCGTCACCTCGCTCGTGGCCGGCTTCATGACGATCCTCTTCGGCCTCGTCGCGCGGCTGCCCTTCGCCTTCGCGGCCGGCCTCGGCATCAACTCCTTCCTGGCCGTCACGGTCGTCGGCGAGGTCACCTGGGCCGAGGCGATGGGCCTCGTGCTCATCAACGGCCTCGTCATCGTGCTGCTCGCGGCCACAGGCCTGCGCCGCGCGATCTTCACCGCGGTGCCGCAGCAGCTCAAGGTGGCGATCTCGGTCGGCATCGGCGTGTTCATCGCCTTCATCGGGCTCGTCAACGCCGGCTTCGTGCGCGCCACCGGCCTCGGCTCGCCGCCCGTCGACCTCGGCATCGACGGCTCGGTCGCGACGATCCCCACCCTCGTCTTCGTCATCGCGCTGCTCGTGACGGGCGTGCTCGTGGCCCGCAAGGTGCGCGGCGCCCTGCTGATCGGCATCGTCGCGAGCACCGTCCTCGCGGTCGTCGCCGAGGCGGTGTTCCAGGTCGGCGCCTCCAACGGCGGCGAGAACCCGACCGGCTGGAACCTCAACGTGCCCGTGCTGCCGACCCAGGTCGTGAGCCTGCCCGACCTGTCGCTGCTCGGCCAGGTCTCCTTCGGCTCCTTCGAGCGCATCGGCGCCCTCGCCGCGCTCATGCTCGTCTTCACCCTCGTCTTCACGAACTTCTTCGACGCGATGGGCACCTTCACCGGCCTGTCGAAGGAGGCCGGATTGGCGGATGCGAAGGGCGAGTTCCCGCGCCTGCGCTCGGCCCTCGTGGTCGAGGGCATCGGCGCGGTCGCCGGCGGTGCCGCCAGCGCGAGCTCGAACACGGTCTTCGTCGAGTCGGGCGCCGGCGTCGGCGAGGGGGCCCGCACCGGGCTCGCGAACCTGGTGACCGGGGCGCTGTTCCTCGTGGCGCTGTTCTTCACGCCGCTGACCCAGATGGTGCCCTCCGAGGTCGCCTCAGCGGCGCTCGTCGTGGTCGGCGCGATGATGATCGCGCAGATCCGCGACGTCGACTGGAGCGACTTCTCGGTGTCGCTGCCCGTGTTCCTCACCGTGATCGTCATGCCGCTGACCTACTCGATCGCCAACGGCATCGGCGCGGGCTTCGTGTCGTGGGTCGTGCTGCGCGCGCTCTCCGGCAAGGCCCGCGAGGTCGCTCCGCTGCTCTGGATCGTCGCCGCGGGCTTCGTGCTCTACTTCGCGCGCGGGCCGGTGGAGGCGCTCATCGGGCTGTAGCCCGCATCCGCTCGCCGGCTCGGGCAGCGAGCGTCAGCGTCGCCGCCGGCGGGCCGGCGGACGGAACATCGCCAGGGGGCGGGCGCTCGGCAGCGACCCGACGACCGCGCCGTGGCCGAAGCCGAGGTTCTGGAAGAAGCGCCGGTCGGCCGGGGTGCGCGAGTACAGGTAGCCGGGCAGGCCCAGCTCGTCGAGCTGGGAGAGCTTGGTGCCGAGCAGCGCCGTGGCGACGCGGTTGCGGCGCACCTCGGGCAGCACCCCCACGAAGGGCAGGTACCAGTGCTCGTCGACCGGCCGGTGCCGCTGCAGGGAGCGCTGCACGCGCAGCGCGCGAGCGAGGTTGCGCAGGCCGAGCGCGCGGATGAGCCCGCCGAGATGCGGCAGCAGCCCCGGCATCTCGCCCTCGTGGCCCACCGGCATGTACTGCCAGACGCTCACGCCGACGATGCGGTCGTCGGTGCGCCGCGCCACGGTGACCTCGAGCCGGTCGTTGTCGGTGGCGCGCAGCAGGGTCTCGAAGTAGCGCCAGAGCCGAACGTCGCGGCGCGGGTGCTCGGTGATGATGTCGCGGTGCACGGGATCGTCGGCGTAGGCGATCGCCAGCACCGCGGCGATCTCCGCGAAGTCCTGTCGGGTGGCGGTCTCGATGCGCACGCTCAGCTGGGAGCGCCGCATCACCGGCCGCTCGGCGGCGTCGGGCATCGGGTGATCCTTCGGTGGTTCGGGTGGCAACACCGTAGCGGAGCCGGGTAACCGGCAGGTGTCGCGATCGCCGCCGACCGCGGCTCAGCGAGCGCCGCGCCGCCCGGGGGCCCGGAACATGCCGACCGGGCGCGAGGCGGGCAGCCCCAGGATGACCGCGCCGGGGATGAAGCCCCTGCGCTCGAAGAACCGCCGGTCGTCCACCGTGCCCGACTCGAGGTAGGCGGCGAGGCCCTGCGCGTCGAGCTCGTCGAGGCGGTGCCGCAGCAGGGCCGTCGCGACGCCGTTCCGCCGAGCCCCGGGTCGCACGGCGACGACGGGCAGGTACCAGTGCGGGTCGACCGGCCGATGCGCCTCGAGCACCTCCTGCACCCGCTTGGCGGGGAGCATGCCGCGCAGCCCGAGGGCGCGCAGGAAGAGGTGCGTGTTCGCCAGCTGCGGCAGGAAGGCGCTGTCGTTGCCCACCGGGGAGCGCTCCCAGACGGCGACGCCCACGAGGCCTCCCTCCGCATCGAGCGCGAGGTCGACGATGCCGCGCTGCGCGCCGAGCGCGCGCAGGTAGGCGACGTAGAAGTGCTCCAGCGCCCGGCGCCTGCCGGGCCGGGCCGGCAGGATGTCGAGGTAGATCGGGTCCTCCTCGAGGCTCTCGGCGAGCAGCTGCACGATCGCCGGGAGGTCCTGGCGGGTGCTGGATCGGATCGAGACGGTCATCGCCCGATCCCCTTCACGCGCTCGCTCGCGCGACGGGCCTCAGTCGGCATCGTTGCGTCGGCGTCGGCGTGCCGGCGGCCGGAACATGCCGACCGGTCGGGCGTGGTCGAGCCCCTCGATCACGGCGCCGGGGAGGAAGCCGAGCCGTTCGAAGAAGCGCCGGTCGTGCACCGTCGACGACTCGACGTAGACGTCCTCGTAGGCGTCGTCGATGGCGGCGAGCCGGGAGCCGACGAGCTCCGTGCCGACGCCCGCGTCGCGCTCGGCGCCGAGCACGCCGACCGCCGACAGGAACCAGTGGGTGTCGAGCGGGCGGTGCCGCTCGAGCACCTTCTGCACCCGGTAGGGAGGGATCACGCCGAGCGGTCCCAGCGCGCGCAGGTAGCGTGGCGCGAGGGCGAGCTGCTCGCCGAACCGGCTGTCGCGGCCCGCGCGGTTGTACGCCCAGGTGGCGGCGCCGACGATGACGCCGTCGTCGCGGCGGGCGACGTCAATGGCCCGCTCGGGTCCCGAGTAGGTGAGCACGTAGGCCTCGAAGAATCCGAGCATCGCCTCGCGTCGGCGCTCGCGGGGCGGGATGACGTCGAGGAAGATCGCGTCGGTCTCCATGGCCGTCGCGAGCAGCGCGGCGACCTGGGGCAGGTCGCGACGGGTCGCGACCTCGATGCGGATGGCCACCGGGATTCAGGCGGCCCGCCGCACGCGGCGGGCGTGCGGTCGGAACATGGCGACGGGACGAGCGGATGCCAGCCCTTGGATCACCGCGCCCGGCACGAAGCCGAGGCGGTCGAGCAGCGCGCGGTCGCGCGCCGAGGCGGATTCGAGGTAGGCGGCCTCGCCGGCCGCGTCGAGCTCGTCGAGGCGGTGCTGCAACAGTGCGGTGCCGAGCCCGGCGCGCTGCGCCTCGGGGCGCACCCCGAGCGCGAAGAGGTACCAGTGCGCCTCGACGGGCCGGTGCCGCTCGAGCACCCGCTGCGTGCGCGCCGCGCGCAGCACGCCGCGCGGGCCGAGCGCGCCGAGGAAGGCCGGCAGGTGCGGCAGCTGGGCCAGCACGGCGCTGTCGCGACCGACCGCGCTGCGCTGCCAGACGGCGGCGCCGACGATGCGGCCGCGGTCGTCGCGGGTCGCATCGATGATGAGCCCGTCGGCCGGTGCCGACCGCAGCACCGCGGCGAGGAAGCGCCGCAGCGCGCGCTGCCGGTGCTGGCCGGGCAGCACGATGTCGGCGTAGACGGGGTCGGCGAGCAGCGCGGAGGCCAGCGCGTCGGCGACGGCGGCGTGCTCGCGGCGCGGGGCGCGCTCGATCGGGGGCGTCATGGAGTCGGGGTTCTCCTCGTGGGGTGCTGCTCCGGCGTGCCGTGGGGCGGCGGAGACCGGTGCTGCTGCGACGCTAACACCCTGCGGGCGCCCGGCTCTCCAGTGTGCGCGCCTCGGACGGCGCGTCGCGCGCGCGGCTCAGACGAGGCGGCGGCGCGGGGGCTCCGGCTCGTCGCGGGAGCCGTGCTCGTCATCCGGTCGCAGCTGCTCGCTGAGGTGCCGGCGCACCGCCTGGAACTGCCAGATGGCGCTGTCGTCGGGCACGATGGCGCCGTCCGTCGAGGGCTCGGCGGCCGGCTCGTCGAGCAGGCGCACCTCCTGATGCAACCGCTCCATGGTGGCGTCGAGACGGCTCGCCGTGACCGCGGCCTCGGTGAGGTCGTCGAGCAGCGCCTGCGGCACCTGCTTGTCGTACTTGTAGTAGATCTTGTGCTCGAGGCTCGCCCAGAAGTCCATGGCGATGGTGCGGATCTGCACCTCGACGATGACGTCGACCGGTCCCGCGGCGAGGTACACGGGCACCGAGAGCACGACGTGCAGGCTCTTGTAGCCGTTCTCCTTGGGCTCGGCGATGTAGTCCTTCACCGAGACGACCGTGATGTCGCTCTGCTGGGTGAGCAGCTCGAACACCCGGTACGTGTCGGAGACGAAGCTGCAGGTGATGCGCACACCGGCGATGTCGTGGATCGCGGCGCGGATGCCGTCGAAGGTCGGCTCGACGCCCTTGCGCTGCACCTTGTCGATGATGCTCTCGGGGCTCTTCAGCCGCGAGCCGACGTGCTCGATCGGGTTGTAGTCGTGCCGCAGACCGAACTCCTCGCGCAGGATCGACACCTTGGTGAGGATCTCGTCGATGCCGAACTTGTACTGCAGCATGAACGCGGTGAACTCGTCGCGCAGCCGCGTGATCTCGCCCACGACCTGCGGATCGACGGCGACGGGCACCGTGGCGCGTACGAGATCTCGGGGAGGGCGGTCGTTGTCCACGTTCCGAGGGTAGGCGCGGGCGCCTGTGCGGGCGGTCGGAGGCGGCTAGGGATGCGCGCCCAGGCGGCTCGGAGCGCGGCGGAGCGACCTCTCTCCCGGGGTCCGCCGATGCGCCGAGCGGATGTGCGTGGGAGAGTGGACGGATGCCCTCTCGCCTCAGCGCGGCCGTGAGCCCCTACCTGCGCGCTCACGCCGACAACCCGGTGGACTGGTGGCCGTGGGGCGCCGAGGCCTTCGCCGAGGCCGCCCGACGCGACGTGCCCGTGCTCGTCTCGATCGGCTACGCCACCTGCCACTGGTGCCACGTCATGGCCCGCGAGAGCTTCGCCGACCCCGAGCTGGCCAGTTACCTCAACGAGCGCTTCGTGGCCGTGAAGGTCGACCGCGAGGAGCACCCCGACGTCGACGCGAGCTTCCTCGCCGCAGCCGGTGCCTTCACCGAGCAGCTCGGCTGGCCGCTCAACGCCTTCGCGACGCCCGAGGGCCGCCCCTTCTACGCCGGCACCTACTCGCCGCCGGTGCCGGTCGGCTCGCAGCCCTCCTTCCGCCAGGTGCTCGAGGCCGTCGACGACGCGTGGACCGCGCGACGCTCCGAGGTGCACGCGAACGCGACGGGCATCGCGACGGCGCTCGCCGCATCCGCCGCCCCCGACGCGGCACCGCTGCCGACCCGCGAGCAGCTCGCGGCGGCGGTGCGCGAGCTGGCGGCGCAGGAGGACCACGAGTTCGGCGGCTTCGGCGGCGCCCCCAAGTTCCCCTCGGTGCCGGCGCTGCAGTTCCTGCTCGAGCGGGGCTCGGCCGGCGACGCCGGAGCGCTCGCGCTCGCGGAGCGCGGGCTGCTCGCCATGGCGGATTCGCCGCTGCGCGATCCGCTCGAGGGCGGTTTCTTCCGCTACGCGACGCGGCGCGACTGGAGCGAGCCGCACTACGAGCGGATGCTCACCGACAACGCGCTGCTGCTGCAGTCCCTCACCGCGGTCGGCCAGCTCAACGGGGCGGCGGTGATGCCGTTGGCGCTCGGCGTGGCCGAGTTCCTCATCCGATCGCTGCAACGCCCCCACGGCGGCTTCGGCAGCGCGCAGGACAGCGAGAGCCCCGTCGACGGCGTGCGCAGCGAGGGCGGCTACTACGCGCTCGACGCCGCGGGCCGCGCGGCGCAACCGGCCCCCGCGGTCGACGGCAAGGTGCTCGCCGGCTGGAACGGTCTCGCGATCGCGGCCCTCGCCCAGGCCGGCACGCTCTGGCAGCGACCGCAATGGCTCGCCGCCGCTCGGCGCGCGGCCGATCACCTGCTCGAGCTGCACGTGCTGCCGGGCGGCCGTCTCGTGCGGGCGAGCCTCGACGCGGTGCGCTCCGACGCCGTCGCCACGCTCGAGGACCACGGGCTGCTCGCCACGGGACTGCTGCGGCTCGCGACGGCGACGGGCGACCCGCGCTACGCGAGCGTCGCGCTCGGGCTGATCGACGCCTGCCTCGTGCCGGGCGGGCTGCCGGTGGCGCCCGGAGGCGCCGACCCCGTGCTCGCGGCGGCCGGGGTCGCCCTGCCCGCCGACCCCTCCGAGGGCGCCTACCCCTCCGGGCTCAGCGCTGTCGCCGAAGCCGCGCTGCTCGCGCACCAGCTGACCGGGCGCGCGGAGTACCGGGCCGCCGCGGAGGCCGTCGTGGCGCGCTTCGGCGAGTCGGCGCTGCGGCGTCCGCTCGCCTCCGGGGCCATGCTCTCCGTCGCCTCGCGACTGCTCGAGCCCGGCGCCCAGCTCGTCGTCACCGAAGCGGATGCGGCGACCGCCCCGACCGCGATCGCCGGCATCGGCCGGGCCTGGTACCGCACGGGCGCCACCGCGGTCGTGCTGCCGGAGCGGCGCATGCGCGCCCTCGCGGACGCGGGTCTCGCCCTGCTCGCCGACCGCCCCGCCCAGGACGGCCGCGCCACCGCCTACCTGTGCCGCGACTTCGTCTGCGCGCTGCCGACGACCGATCCGGATGCGCTGGCCGCGGCGCTCGCCGAGCTGCACTGATCCCAGCCCGGCCGGCCCCGCCTCAGGGGCGCACGACCGCGAAGCCGGCCGGCGCCGAGCGCTCCAGCTCCTCGACGAGCAGCGCGCCGAAGCGGGCCTGGCGCTCCTCGCCGATGCGCGAGGTCGGCCCCGTGACGCTCACGGCGACCGGCGGCCCCTGCGGTCGCACGAGCGCGACGCCGACGCAGCAGATGCCCGGTTCGTTCTCCTCGCGCTCGATCGCCCAGCCGTGCTCGCGCGCCGCCGCGACCGCCCGCCGGAACCGGGGGAGCCCATCCGGCGCGGCGCTGCCGAGGTAGGCGTCGAGGCGGTCGTCGCCGACCCCCTCGGCGGCCATGATCGCCCGGCCGAGCGCGGTGGTGGCAACGGGCGCGTGCCGGCCGATCTGCGACCAGACGCGCATCGGGCGCTCGGGCTCGACCTTGTCGAGGTAGAGCACCGAGCGGCCCTCGAGCACCCCGAGGTGGACGAGCTCCTCGGTGCGCTCGCAGATGCGCAGCAGCGCGGTGCGGAACAGCGACGGCAGGTTCTGCGCGCGCTGGTAGCGCTCGACGAGCGCTGACGGTCGCGGCCCGAGCCGGTAGCGCTGCTCGTCGTCCTGCTCGGCGAAGCCGCGGTGCCGCAGCGCCTGCAGGGCGCGGTGCGCCGAGGTCTTCGTGTAGCCCCCGGCGCTGGCCAGCGCGCCGAGCGCGATGCCGTCCGGGCCCGCCTCGGCGAGCAGCTCGATGAGGTGCAGCGCCTTGTCGACGCTGCCGACGGGTGCGGCCGTGTCGTCCGATCCGCTCATCCGGGTGCTCCTGCTCCTGTCGGCGAACGCGCGCGGGCTGCTACCGTGGTCCGGATTGCGATATTAACGTTCCGCGATGCGGAACGCAAGTTATCACTCCAACGGAGGAGCCCCATGAGCATCGAGCAGGTCACCGTCGACGTCACGAGCCCGGGGCGCAACTTCGTCACCCTCAAGATCGTCACGGGCGACGGCATCGTCGGCTGGGGCGACGCCACCCTCAACGGGCGCGAGCTCGCGGTGGCCTCGTACCTGCGCGACCACGTCGCGCCGATGCTCGCCGGGCGCGACGAGGAGCGCATCGAGGACACCTGGCAGTACCTCTACCGCGGCGCCTACTGGCGGCGCGGACCCGTCACGATGTCGGCCATCGCCGCGGTCGACATGGCGCTGTGGGACATCAAGGCCAAGCGCGCCGGCGTGCCGCTGTACCAGCTGCTCGGCGGC
The DNA here is from genome assembly GCA_029959365.1 of Microbacteriaceae bacterium PS02343. Classification (GTDB taxonomy): domain Bacteria; phylum Actinomycetota; class Actinomycetes; order Actinomycetales; family Microbacteriaceae; genus Arenivirga. Next base: position 4,935 of record JASCOA010000033.1, on the reverse strand, counting down.
GCCAGCCGCGATCGGCTGCGCACCTACTTCCACGCCTCCGGCACCGACGTCGCAGCGCTCAAGGACACCGTGCGAGGGCTCGTCGAGGAGGGGTTCACCGCCGTGCGCGTGCAGTCGGGCGTGCCCGGTCTCGGGCAGATCTACGGTGTGGCGCCCAGCGCACCGGGCACCCGCTACGCCTACGAGCCGGCCAAGCGGGCCGCCGACGGCGGCGCCGCCGTACGCCCCTCCGAGGAGGTGTGGGACACCGACGCGTACCTCGCGCACATCCCCGGCGTCTTCGAAGAGCTGCGCGGAGAGTTCGGCACCGGCCTGCGGCTGCTGCACGACGCCCACCACCGCATGTCGCCGATCGAGGCGGCGCGGCTGGCGAAGTCGCTCGAGCCCTACGGCCTCTTCTGGCTCGAGGACGTGACGCCCGCCGAGGACCAGACCGCGCTGCGCACCGTGCGGCAGCACTCCACCACGCCGCTGGCGATCGGCGAGGTGCTCAACTCGGTGCACGACTACCAGACCCTCATCACCGAGCGGCTCATCGACTACGTGCGCTCGTCGGTCACGCACGCCGGCGGCATCACCGCGACGCGCAAGCTGCTCGACTTCGCCGCGATCTACGGCATCCGCTCCGGCATGCACGGGCCGACCGACATCTCGCCGGTCGGCATGGCCGCGGCGATGCACCTGGGGCTCGCGATCAGCAACTTCGGCATCCAGGAGTACATGCCGCACAACGACGACACGCTCGAGGTCTTCCGCACCTCGTACGTCTTCGACCGCGGCTTCCTGCACCCCGGCGAGGCGCCCGGACTGGGTGTCGAGCTCGACGAGGCCGCCGCCGCGCGCTTCGAGTACACCCCCGCTTACCTGCCCGTGAACCGGCTGACCGACGGCACCGTCCATGACTGGTGAGCCCCGCATCCCGCTCCCCGCCCGCACGGCCGAGGCGCGGCTGCTCGTCGTCGTGCGCGCGGAGAGCGCCGACGACTACGCGCCCGTGCTCGACGTGCTCGTCGAGCAGGGCATCCGCAGCCTCGAGCTCACCCTGACCACCCCCGGCACGCTCGACGCGCTGCCCGGCCTCGTCGCCCGCTACGGGGCGACCGCCGACGTCGGGGTCGGCACGGTCACGCGCGCCGAGGAGCTGCGTCGGGCCGTCGACGGCGGCGCCGCCTACCTCGTGACGCCGGTGACGGATGCGGGGCTCGTCGACCTGGCCGTGGCCGCGGGCGCGGCGATCGTGCCGGGCGGCCTGACGCCGACCGAGCTGCACGCCTCCTGGTCGCGCGGCGCCGCGGCGGTGAAGGTCTTCCCCGCGAGCCAGGTCTCGCCCTCCTACGTGCAGGACCTCCGCGGACCGTTCCCCGGCATCCGGGTCGTGCCGTCCGGCGGCATCGACCTCGACGGCGCCGAGACCTGGCTGCGCGCCGGCGCGACGGCGGTGAGCGTGGGCGGCCCGCTGCTCGGCGATGCGCTGCGCGGCGGTGACCCGCGGGCGCTCGCAGCCCGCGCCCGCGCCTTCGTCGAGCGCTGCGCACCGGTGCCGCGATGAACGGGCGGGTCGTGACGCTCGGCGAGACGATGGCGCTGCTGCGCGCCGAGTCGATCGGCTCGCTGGCGCACCTCGGCTCGCTGGCGATCGGCATCGGCGGCAGTGAGAGCAACGTGGCGATCGCTCTGCGCCGGCTCGGCGTCGACGCGGTCTGGGTCGGCCGCGTCGGCGACGACGGTCTCGGCGTGCGCGTCGCGCGCGAGCTGCGCGCCGAGGGCGTGGAAGCGCACGTGATCGTCGACGAAGCCGCGCCGACCGGGCTGATGCTCAAGGAGCGGCCCGCGGCCGGGCGCACGGCCGTGCGCTACTACCGCGGCGGTTCCGCCGGCTCCCGGCTGGGGGCGGCCGACCTCCCTGCGGGTCTCATCGAGGGCGCCGACCTGCTGCACGTCACCGGCATCACGCCGCTGCTCTCCGCATCCTGCCTCGCCGCCGTGCACGCCGCGATCGACCGCGCTCGGGCGACCGGCGCGACGGTGAGCTTCGACGTCAACCACCGCGCGGCGCTCGGCGCCGCCGAGACCGTCGCCCCCGTGCTGCGCGAGCTCGCCGACCGGGCCGACCTGCTCTTCGGCGGCGAGGAGGAGCTGCGACTCGTCGGTGGCGCCGGCGCGGATGCCGCGGAGCTCGCGGAGTCGCTCGCCGGCGACGGGCGCACCGTGATCGCGAAGCTCGGCGCGGCGGGGGCCGTCGCCGTCGCCGAGGGCCGCACCGTCGCCGCGGAGGGCTTCGCCGTGCCGGTCGTCGACACGGTCGGCGCGGGGGACGCCTTCGTGGCCGGCTACCTCAGCGCGCACCTCGCGGGGCTGCCGCTCGAGCAGCGGCTGCGACGCGCCAACGCCTGCGGGGCCCTGCTCTGCACGGCCCCCGGCGACTGGGAGGCGAGCCCGACGCTGCGCGACATCGATCGCCTGCTGCGAGGGAGCGACGATCCCGTCGAGCGCTGAGCCCGCCCCCTCGATCAGTCGAGGATCGCGTACGCCTCCAGCTCGACCTGCACGTCGGGCTCGAAGAGGTAGTCGATGCCGATGAGCGAGACCGGCGGCAGCGGCATCGGCAGGCCGACCTCCGCGGCCACCCGCTCGATGCCCTCGAAGAAGGCGCCGGCCTTGTCCGGGTGCCACTGCGTGACGAAGAAGCGCAGCCGCACGACGTCGTCGAAGGTCGCGCCCGCGCCGGTCAGCGCCCGGTGCGTGTTGCGCAGCACCTGCGCGACCTGGCCGGCGAGATCGCCGATGGCGACGGGGCCGCGGTCGCCGTCGCGGTCGATCTGACCGGCGACGTGGAGGTGCCGGCTGCCGGTGGCCACCGACACGTGGTCGTAGGGCACGGGGCTGAACAGGCCCTCGGGGCTGAAGGTCTTCACGGTCATGGTTGACTTCCTCTCGATCAGGTATCCCATTGCTACCTGGTCGCCTCAGGCAACTTCAACGGAACCAGGTGTCATGCAGGAGACCGACCCCCGCCCGACCATCACCGGTCAGCACCGCGAGCTGCTCGATCAGCTGCTCGACAAGTGGTCGCTGCACGTGCTCGACCAGCTCTGCGAGCACGGCGCGCTGCGCTTCAACGAGCTGCGCCGCGCCATCCCGGCCATCACGCAGAAGTCGCTCACCGCCGCGCTGCGCCGCCTCGAGCGCAACGGCATGGTCGAGCGGATCGTGGTGAGCGACCGCCCGATCGCCGTCGAGTACCGCATCGCCCCGGTCGGGCAGGGCCTGCAGGATCTGATCGACGCCCTGCTGCTCTGGACCACCGCGCACCTGCCCGAGGTCGAGCGGGCGCGCGAGCGCTTCGACGCCGTCGCGGGCTGATCCCAGCCCCCGTCCGGGTGCCGTCTGCCGATAGGTTGGAGGCACACCACGCGCCGGCACCGTCCATCCGCTGGCGCGCGCCGACTCAAGGGGGAACACCATGGATCTGCTCGCAGCCGGAGGCATCGGCATCGCCGTCGTCTTCGGGATCGGCATCGCGATCGTCGCGCTCATCATCGTCATCATCCTGATCCGCGCCTGGTACCGCGTGGCGAAGGCCGACGAGGCGCTCGTCATCGTCGGTAAGAGCCAGAAGAGCGCCAGCGGCGACTCGCGGATCACCGTCATCACCGGCGGCGGCGCGATCGTGAACCCGCTGACGCAGCGCGCCGAGATGATCTCGCTGCGCGCCCGCCAGATCAAGATGGAGCCGACGGCCCAGTCGTCCACCGGCGTCACGGTGAACGTCAGCGGCGTCGCGCTCGTCAAGATCGGCTCCGACCCCGAGTCGGTGCGCCGCGCCGCCGAGCGCTTCGCCTCGCAGGACAAGGCGATCGAGCAGTTCACCACCGAGCAGCTCGAGGGCGCGCTCCGCGGCGTCGTCGCCACGCTGACGGTCGAGGAGCTCATGCGCGACCGCCAGCGCCTGAGCGACCAGATCGCCGAGGGCATCAAGAACGACCTCTCCTCGCAGGGCCTGATCCTCGACTCCTTCCAGATCCAGGGCATCACGGACCAGAACAACTACATCTCCGCGCTCGGCGCGGTCGAGGTCGAGCGCGTCAAGCGCGAGGCCGAGGTCGCCCGCATCAACGCCGACCGCGAGGTGCGCGCCCGTCAGATCGCCACCGACGAGGCGAACCTCATCGAGCAGACCCAGCTCGACAAGAACACCGCGGCGGCCAAGGCCCAGGTCGGTCGCGCCAACGCCGAGGCGGAGCAGGCCGAGGCGCTCGCCCGCGCCGAGCGCCAGCAGGCGGTGCTCGTGCAGGAGGCGCAGAACACCCAGGCGCGCCTCGAGTCCGAGGTCAGCCGCGTCGCCGACGCCGACCTCTACAAGAGCCAGAAGGATGCGGACGCGCAGTCCTACTCGCAGATCAAGGCCGCCGAGGCGCGCGCCGCGATCGCCGAGCAGGAGGCGAAGGCGGTGCGCCTGCGCGCCGAGGCCGACGCCGAGGCAGTGCGCCTCGCCGGTGACGCCCGCGCCGCGGCGATCAGCGCCGAGGCCGACGCGCTCGCGAAGAACCAGGAGGCGCTGCTCGCACAGCGCGCGCTCGAGGCGCTCGTGCCGATGATGGCCGAGTTCGCCAAGGGCTACGACAAGGTCGGCAACATCACCGTCCTCGGCGGCGACGGCGCCAGCTCCCACCTCGCGGCGGAGTCGGCCACCGGCATGCGCTCGACCTTCGAGGCGGTCAAGGCCGCGACCGGCATCGACCTCGCGTCGATCATCCAGGGCCGCGCCGTCGGCGAGGGCATCGGCGACGCGATCAAGCCGAACTGGGCGCCGCCCGCGCCGCCCGCATCCGGTCTGAAGGACGCGCCTGCGGCCGAGTAGCCGTCACGCACGAGGAGGGGGGCCCCCCGCCCCCCCCCCCGGCGCCCCCGCCGCAGCAACCCACGCACCCCCCC
>JASCOA010000032.1 GCA_029959365.1 Microbacteriaceae bacterium PS02343 | reverse complement strand
CCGCCCACTGGGGGGCCCCCGGGGGGGGGGGCCTCCCGCCGCCGTCGTCTGGGGGTGCGACCCCGAGAGCGCTCGGGGTCGCGATGCTCCTCGCGATGGAGCCCGCGGAGCCGGCAGGGCGACGCGAGCGGATGCGGGCGCTCCGTAGCGTCGTCGACATGACCCCCGCACCCTCCTCGCACTCCGTCCCGAAGCCTCCGCGGAGCCGCGCGCGCTCCGTCGCCGGCGCACCGCGCATCCGCTCGCCCCGGCCCCTCCGCCTCGCCGTCGTCGGCGGGCTCGCGCTCGTCGTCGGGCTCGGCGCGACCGGCTGCTCCGTCGTCGACGAGGTGCTGCACGGCGAGCGCGCCGGCAGCTACGACGACGCCGCCGCACTGGCCGAGCAGCGCTACATCGCCTGGATCCCGAGCGACGCCAGCGCGATCGACCTGCTCGAGTCGAGCCGTGCCGACGACACCGCCACCGTGCTGCTCGACAGCGACGAGCCGCTGCCCGCGGACTGCGTGGTCGTGCCGCGCCGATCGGGCCCGACGATGACCATGACCACCGAGCGCGAGCTGCCGGAGACCTACAAGACCGATGAGGTCAGCCTCTGCGGCGACTGGGCCGTGCTGCCCACCGGCAGCGGCTGGTACGGGTGGACGCCCGTGACCGAGAAGGCCTCGGACGCGGAGGCGCCCGCGCCCTGACCCGGCGCGCAGAGCGTCGGCCCCGCTCTCCGACTGGTGTTCGATTGCGTTTCGACCGTTGACACCCCTCGGAGGGCGGGGTACTTTCCTCGCAAGCGTGAGAGCGCTCTCACGCTTTCAGTGAGAGCGCTCCCACACCACAGCACAAAGGAGTGAATGTGTCACTGCACCGCGCCATCCGAGGAGGGGTCGCCGCCGGCGCCGCCGGCCTCGCCCTGACCCTCGTCGCCACCGGATGCTCGTCGGGAGGCACCGCCCAGGACGGCGACGAGCTGACCCTGTCGGTCACCACCTTCGGCACCTTCGGCTACGAGGAGCTCTACGAGGAGTACGAGGCCGCCAACCCCGGCATCACCATCTCGGCCACCAACATCGACACCGGCGGCAACGCCCGCACGGACACCTTCACGAAGCTGGCCGCAGGCGGCGGGCTCGCCGACGTCGTCGCCATCGAGGAGGGCTGGCTCGGCTCGATCATGGAGGTCTCCGACCAGTTCGTCGATCTGCGCGACCACGGCATCGAGGATCGCTCCGGCGACTGGGTCGACTGGAAGTACGCCCAGGCGACCGACCCGGACGGCCGGGTCATCGGATACGGCACCGACATCGGCCCCGAGGGCCTCTGCTACAACGGCCCGCTCTTCGAGGCGGCCGGCCTGCCGAGCGACCGGGAGTCCGTCGCCGAGCTCTTCGGCGGCGACGACGCCAGCTGGGATCGGTACTTCGAGCTCGGCCGGCAGTACCAGGAGGCCACCGGCAAGGCCTGGTACGACCACTCCGGCTTCGTCTGGAACGCCATGGTCAACCAGCTGCCCGAGGGCTACTACAGCGCCGACGGCGACGTCATCGTCGAGGACAACGCCGAGCTGCGCGAGCGCTTCGACCAGCTGGCCGCGGGCACGCTCGACGGCCTCTCCGCCGCCGAGGCGGCCTGGGACTGGAACGGCGGCGAGTCCTTCGTCGACGGCAGCTTCGCCACCTTCGTGTGCCCGGGCTGGATGCTCGGCAACATCACCGGCAAGCTCGAGTCCGGTGGTGGCGGTGCCGAGACCGGCTGGGACTTCGCGAACGTCTTCCCCGGCGGCCCGGCCAACTGGGGCGGCGCCTTCCTGAGCGTGCCCGCAAGCTCCGAGCACCAGGAGGAGGCCGCGAAGCTCGCCTCGTGGCTCACCGAGCCCGAGCAGCAGGTGAAGCAGTCCGCCGCAGCGGGCAACTTCCCGAGCACGCTGGAGGCGCAGGCGGAGCTCGCCGAGAACCCCACCCCGAACGCCGTCTTCAACGACGCCCCGACGGGTGCGATCCTCGCGGAGCGAGCCGAGGGCGTGCAGGCGCAGTTCAAGGGACCGGACGACTCGCTCATCCAGGAGAACGTGTTCGGCCCGCCGTTCAAGGCGCTCGATCGCGGCGAGACCGACGCCGACGGCGCCTGGTCGCAGGCGGTCCAGCTGCTCGGAGAGCTCGTCGACTGAGCCCGCAGCGGGGGGGGGGGGGGGGGGGGGGGGGGGCGCCCCGGCGGGGGGGGGGGCGGCCGCGGGGCGCCCCCGGCGCCGCCCCCCCCCCGCGGGGCGCCCGGGGGGGCCCCCCCCCCCCCCGCTCGGTCTCGTCGCGACAGCGCCGCCATGACCTCAACCCTCATCCCCCCGCCCGTCGAGAGGACGCCCCGCCGCGTCGTCAAGGAGCCGCTCACCAGGCGCCAGCGGCTCAGCCGCTTCGACCTCAGGGCGTCGCCCTACCTCTACATCGCACCGTTCTTCGTGCTCTTCGCCCTGACCGGCCTCTTCCCGCTCGTCTACACGCTCGTCGTCTCGCTGCACGACTGGCAGCTGCTGCAGGGGCAGGGCGACTTCGTCGGCCTCGCGAACTTCACCGAGGTGCTGCAGGACCGCTTCTTCTGGAACTCGATCGGCAACACCCTGAGCATCTTCGTGCTCTCGAGCGTGCCGCAGCTCGTCGTGGCCCTCGTGCTCGCGGCGGTGCTCGACCAGAACCTGCGCGCCAAGAGCTTCTGGCGCATGAGCGTGCTGCTGCCCTACGTCGTGAGCCCCGTCGCCGTGGCGCTGATCTTCTCGAGCGTCTTCGGCGAGCAGAGCGGGCTCGTCAACAACCTGCTCGGCGTCGTCGGCGTCGAGCCCATCGAGTGGAAGAACGACACCCTCGCCAGTCACGTCGCGATCGCCACGATGGTCAACTGGCGCTGGACCGGCTACAACGCCCTCATCCTGCTGGCCGCCATGCAGGCCGTGCCGCGCGATCTGCACGAGGCCGCGGCGATCGACGGGGCCGGAGCGGTGCGCCGCTTCTTCTCGGTGACGCTGCCGGGCATCCGCCCCACCTTCGTCTTCGTGATGATCACGGCGACGATCGGCGGCCTGCAGATCTTCGCCGAGCCGCGCCTCTTCGACGTGTCGACCGCGGGCGGCGTCGGCGGCTCGGAGCGCCAGTTCCAGACCTCGGTGCTCTACCTGTGGGAGATGGCGTTCTTCCGCCAGGACTTCGGCAAGGCGGCCGCGATCGCCTGGCTGCTGTTCCTGCTCATCGTGGGCATCGGGCTCATCAACTTCCTGCTCTCGCAGCGGATCGCCTCGGCCGAGAAGGCCGTGGGCTCCCGTCGCGAGCGCCGCCGATCGAAGGGGGCTCGACGATGAGCGCCAGCACCATCCCCGCACCGCCCGTCCCCGACACCCTCGCGCCGAGCCCGCCGAAGCGGCGCCGGCGCGGCGGGGGCCTCGGCAACCGGCCGGGCTTCCTCACCTACGGGCTGCTGGGCGCCTTCGTGCTCGGCTCCGCGTATCCGCTCTGGTGGTCGTTCGTCGTCGGCAGCGGCACGAACCGCACGCGCGCTGAGACGCTGCCGCTGATCCCGGGCGAGAACTTCATCCGCAACGCGATGACCGTGCTCGACGCCGTGCCGTTCTGGCTGGCGCTCGGCAACAGCCTCATCGTGGCGAGCGTGATCACGGTCTCGGTCGTCACCTTCGGCACGCTCGCCGGCTACGCGTTCGCGAAGCTGAGGTTCCGCGGTCGCGACGGGCTGATGATCTTCGTGATCGCGACGATGGCGATCCCGACGCAGCTGGGCATCATCCCCCTCTTCATCGTCATGCGGCAGCTGGGCTGGACGGGCGAGCTCGGCGCGATCATCGTGCCGATGCTGGTGACGGCGTTCGGGGTGTTCTTCATGAGGCAGTACCTCGTCGACGTGATCCCCGACGAGCTCATCGAGGCGGCGCGGGTCGACGGCGCCAACCAGATCCGCACCTTCCTGCACGTGGCGGTGCCGGCGGCGCGGCCCGCGATGGCGATCCTCGGCCTGTTCACCTTCATGCTCGCGTGGACCGACTACCTCTGGCCGCTCGTCGTCGCGCCGCAGAACCCGACGCTGCAGGTGGCGCTGAGCCAGCTGCAGTCCGGCTACTACGTCGACTACTCGATCGTGCTCGCCGGCACGGTGCTCGCCTCGCTGCCGCTGCTCGTGCTCTTCGTCGTCGCGGGGCGCCAGCTCATCGCCGGCATCATGCAGGGAGCGGTGAAGGGATGAGCGGTGCCGTCGCCGCGCATCCGCTCGGCTCCTAGAATGCTCGCGGGCGACGATGGAGACGAGGTCCGGATGAGCGGCACGGTTCGGGCAGGCGCCGCGCCGACCCTCGAGCAGGTCGCGGCGGTCGCCGGGCTCTCGCGAGCGACCGTCTCGCGGGTGATCAACGGCTCGCCGAAGGTCACCGCGGAGGCGGTGACGGCGGTGAACGCCGCCGTCGAGCAGCTCGGCTACGTGCCCAACCGCGCGGCCCGCGTGCTCGCGAGCCGACGCACCCAGTCGATCGCGCTGGTGATCCCCGAGGACACGGCGCGCTTCTTCGCGGACCCGTACTTCGCCTCGGCCGTGCAGGGCGCCGCGACCCACCTCGCCGGCACCGAGTACACGCTGACGCTGCTCATCACCTCGGAGCTCGACCCGGCGAAGACGCGGCGCTACCTGCGCGGCGGCAACGTCGACGGGGCGCTGATCCTGTCGCACCACAGCGACGACCGCTCGTACGTGCAGCTGGGCGACGAGATGCCGGTGGTCTTCGGCGGCCGGCCCGTCTCGGACGACGCGGCGCGCGCCCACTACGTCGACGTCGACAACGAGGCGGTGGCGCGGCTCGCCGTCGAGCACCTGCGCGCACGCGGGCGTCGGCGCATCGCGACCATCGCGGGACCGCAGACCATGGCCGCCGGTGTCGATCGGCGCAGCGGATGGGAGCGGGCCACCGCGGAGGCGGGCGTCGAGCCCGGTCCGGTAGCCACCGGCGACTTCACCCCGGAGGGCGGCGCCGAGGCGATGCGGGCGCTGCTGGACGGCGGCGAGCCGTTCGACGGGCTCTTCGCCGCGAGCTCGCAGATGGCCCACGGCGCCCTCGGCGTGCTGCGGGAGCGCGGCGTGCGCGTGCCCGAGCACGTGGGCGTCGTCGGGGTCGACGACGACTACTTCGCCCGCAACGCCACCCCGCCGCTGACCACCGTGCGCCAGCCCACCGCCGAGCTGGGAGCCCGGATGGCGCAGCTGCTGATCGCGCGCATCGAGGGCGTCGAGGTGCCCCGCGTGACCCTCATGCCGATCGAGCTCGTGGAGCGCGACTCGGCCTGAGCGGGTTCCGGTGCCGCCGCACGCCTCGGTCTCGGGAGCGCGGTGCCGCGCACGTCTCGGAGCGCCGCGTACGCGGAAGGGCGGCCGCACCTCCCGGTGCGACCGCCCTTCTCGTTCCCGCTGCGGGTTACGCCAGCTGCGACCGGCGACGACGAGCGATGACCAGCACCGCACCCGCGGCCAGCATGAGCGACGCGAACACCAGCACCGGCGCGACCTGCGCACCCGTGTCCGGCAGACCCGCGACACCCGTGTCGGCCACCGTGACCGACTGCCAGCCGATCACATCACCGTCCGCATCGAGCACCGCCAGGCGATGCGCACCCGCCGGCAGCTCATCCGGCAGCTGCACCGTGACGTAACCGGCCGCGTCGACCTGCAGCCATCCGCCACCGAGCAGCACGGGCTCCGAGTAGAGCCACACCTGCACCCAGTCGCCGGCGTACTGCTGGCCCACGAAGATCTTGATGGTCTGGCCGGCCGACAGCGAGCGGTCGTCCGAGGTGATCTTGCTCTCGAGTGCGGCGGTGAGAGCGGATGCGGGCGCGGCGGCGGGCGCCGTGCCCGGCTTCTCGGTGCCGGGCGTTCCAGGGTTCCCCGGCGTGCCCGGGTTGCCGGTGGTGCACTCGTTCTCGATCGAGAGCACCTGGCCGCGAACCGGCTCGGTGCCCGCGAGGCGCGCCCGGCCGACCGCCGGGGGGTTCACGACCCCGCAGGCCTCGTCGACGGTCTCGAAGTAGGTCACCAGGGCGTCGAGGTCGACGATGCCCGAGTCCGCGCGCTGGGTACCGGCCGCGAGGGTGGTGAACAGGTCGCCGCCGTTCGCGAGGAACGAGTTCGTCGTCACCCGCACGGTGTCGGTGGCGCCGAGCAGCTCGCCATCCACCTCGACCTGGCTGATGTGCGCACCGAGCGCCGCGGCGGGGTCCACCACGTAGTCGACGTTCGCCGAGAGGCCCAGGTGCAGCTTTCCGCGCGAGGCCGCCCACTGCTCCTCGAGCACCGCGTCGAGCTGGGCACCGGTCAGGTCCATCGTGAACAGCGAGTTCGCGAACGGCTGCGCCACCGCGACCTCGCCGTAGGTGACCGTGCCGTCGCTGCCGAACAGGATGTCCTCGCGGAGGCCGCCCGGGTTCATGATCGCGATCTCGGAGGGCTGGTCGCCGCCGTACTCGGGGTTCGCAGCAGAGGTCGCCCAGAGCTGCACATCGGCGATGAAGTTGCCCATGGCCGACTCGTCGGTGCGGACGACGACGTCGCCGGAGCGGGCGCGCAGGATGTCGGCCGAGACCGAGCCGATCTCGACCGAGCCGATCACATCCGACTCCGCCTTCGCGGCGGCCACGATCTCAGCGACGCGGGGCGCGTCGGGGTAGTTGGCGACCGGTGAGACCTCGGGCTTGTCGCCGGAGGCGGGCACGCCCGGGGTCACGAGCCGCACCTGCTCGGTGCTGGTAGCGACGACCTCGCCGCTCGCGCGGTCGACGGTGAACTCGAGCTGATTGAGGTACTTGCCGTACTCGAGCGCCTGCACGACCGGGCGGCCGTCGATCTCGCAGTCGTAGCGCTGGTGCGAGTGCGCCGAGACGATCGCGTCGATCGCCGGATCGGCGGTCGTGACGATCTCGCCGAAGGCGTTACCGGCGTTCTCGATCTGGGCGCAGTACTCGGCGTCCGACAGCGTGGACGGCGACTTGGGCTCGGCACCCTCGTGCGTGACGTGGATGACGAGGTCGGCTGCATCCGCAGCCGTGATCTCGGCGGCCACGCGGTTCGCCGCCTCTGCAGCATCCCCGAAGACGAGACCCTCGATGCCGGCCTTGTTCACGACGCTCGGGGTCGACTCCGTGACCGTGCCGATCACCGCGACGCGCACGCCGTCGATGGTCTGCAGCGAGTACTCCTTCAGCGCCGGCGTGACGCCGTCGGCGCGGTAGACGTTCGCGCCGAGCGCGAAGTCGGCGCCGTCGGTGCCGGAGGCGGCCGCGTAGCGCGGGATGACCCGGTCGGTCAGGTCGGCGAAGCCGCGGTCGAACTCGTGATTGCCCACGACGCTCGTCTGCACACCCGCCGTGACCAGCGCGTCGATCGTGGGGTCGTCCTGCTGCGACGACGAGATGAACGGCGATCCGCCGATGTTGTCGCCGGCCGAGAGCACGAGGGTGTTCGGGTTCTCGGCACGGAACGCATCGAAGGCGCCGGCGAGTCCGGCCGCGCCGATCTCGCCGGAGCTGAGGCTGGCGGCGAGGTGCCCGTGGAAGTCGTTGATGCCGAGCACCTGGATGGTGGTGGTCGACGTCTCGATGTCGTAGAGCGTGGTCGAGCCCGAGGTCTCGTTGCCGACGGCGAGCATGGGGCGGCCGGTGACCGACTCGGCCGCGGGGATGAAGTGCACGCCCTCGGGACCGAGGTCGCCGGCTGCCGGAGTGTCGATCTTGCCCGAGAAGTCGCGGTTGTTGATGTAGCTCACGTACTCGGGCGCGGCCGGGTCGGTGATGTCGTAGGTCATGATGCCGCCGACGCGCTCCAGGCCGACGAAGGCGTAGGTGCGGCCCTCGAGCTGGGCGATCGTGACGTTCTCGGGCTCGGGGCCCTTGTCGTCGTTGCGGTTGCCGAGGGTGTTCTCGTCGTTGGTGGTGTTGAAGCCCTCGGGGAAGAGCTCGGCGGTGATCGTCTCGAAGTCGTCGCCCGAGTCGAACACCTGGGTGCCGTCGGCCTTGTAGATCGAGAAGGAGCGGGCGCCGAAGGCGTGCAGCTCGGTGTAGCACTCGCCGTTGAAGGGGCTCTCGATCGAGACGTTGAGACGGCCGAGGTACGGGGCGCTCAGCTGCTGGGACGTGAAGGCATCGGAGCAGACCGGCCCCTTGCCGTCCTTCGCGAGATCGGCGACCCGCACCGACTCGACGTAGTCGCCCCACTCGCGGGCGTCGCCCTCGTTGGCGGTGACGAGGTAGGTCTCGCCGCCGACCGTGTAGCTGTCGATGCCGTCGGGCATGTAGAGGCCCGAGAGGTTCTCGTAGGTGTGGCGCTCGAGCAGCAGCGAGTCGTCGCGCGGGTCGGTCGCGCGGTTCGCCTGGTTCGAGGTCGTGAGCGAGTTCTGCTCGAGCGAGTGGTCCTTGAACCCGAGCGACCAGATGCGCTCGAACTCGGCGGTGGCGATGTCGAGCACGCCGATGGCGTTCGCCTCCTGCAGGGCCACGTAGGCCTTGCCGCCGCTGATGGAGATGTACTCGGGCTCGAGGTTGCGCGAGACGGGCAGCCCCTCGCCGACGGTCGGACCGAAGACGCGGGTGCGCTCGTCGAACTGGGCTCGCTTGCTGCCGCCCACCTCGAAGTCGTGGAAGTCGGCGGTGCGCACCACGGAGTCCGAGGCGAACGCGGCGACGCCCGACGGAAGGGCGACGATCGCGACGGAGCCCTCGGGGTCCACGGAGAAGTCGTCGTTCGGCTCGCCCTCGTTGGCGACGAGCGCCGAAGCGCCGTCCTCGGTGAGCGCGACCATGTCGGGCAGCGCGCCGACGGTGACCGCCGAGAGCAGCGTGCCGGTGCGCGCGTCGAAGGAGACGAGCCAGCCCGCATCCGTCTTCACGGGGTTCTGCACGGCGACGACGCCGAGGCCGTCGGCGCGCACGACGAGCGAGTTGGCCGCGGCGCCCGCCGGGATCGAGCCGCCGCCGACGACGGGAGCGCCGACCAGCGAGAGGGTGGCCGACTTGGTCAGCGCGGTCGGTGCCGCGTCGAGCACGTCGACGGTGCCGTCGACCGCGTTCACGGTGAAGATCTTCGAACCGTAGTGCGTCACGATCTCGGCGGCGGACTGCCCGAAGACGCCGCTCTCGTAGGTGGCGATCGGCGTGAGCGCGACGCCGGGATCGGCGACGGAGCCGGCGATCGGGTTCGGCACGATGGCGGCCGAGGCAGGTGAGGCGGGGCCGATGAGCAGGCCGGCGCCGAGGCTCAGCGCGAGGGCGCAGGGCAGCGCGCGACGCACGAGGCTGGGATGGGACACAGAGGACCTCCGGGAGATGGCGGGGTGAGCGCTTCGGAGGTTATGAGAATCCGGTGGAGCGGAGACGTCGCGATGGTGAACGGCGGGTGTCGTCGGGCGCGGGAGAGCGCGGCGGACCGAGTCGAACCGGTCAGCGGTACTCGACGGCCTCCGGCAGCCGCTCGCGCATGACCGCGATCGCCTCGGGGTTGCGGTCGACGAGCACGAAGCGCCGGCCGAGCTTGGCGGCCACGGCGCCGGTGGTGCCGCTGCCGCCGAAGAAGTCGAGCACCCAGTCCCCCGGCCGCGACGAGGCCTGCACGATGCGGCGCAGCACCCCCTCGGGCTTCTGCGTGGGGTAGCCGGTCTTCTCCCGACCGCTCGTGGTCACGATCGTGTGCCACCACACGTCGGTCGGCAGCTTGCCGCGCTCGACCTTCTCGGGCGTCACGAGGCCGGGCGCCATGTAGGGCTCGCGGTCGACCCCCTCCGAGTCGAACCAGTACCCGGCCGGGTCCTTCACGTAGACGAGGATCGTGTCGTGCTTGGTCGGCCAGCGCCGCTTCGACTTGGCGCCGTAGTCGTAGGCCCAGATGAGCTCGTTGAGGAAGCACTCGCGGCCGAAGAGCGCGTCGAGCAGCACCTTGGCGTAGTGCGCCTCGCGGTAGTCGAGATGCAGGTAGAGGGTGCCGTCGGCGGCGAGCAGCCGCCAGGCCTCGGCGAGACGCGGCTCGAGGAAGGTCCAGTAGTCCTCGAAGTCGTCGTCGTACGCCATCAGGTCGCCCCTGATGCGCTCGTACGCCTGGCCCTTGAAGCCGCGCACGGTGCCGGTGGTGCTGCGCACGTTGCTGGTTCGGGCGCGCTTCTGGCTGCGACCGGTGTTGAACGGCGGGTCGAGGTAGACGAGGGTGAACGCCCCGTCGGGCAGCTGCGGCAGCACCTCGAGGTTGTCGCCGGCGATCACGAGGTCCGGCCCATCGGCGCTCCAGAGCGGATGCGCGCCCCCGGCGCCGCCGTCGGCCGCCGCCCCCTGCGCGGCCGGCTCCGCAGCCGTCGCGCTCACGCGCCCTGGCCCGGCGCGACGTCCGCGTGCCGTGGCGGCCACACCACGCTGAAGCGCTCGAAGACGATCTCGTCCGCGGGATCGAAGGCGCTGCCCGCCGCCGCCCGGGTGCGCTCCCAGTAGCGGCGGTGCTCGCGCCGCCACGACTCGAGACTGCGGTCGTCCTCGCCCTCATCCCAGGCGAAGGCCTCGTCGACGCTGTCGAAGCCGCCGAGCCGCAGCTCGGTGGTGCGCAGGATGGCGCGGGGCTCGCCGGAGCCGTCGCAGGCGATCCAGTGGCCGCCGATGCGGGGCAGCTGCTGCCCCTCCTCCGCGTACTCGATGGAGAGCGCCGCGGTGGCGCGCTTCGGGCCGTGCAGCACGAGGGCGAGCAGGGCGTCGGCGAGCGGGGCGCTGTCGCCGAATCCCTCGACCACGTGCTCATCGCCGGCGACCAGGGCTTCGGGATGGGCGGCGGCGTACTCGGCCCACATCCGCTCGGCTGCCGCCAGGTCCGGCGGGGCGACGGGGGGCAGCGGCTCGCTCATCCCCCGATCCTCCCACGCGGTGCGCGGTCGACGGAGGGGCCGCGCGCGGGACATCGCCGCCCGGACGGTGCACGCCGGCGGGCGGGGGGGGACGGCTCAGTCGCGCAGCGGCACGACGATCGCGCGCCCGGTGCGCGGGTGCCGCACGATCTCGACCGGGTGCTGGTAGACCTCGGCGATCGTCTCGGCGGTGAGCACCTGCTCGGGCGCGCCCGCGGAGTGCAGGCGCCCGTCGGCGAGCAGGGCGACGCGGTCGGCGTAGGCGGCCGCGAGGTTGAGGTCGTGCAGCACGACCACCACGGCGTCGCCGGCGGCCGCGCGCTCGCGGGCGATGCGCAGCACCGCCTCCTGGTGCTTCAGGTCGAGGGCCGCGGTGGGCTCGTCGAGCATGACGATGCCGGTGCGCTGCGCGAGCACCCGAGCGAGCGAGGCGCGCGCCCGCTCCCCGCCGGAGAGCGAGGGGTAGGCCCGCTCGGCGAAGCGGGTGACCTCGGTGAGCTCCATGGCCTCGGCGACCGCCCGCTCGTCGTCGTCCTCGAGCGGGGTGCGGCGCCACGGTGCGCGGCCCATCTCGACGATCTCGGCCACGCTGAAGGGGAAGGCGACGGCGTTCGACTGGGCGAGCACGGCGCGCTGCCGGGCGAGCACCTGCAGGTGCCAGTCGCCGAGCGGCACGCCGGCGATCTCGACCGTGCCGGTCGTCAGCGCCGCATCGCCGCTCAGCACGCCGAGCAGCGTCGACTTGCCGGCGCCGTTCGGGCCGATGAGGGCGAGCACCTCGCCGGCGTGCAGGTCGAGGTCGACGCCCTCGAGGATGCGCTTGCCGTCGAGCTGCACGCCGATGCCGCGGGCGCGGACGGCGAGCTCGCCGACGGCGATGGCCGCGGGGATCTCGAGGCGCCGGCTCATCCCCATCCTCCAGCCCGCTTGCGGCTGCGGCGCAGCAACCAGAAGAAGAAGGGGCCGCCGACGAGCGAGGTGAGCATGCCGATCGGCAGATCGGCGAAGGGCACGGCGGTACGGGCGATGAGGTCGCCGACCGTGAGCAGCAGGGCTCCGCCGAGGGTGCTCGTGATGAGCAGCGGGCCGTGCGCCGGGCCGAGGATCATGCGCATGAGGTGCGGGATCACGAGTCCGACGAAGGCGATGATGCCCGCGAAGGCCACGGCCGCGCCGACGAGCAGCGCGGTGAGCACGATCGCGGTCACCCGCAGCACCTCGACGTTGACGCCGAGGTGCCGGGCGCTCTTCTCGCCGAGGGCGAGCAGGTCGAGGCGGCGGGCGAGGAAGGCGGCGCCGGTGAGGCCCACGAGCACGAACGGCAGCACGACGAGCACCTGCTGCCACAGGGAGCCGTTGAGGCTGCCGAGCTGCCAGAACACGATCTGCTCGCGCGCGGAGGTGTCGCCGAGGAAGGTGAGCAGCGCCAGCGCGGCCCCGCAGAAGGCGTTGAGCGCGATGCCGGTGAGCAGCAGCGTGACCACCTCGGTGCGCCCGCCCGCCCGGCTGAGCCCGTAGACGAGCAGCGTGACGGCCAGGCCCGCTCCGAAGGCGAGCACCGGCACGGTCCACTCGCCGAAGAAGGTGAGGTTGAACACGATCGCCGAGCAGGCGCCGACGGCCGCGCCGCTCGAGACGCCGACCACTCCGGGCTCGGCCAGCGGGTTGCCGAAGATCGCCTGCATCAGCAGGCCCGCCACGGCGAGCGCCGCCCCGATGACGATCGACATGACGACGCGGGGGAAGCGGATGGTGGTGAGCGCCGCCTCGACGTTCGGCCCCTCGGGCACCACGCCGAGGTCGATGCCCACCTGCTTGAGCAGCGTCGCGAGCACCTCGACGGGGCTGGCGCTGAGCTGCCCCGTGCCGGTGGAGAGCAGCGCCGCGATCACGAGGGCGACGAGCAGCGCCAGGGTCAGCAGACCGGCGCGGCCGCGGCGGGCGCGGGCGGGCGCGGGAATCGTCATGGGGTGGGCCTCGGGGAAGCGGACCGCGGATGCGCGGCGGACCCCCTGAGCTTAGCCTCGCCTCACCTGGCGGTCGGCCGGGCGAGGAGGAGGCACAGCACCGCGGCGAGCCCGGAGAGCCCCGCGACACCGAAGCCCAGCTGCACCGGGTCGAACAGGATGGCCAGCTGACCGGCGACGAAGCCGGGCACCGCGGCCGAGGCGTAGGAGATGAGGAAGATCGCGGCCAGCAGCCCCGCTCGCTCGGTGGGGGCGGCCGTCGGCAGCAGCAGGCGCATGCCCGCCGCGCTGGAGGCTCCCTGCGCCGCGCCGCCGAGGAAGCTGGCGACGAGGAAGGGCACGATCGCACCCGCGGCGAGCGCCGCCATGGCGACCCCGATCGCGACGGCGAAGAGCAGCGCCCCGAACCGCATGGTCGGCAGCGGTCGCAGCCGACCGGTGATCGCGGCGCCGACGGGGGCGAGCAGCACCATCGATCCGAAGACCACGGCGATGACGAGCGGCGAGTCCGTGCCGAGCTGATCGGCCGTGATGCCCGGGCCGAACGCCTGGTAGTAGCCGCCGACCGACCAGGAGGCGAGCAGCGCGGCCGCGACGCCGGGCAGGGCGCGGCGGGCCGCGGCCGGCACGGCGACCCGGGGCACGAGGGCGGCCAGCGCCCCGCGACTGCGCGGAACCGTCTCGGGGCAGCGCAGCAGCAGCGCGGCGCAGACGAGCAGGGCGACGGCGAGCAGGATGAACGCGGCCAGGCGCGGCGCCGGCCCGAACGTCGCGAGGGCGCCCGAGCCGAGCGCGCCGATCGGCACCGCCACCGGCGGCACCGTGCTCGTGATGAGCGCCGGCAGCCAGGGCGGGCGCGGCGGTGCGAGGTCGACGGCGTAGGAGCCGAGCGAGCTCGACGCCATGCCGCAGGCGACGCCCTGCAGCAGGCGGCCGGCCATGAGGGTGCCGGGGTCGTGCACCTGGGTCAGCACCGCGCATCCGCTCAGCGCCAGCAGCACCGCGGCGACCGCCATCGGGCGTCGGCCCAGGCGGTCGGAGAGCCGGCCGAGCACGAGCAGCGACGCCGCGGTGGCGCCCAGGTAGACCACGGTGGTGATGGCCAGGTCGGTGTTCGACAAGCCGTCCTCGACCCGGAACACGTTGTAGAGCGGGATGGGCGACCCCGAGGCGAGGAACACGAGGGTCAGCGAGACGGCGACCGCGACGAACGCGGCGCGCCTCGGCAGCAGGGGAAGTGGCATCGGGGCGAATCTATCGCCGGCCGCGCCCACACTGGGAGGTGCTGTCAGGGCACCCGGGTCAGCCAGTCCTGGGCGCTGAACTTCTCGACGGCTAGCTGCTCGGCGCGCATCCGCTCGTCGTCGGTGACGGCGCCGTCCACGAGGCCGTGCAGGCCCCGGAAGGTGCCGATCATGGTGTCGAGGATCGCCTCGCGGGTCATGCCGGTCTGGCTCTTGAGCGGGTCGACGCGCTTGGCGGCGCTCGTGGTGCCCTTGTCGCTCATCTTCTCGCGGCCGATGCGCAGCACCTCGGTCATGCGCTGACCATCCATGTCGTAGCTCATCGTCACGTGGTGCAGCACGGCGCCGTTGCCGAGGCGCTTCTGCGCGGCGCCGCCGATCTTGCCCTTCGTCGAGGCGATGTCGTTGAGCGGCTGGTAGTAGGCGTCGATGCCGAGCGAGCGCAGCGCGATGATCGCCCACTCGTCGAGGAAGGCGTAGCTGTCCTGGAAGCTCATGCCCTGCACGAGGTCGCCGGGCGCGTAGATCGAGTAGGTGATCGCGGTGCCGCGCTCCATGAACATGGCGCCGCCGCCGGTGATGCGGCGCACCACATCCGCTCCGTACCGGGCGGCGTTGTCGAGGTCGACCTCGTTGCGCAGGCTCTGGAAGCTGCCGATGACGACGGCGGAGCGGTCCCACTCCCAGATGCGCAGCGTCGGCTGGCGGCGGCCCGCACCGACCTCCTCGGTGAGCACCTGGTCGAGGGCGAGGTGCATGGCGGGGCTGACCGCGGGCTCGCGGATGAGCTGCCACTCGTAGTCGCGCCAGGTGGTCGCGCGGTTGAGCGAGCGGCGGATGGCGACGGCCACGGCCTCCGGGCTGAAGCCCAGCAGCACGGCGCCCTCGGGCAGCGCACCCTTGATCGCCGCGGCGATGGTCGCGGAGTCGGATTCGGCGGGCAGCCCGTTCACGGCGCCGTCGATCGCCTCGAGCGCCTCGTCGGGTTCGAGGAAGAAGTCCCCCGCGAGCCGGAAGTTGGCGATGCGCCCGGCCTCCACGTCGAGGTCGACGACGACCAGCTTGCCTCCGGGAACCTTGTACTCACCGTGCATGGTGGTCAGCCTAGGCCGCGCGCTCAGCCGATCGGCCAGCGCCGCTCGAGCCAGGCGAGCAGATCGCCCACCACCTCGTCGCGGTTGACCTCGTGGAACAGCTCGTGGCGGGCCTCGGGGTACACCCGCACCTCGACGTCCGTGAGCCCGGAGCGCTCGCGGTAGGCGCGGGCGAGGCGCTGCACGCTGCGACCGCCGCCGAGCGAGTCGTCGCCGCCCACCTGCAGCAGCATCGGCAGGTCCTTCCGCCACGACCTGGACGGCCGGCCGAGCAGGCGCAGCGCGTCGCGGTAGCCGAACAGCTTCGGGATCGCCGCCTCGAAGGTGAGCGGATCGTCGACGAAGCGCCGCACCGCCGCGGGGTCGCGGTTGAGCCACTCGTAGCCCGTGGGCCCGCCGCGGAAGGGCTTGTTGAGGTCGCCGGAGTTCATCCATCCGGGCAGCCGGTAGGCGCTGCCGGTGAGGATCGCGCCCGCGTAGTCGGCCGCGTGGTCGTCGAGGATGATCTGCGCCATGAGCGAGCCCCAGCTGTGCCCCAGCAGCACGACGGGCAGGCCCGCATGCGCGGCCTTCGCCACCACGGTGAAGGCGCGGATCGCGTCCGTCGCCGCCCGCTGGCCGCCCGGACCGAGGTCGCCGAGCCTCGCATGATCGCCGGCGTGCTGCTCGAGGCCCGTGCGCCCGTGGCCGCGGTGGTCGTCGACGTAGACGGCGGCGCCCGCGGCGGCGAGGCGCTCGGCGAGGGCCGTGTAGCGCAGGCCGTGCTCGCCGACGCCGTGGGCGATCTGCACCACCAGCAGCGGGTTCGCCGGCACCCAGCGGGAGTAGTGGATCGTCACGCCGTGGCCGTCGGTGAAGGTCGCATCCTCGCGGGTCATGGGGCTCATCGTAGGTGCGGAGCCGCATCCGCTCGGAACCATGAGCATGGGTAATGAGCTACGCTAACGATCATGGGACTGGACGCGGAGCAGGAGCACGAGCTGCGCATCCTCATCCAGCGGGTCTCCCGGCGCATCCGCGTCGAGCGCGGCGCGAACGTCAGCGACACCCAGCTCGGCGTGCTCGGCCACCTGCACCGCGAGGGCCCCACGACCCCCGGCGAGCTCGCCGCCCTCGAGCGGGTGAGCCCGCCCTCGATGAACCGCACCATCAACGCCCTCGCCGAGGCCGGTCGCGTGCGCCGCGACCCCTCCCCCGACGACGCCCGCAAGGTGCTCGTGTCGATCACCGAGGGCGGCGAGGAGCTGATCCTCGAGACGAAGCGGCTGCGCTCGGCCTGGTTCCACGCTCGTCTCGACGAGCTCGGCACCGACGACCTCGACGCGCTGGCGGCCGTGCTGCCGGTGCTGCGACGGCTGGCGGACTCGTGAGCGCGATGTTCCGCTCGCTGCGGGTGGTCAACTACCGCCTGTGGTTCGCCGGCGCGCTGATCAGCAACATCGGCGCCTGGATGCAGCGCACCGCCCAGGACTGGATCGTGCTCACCGAGCTGACCGATCACGACGCGACCGCGGTCGGCATCACCGTGGCGCTGCAGTTCGCGCCCGCGCTGCTGCTCGGCCCCATCGCCGGCGTGCTCGTCGACCGGCTGCCGGGGCGGCGCGTGCTCGCGATCACCCAGGCGCTGCAGGGCGCGCTCGGCCTGGGCCTGGGCGCGCTCGTGCTCAGCGGCGCCGCGCAGCTCTGGATGGTCTACGCCTTCGCCTTCGCGCTCGGCGCCGTCACGGCCCTCGACGCCCCGGCCCGCCAGACCTTCGTCGCCGAGCTCGTCAGCACCAAGGACCTGCCCAACGCGGTCGCGCTCAACTCTGCGTCGTTCAACGGCGCCCGGCTCATCGGCCCGGCCGTCGCCGGCGTGCTGACCGCCGTGATCGGCGCCGGATGGGTGTTCCTCATCAACGGCTTCTCGTTCATCGCCGTGCTCGGCGCGCTCTGGGCGCTGCGGGCCGGGGAACTGCATCCGACCGCCAAGAGCGGCAAGGGCAAGGGGCAGCTGCGGGCCGGCTTCGGCTACCTGCGCCAGCGGCCCGACATCCTCGCGATCATGCTCGTCGTGTCGCTGGTCGGCGCCTTCACGCTCAACTTCCCCGTCTTCACCTCGACCATGGCGGCCTCGGTGTTCGGCCGCGGCGCGACCGAGTTCGGGGTGCTGTCGTCGATCCTGGCGATCGGATCGCTGACGGGCGCCCTGCTCGCAGCGCGTCGCGACCGCGCACGGCTGCGCACGGCCCTCGGCGCCGCGGCGGCGCTCGGCGGAACGGTCGCGCTCGCGAGCGCCATGCCGAGCTTCTGGGCCTACGCCGTGGCGCTCGTGCCCGTCGGCTTCTTCACGCTCACCCTGCTCACCACGGCCAACGCCTACGTGCAGACCACCACGCCGCCGCAGCTGCGCGGCCGGGTGATGGCGATCTACATGACGATCCTCATGGGCGCCACGCCGATCGGCGCCCCGATCATCGGGCTCGTCGCCGACTGGCTGGGGCCGCGCGCGGCCATGCTCGTCGGCGGCAGCGGCGCGGTGCTCGGCGCGGCCGCGGGGCTGCTCTGGCTGCTGCGCCGCGGCGGCGTGCGGCTGGGCGCGGTGCGCTCCGGCACGGGCGTGCGCAGCCGCTGGCGCCTGACGGTGCAGCGGCTCGGCCCGCCGGAGTTGCCCGACGACGGTTCGGGCGCCTCGGACGCCGACGCCGATCTCGCGGTGCGGAACCTGCCGACCGACGCGCGCGAGCTCGCGACCAGCGAGATCGCCGTGGTCGAGGCCGCGTCGCGCCGCGGCTGAGGGGCGCGACACCCCGTCTCGACGCGTCCTCAGCGCCGCAGCGCGGCACTGCCCCCCGAAGGGAGTTCGGCCAGAAGCGACAAGTTCGGTGCCGTGCGACACCGAACTCGTCGCGAAGCGCCGAACATGCCGGCGAGCTACCCCGCGAGCCAGGTCGGCACGGCCGCGAGCAGCCAGCCGACGCCGGGCCCGATCGCCACCATGAGGCCCGCGTAGACGAGCATCTGGCGATAGAAGCGGTCGCGCACCGAGGCGTCGACGCCGGCGAGCAGCATCGCGCCGTTGGTGGAGAAGGGCGAGATGTCGACGATCGTGGCGGCGAAGGCGAGCCCCGCGATGAAGCCGCCGAGCTCGACGCTGCCCTCCTGCAGGAACGGCAGCGACAGCGCGAGCACGACGCCGATGATGCCCAGCGACGAGGCGAGCGCCGAGACGATGCCGGCCAGGTAGAAGAGCAGCAGCGCGGCGACCAGCGGCACGCCGATCGCGCCGATGCCGCTGCTGACCCACTCGACGGTGCCGGCCGCCTCGAGCACCGCGATGTAGGTGAGCACGCCGCCGATCAGCACCACGACCGACCAGCTGACCTTGGCGAGCGCCGCGCCGGCGTCCTTGGGCCGCACGATGCCGATCACCGCGCCGACGATGAGCGAGAGCACGCCGATCTCGAGCCCGAAACCGACGACGCCGACCACCATGACGACCAGGCCGACGAGCGTGAGCGCCTGGATCCCGGTGGGACGGATGCGCGGGGCCGCCGCCCGCAGGCCCGCCGCGTCGCCGGCGAGGCCGGCTCCCGCATCCGATGCCGACCCCGATGCGGCGCCCGCGTCGCCGGCGGACGTCGCGCCGGGCGCACCCGCGGCGTGCCGCGCATCCGCTCGAACCCCGCCCTCGTCGCTGGCTCCCGCATCCACTCCTACGACCGCCCCGCGGGCGAGACCGGCGACCTCGACCGAACCGGCGGGACCGGCAGACCCACCCACCCCCGCGAGACCCGCGGCCTCCGCCGCGCCTGGGCGCCCCGCGACGAAGCCGAAGGAGTGCGGGTCCGGCGCGCCGAGCCCGGGCCGGCGGTGCAGCACGAGGAACACCGCGGCCGCGAAGAGCGTGTTCGCGATCAGCGGCGCGAGGAACAGCGTGAGCGGCTGCGGCTCGAAGCCGTTCGAGGCGAGGAAGCCGTTGACGAAGACGCCGTAGACGCTGAGCGGCGAGAAGGCCCCCGCCAGGGCGCCGTGCACGACCATGAGGCCGGTCATGAGCAGGTTGAGCCGGTAGCGGCGCGCGAAGGCCATGGCGAGCGGGGTGACGATCGCCACCGCGAACAGCGCGCCGACGGCGATGAGCGCTGCGGTGAGCACGAAGAACACCCACGGCGCCAGCTGCACGCGACCGCGCAGCAGCCGCATCGCCGCGTGCACCACCACCTCGATGGCGCCGTTCTGCTGGGCGAAGCCGAAGAGGAACGTGAGGCCCAGCAGCGTGACGAAGAGGTCGATCGGGAAGCCCGCGAGGTACTCGTCGGCGGTCATGCCGAGCACGAGCCCGCCGACCGCGGCCGCCGCGATGAAGCCGAGCACGCCCATGTTGATGCCGCGCGCGGTCGCGATGACGAACATCAGCGCGAGCACGACGATGGACACGATCTCGGGCAGGTGCTGCATGAACGCCGAGCGTAGCGGCACCACGACAGCTGTCGCGTCCGAGGAGACGGCGCTACGCCTCCTTGGTGATCTCCACGCTCACGAAGAGCCGGCTGCCCGAGCTGCCGGCGTAGACCCCGCGCAGCGGAGCGACGTCGCGGTAGTCGCGACCCCGACCGACGACGACGTGCCGCTCGCCGATGCCGATGAGGTTGGTGGGGTCGTGGCCGATCCAGGCGCCGTCGTACCACTCGACCCAGGCGTGGGACTCGCCGGCGACCGTCTGGCCGATCTGCGCGTCCGGCACCGGGTGCAGGTAGCCGCTCACGTAGCGGGCCGGGATGCCGACGGAGCGCAGGGCGCCGATGGTGACGTGCGCGATGTCCTGGCAGACGCCGCGGCGCTCGGCCCAGGCCTCGTGGGCGGTCGAGTGCACGCCGGTGACGCCGGCCATGTACTCCATGGCGTCGCCGATGCGGTCGCTGATCGCGCGGGCGGCCTCGCCCGGCGTGCTCGCCGCACCGGCGAGCTCCGCGGCGAGCGCCGCGACCTCGTCGTGCGGCGCCGTCAGCGGGGTCTGGAAGCGCTGCTCGGCGACGTCGATCGCGCTCGCCTCGAGGTCCGCCCATCCGATGCCCGCGCCCCGACCGGAGGGGTCGTGGTGCACCTCGACGAGGCTGCTGGCGGTGAGGCTGAGCTCCTGGTGCGGGGTGAGCAGCTCGAAGGCGCGCACCCGGGTGCCCCAGTAGTCGTCGTAGCTGTGGCTGGAGGAGACCGGATGGATCTGCAGCTGCGAGTACAGCACGAACTGCCCCGGCGTCGAGAGCGGCAGCATGCGCGCCTCGTTGTAGCTCGCGGTGACCTCGCCGTCGTAGGCGTAGCCCGTCGAGTGCTTGACCCGCAGGCGCGTCACGAGCGGCCGCCGACCCAGCTGGGCGCCGCGTTGGTCGGGAAGTAGCGCTGGCGCACCGCCTCGCTGGCGGCGCTCGTGGCCTCCTGCACCGCGTCCATCCGGGCCGGCAGGCGCTCCAGGATGTCGGCGACGGGCGTGTACTCGAGCTCGCTGCGGATCTGGCCGAGCAGCCGCTGGGCGTTGTCGCTGTGGCCGACCCGCTCGCTGCGAGGCTCGAGCTCGCGCAGGCACTGCTCGGCGCGGGTGACGGAGAAGAGGATCGAGCGCGGGAAGAGCCGGTCGCTGAGGAGGAACTCGGCTGCGTTGCGCGCGCTCGGCACGCCGCGGTAGGTACGCAGGTAGGCCTCGTAGGCGCCGCAGGAGCGCAGGATGGTGGTCCAGCTGGGTCCGCTCGCCTCGGTGAGCGAGCGGGTGGCGAGCAGGCGCGCGGTCATGTCGGCGCGCTCGATGGAGCGACCGAGGGTGAAGAAGCTCCACGACTCGTCGCGGCTCGTGGCGCTCTCGATGATGCCCACCGACAGCGCGGCGCGCTCGCGCACCCAACCGAAGAACTCGTGCACCTTGTCGCTGGCGACCTTGCGGGGCATGCGGGCCCGGGTGGTGTTGAGGCACTCCCAGAGCTCGGTGGAGACGATCTCGCGCGCCCGGCGGGCGTTCTCGCGGGCGGCGCCGAGCGAGTAGGCGATGGAGGCGGGGTTCGAGCGGTCGACGGCGAGCATCGAGAGCACGTCGGCGCGGGTCAGCTCGACGCCCTCGGGCACCTCGCTGCCCATCACGCCGAGCAGGGCGCGGCAGGCGGTGTCCTCGTCGATCCAGGGGTCCTCGAGCAGCAGCTGCAGGTGCACGTCGAGGATGCGGGCGGTGCCGTCGGAGCGCTCGATGTAGCGACCGATCCAGAACAGGCTCTCGGCGATGCGGCTCAACATGGGTGGTGCTCCTCCGCGGGGCGCTCCGTCACGATCCGCTGCTGTTGTTGTTGCTGTTGCTGGCCGACGAGCGGCGACTGGTCCTGCACGTGCTCGCCGAGCTGGATGATCGGGATCGCCGCGGTCACCGCGGCCTGCCCGGCGACGAGCCCTTGGATGTCGGGACGGTCCCCGCCACCGCCGGCGATCGCATCCGAGCCGACCACCCAGGTGTCCTTCGAGCCGCCGCCCTGGCTGCTGTTCACGACGAGCTGGCCCTCCGGCAGCGCCACGCGGGTGAGCCCGCCGGGCAGCACCCAGACGTCGCTGCCGTCGTTGACGGCGAAGGGCCGCAGGTCGGCGTGCCGGGGGCGGATGCCGTCGTCGACGAGGGTGGGGATCGTCGAGAGCTGCACGACCGGCTGCGCGATCCATCCGCGCGGGTCGGCGATCAGGCGCGTGCGCAGCTCGTCGAGCTCCTGGCGCGAGGCGGCCGGCCCGACCACGAGCCCCTTGCCGCCGGAGCCGTCCACCGGCTTGACCACGAGCTCGTCGAGCCGGTCGAGCACCTCGGCGAGCGCCTCGGGCTCCTCGAGCCGCCAGGTCTGCACGTTCGGCAGGATCGGCTCCTCCACCAGGTAGTAGCGGATGAGGTCGGGCAGGTAGGTGTAGACGAGCTTGTCGTCGGCCACGCCGTTGCCGACCGCGTTCGCGATGGTGACGTTGCCGAGCCGCGCGGCGAGCATGAGCCCGGGCGAGCCCAGCATCGAGTCGCCGCGGAACTGCAGCGGGTCGAGGAACTCGTCGTCGACGCGCCGGTAGATGACGTCGACGCGGCGACCGCCGCTGGTGGTGCGCATGAAGACCTTGCCGCCCGAGCAGTAGAGGTCGCGCCCCTCGACGAGCTCGACGCCCATGAGGCGGGCGAGCAGGGTGTGCTCGAAGTAGGCGGAGTTGTAGACGCCGGGCGTGAGCACGACGACGGTGGGGTCGGTGACGCCGTCCGGGGCGCTGGCCCGCAGCGCCGCGAGCAGCTTGACGGGGTAGTCGCCGACGGCCCGCACCCGCATGGCCACGAAGAGCTCGGGCAGGGTCTGCGCCATGACGCGGCGGTTCGAGATCACGTAGCTGACGCCGCTCGGCACCCGCACGTTGTCCTCGAGCACCCGCCAGGCGCCCTGCTCGTCGCGGATGAGGTCGATGCCGCTCACCTGGATGCGCACGCCGTTCGCGCTCACGATGCCGGCGGCCTCGCGGTGGAAGTGCGCGGAGCTGGCGATGAGGGATGCGGGGATCACGCCGTCGCGGATCGCCCGCTGCGGCCCGTAGACGTCGGCGAGGAAGGCCTCGAGCGCGCGCACCCGCTGCCGGATGCCCGCCTCGACGTCGACCCACTCCCGCTGGTCGATGACCCGCGGCACGGCGTCGAGCGGGAAGGGGCGCTCCTCCCCCGCGAAGTCGAAGGTGACGCCCTGGGCGAGGTACGAGTCGGCGAGCGCGTCGGTGCGGCCCCGCAGCTCCTCCTGCGTCATCCGCGCGAGCGCGGCGTGGATCTGCCGGTAGGCGGGCCGGGCCCGGCCCTCGCCGGCGAACATCTCGTCCCAGGCGCCGGCGCCGGCGGCGCGCCGAGCGGGGCGCGTGCCGTAGCCGTCGAAGAGATCGCCCATGAGGGCGAGGCTACGGAGCGGGTGTTGCCCGGATGTTTCCGGCCCGCGCCGATGGGGTTACAGGGTGCGCGCGAAGGGGTCGAAGTCGGCCGGCACCGCGGCGGGCGTCTCGATGCGGCTGGCCACGTCGACGAACGCGCGGGCCTCGACCGCCTCGGCCACGCTCTCGAGCACGTCGAGCACGTGGTAGCCGAGCTCGCCCGTGGCGAGGTGGTCGCGGCCCTCGGCGATGGCGCGCGCCATGTCGAGCGCGCCCAGGCCGCGGCCGGTCTCCGCGCCGACGACGGGCACGGGCTCGGGCTGCTGCGCGGTGATGCCCGCACGGTCGGCGGCGGGGCGGTAGAGCTGGATCGCGCCGGTGAAGTAGTTGGGGTCGGGCAGCACCAGCGTGCCCTCGGTGCCGTGCACCTCGAAGACGCCGTGGCGGAAGATCGCGGTGTCGAAGCTCAGCAGGCTCTGCGCCTGCTGCCCCGCGGCGAACTCGGTGAGCACGGAGAGGTGGGTGGGCACCTCGACGGGGAAGGTCTCGCCGGCGCGGGGGCCGACCTGCACGCTGCGCTCGAGTGCGGCCCGGCCGCCGAGCGCTGCGACGCCGGAGACGGAGCCGAAGAGGTGGGTGAGGCCGGCGAAGTAGTACGGGCCCATGTCGAAGAGGGGGCCGCCGCCGTGCGCGAAGAGGAAGTCGGGGTTGGGGTGCACCACGTCGGGGCCCTGCCACTGGAAACCGGTCGCGGCGGCGTAGGGCGTGCCGATGAGGCCCTCGGCGATCACGCGCTTCGCCGTCTGGAAGCCGGGGCCGAGCACGGTGTCGGGGGCGCATCCGACCCGGCGTCCGGCCGCCTCGGCGGCGTCGAGGATGCGGCGGCCCGCGGCGCGGTCGACGGCGAGCGGCTTCTCGGTCCAGACGTGCTTGCCGGCCTGCAGCGCGGCGGTCGAGACCTGCTCGTGCGCGGCGGGGATGGTGAGGTTGATGACGATGTCGACGTCGGGATGCGCGAGCACCGCGTCGACGTCGCCGCCGAGGGCGACGCCCCACTTCTCGGCCTGCGCCCTCGCCCGCTCGACGTCGAGGTCGCCGATGACGTGCACGGTGATGTCGGGGTACACGGTGAGGTTCGTCAGGTACTGCTCGCTGATCATGCCCGCGCCGATGATGCCGATGCCCGTGGTGCCGCTCATAACGTGCCTCTCTCCGTCGAAAGCCGCCGCTGCGCGCGACGTCGAAGGCACGGTAGCACGCAGACCCTCCACGTGGAGGTATTCGGGTCGCGCCGGTAGCCTCGCAGCATGACATCGACGTCCCCACTGCTGACCGATACGACCCCCGAGCTGCTCTGGACCGGTGCCGAGTGGACGGAGGGCCCGCTCTGGCTGCCCGAGCAGCGCGCGGTGCGCTTCAGCGACATCCCCAACAACCGCATCATGGTGTGGGATGCGGCCACCGGCGAGACCCGCGTGCACCGCGACGGCGTCGAGTTCACCAACGGCCGCACGCTCGGCCTCGACGGCGCGGTCGTGCAGGCCAGCCACGGCCGCCGCGCGGTGGAGTCGGAGGACGCCACCGGCGTCGTGCGCGTGCTCACCGAGGCCTGGTCGGGCGGCCGCTACAACTCCCCCAACGACGTCGTCGTCGCATCGGACGGCGCGGTCTGGTTCACCGATCCGCCCTACGGCATCCAGGCGAGCGGCCGCGAGGGCTACCCCGGCGAGCAGGAGTACGGCGGATGCTTCGTCTTCCGCCTCGACCCGGCCACCGGCGAGGCGACGCCCGTGATCACCGAGCTGGCGCATCCGAACGGCCTCGCCTTCTCCCTCGACGAGTCGCTGCTCTACGTGACCGACAGCGACCCCTCCTCGGAGTTCGGCGTCTTCGTGCTCGACGTGGCCGCCGGCACCACCCGCCGCTTCGCGACGGCGAGCGGCACGACCGACGGCATCCGCGTCGACGCCGAGGGCCGCATCTGGACCACGAGCGGCGCCGCCATCCAGGTCTACGCGCCCGACGGCTCGCTGCTCGAGGAGATCCCGATGCCCGAGACGACGAGCAACCTCTGCTTCGGCGGCGACGACGGCACCGAGCTGTTCACCACCTCCGACAAGAGCCTCTACCGGCTGCGCACGACGACCACGGGTGCGGCCCGCCCGTGACCGTGCGCTACGTCGCGATCGGCGACTCCTTCACCGAGGGGGTCGGCGACGAGCTGCCCGGCGGCATCGTGCGCGGCTGGGCCGACCTGACCGCCCAGGGCTGGGCGGATGCGCTCGGCGAGCCGGTCGAGTACGCCAACCTGGCGATCCGCGGCAGGCTCGTGCGCCCGATCATCGACGAGCAGCTCGAGCCTGCGCTGGCGCTCAACCCGACGCACCTCTCCTTCAACGGCGGCGGCAACGACATGCTGCGCCCGCGCACCTCGATCGCCGCGATCGTCGACGCCTTCGAGCACGTGCTGCGCCGATGCGACGACCAGGGCGTGCAGCTGGTGCTGCTCTCGGGCGCGAACCCATCGGCCGGCCTGCCGCTCGGCGGGCTCGTGCAGCGCCGCGGCGACGAGCTCTCGGCCGAGGTCGAGGCGCGCATCGCGAGCCGCGGTGACGTGATCACGGCGCTCAACTGGCCCGACCGCGAGCTCGCCACGGGCGACTTCTGGGCGCCCGACCGCCTGCACATGAGCGCCCGCGGGCACCACCGCGTGGCCGCCCGGGTGCTGCAGTCGCTCGGGCACGAGGCCCCCGCCGACTGGTGGTCGCTGCCGGTGCAGGGCGAGCGGATGCGCCAGCGCGGTGCCGCCTACTACCGCGAGCACGTGGGCCCCTGGCTGCAGCGCCGGCTCACCGGCCGCTCCTCCGGCGACGGGCGCATGCCGAAGTTCGGCGACTGGGTCGCTGTGGCGCCGGGGGAACACAGCTGACGCTCCGGTAATCTGCATCCCGTGTCCGCCGAATCGCTGTTCGCCCCGTCGACCGCACCGGTGCGCCGCGGGCTGCGCGACGACGTCTACGACCGCGTGCTCGAGCTGCTGCTGAGCGGCGCGCTGCCGCCCGGAGCCCGTCTCGGCATCGACCGCATCGCCACGAGCCTCGAGGTCTCGCCGACGCCCGTGCGCGAGGCGCTCGTGCTGCTCGAGCGCACCGGCCTCGTCACCCGCGAGCTCAGCAAGGGCTACCGGGTGGCCGAGCCGCTGACGATCGAGCAGATCAACGAGCTCTTCGACGCCCGGCTGATCCTCGAGGTCGGCGCCATGGAGCTGGCCGAGCGCCGCCCCGAGGGGCTGCACGAGGCGCTCAGCGAGGCGCAGATCGCGCACGAGCAGGCGGCGCGCGACCTGCTCGCCGTCGAGGGCGCCCTGCCCGTCGCGGTCGTGCAGGCCTACTTCGCCGCCGACGTGCGCTTCCACGACGTCGTGCGCGAGTTCGCCCGCAACCACTTCGTCAGCGAGATGTCCGTCTCGCTCTCGACCCACCTGCACCGCATGCGCCAGACGCTGCGCAACGGCCAGTCCGACGTGGAGTTCGCGATCGCCGAGCACAAGGCCATCGTCGACGCGATCGCCTCGGGCGAGCCCGGTGCGGGCGTCGCGGCGATGCGCGAGCACATCACGCTGGTGCGCGGCCGCGCCCGCGCGGACGCGTAGCCCGCCGCATCCGCTGCGCCTGCGCCTGCGCCTGCGCCGAGTTGCCCATGTCTGTCGGCGCGTCGCGCCTGAACGACGCAGAAGTGGGCGACTCGACGACGAAGGGCGCCCCTGCGGGGACGCCCTCCGTGGTCGAACCGGGTCAGGCCGGCCAGCGCTCCGCGAGCGAGGGGCGATCGAGCACGGCCGGGTCGAGCCGGTAGCGCCCGACGGCGTTGCCGGCGAAGAGCGCGCGCTGCTCCTCATCGGTGAATGCCTCGGTGATCTCGAGGAAGCCGCCCATGATCTCGGCGTAGCTGCCGGCGAGCCCGTCGACGGGGAAGTTGCTCGCGAACATCACCCGCTCCACGCCGAAGACCTCGATCGCGGTCTCGACGATGCGCCGGTTGCTCTCCGCGGTCCACGGCACGCCCTGCAGCCCGATGCCAGACACCTTGAGGTGCACGTGCTCGAGCTCGGCGATCGACCGGATCGCCGCCTCCCATCCGGCCAGCCCCTCCTCGGAGCGGTCGGAGGGCAGCGCCGTGTGGTTGATCGTCACCGGCAGGCCGGGGTGCCGCGCGGCGAGGTCGCGAGCGCTGTCGAGGTGCCACCAGGCGGTCTGCAGCTCGAAGTCGAGGCCGTAGCCCTCGAGCAGGGCGTAGCCGCGCTGCCAGGCGGGGTCGTCGAGCTTCGTCCGATGCCCGGGAGCAGCGGATGCGCTGGCCGCCTGCCCGGGCTTGTTCCGCACCGCGCGCACGATGGGCCGCTCAGCGAAGGCGGCGAGCACCGCCTCCACGGAGGGGTCGTCGAGCACCGCGTGCCCGACGGCCGCATCCGGCAGACCGAAGCGCTCCTGCACCGAGCGGATGTGGTCCATCTCGCCGACCGGGTCATCGAGGTCCCACTCCGTCTCCATCGTCACCGTGGAGACGACGCGCAGGCCGCCCGTATCGCGGGCCATGTCCGGCGGCAGGTAGTCCCGCTTGATCGACTCGTAGGGCCCGTAGCGGAAGCCGATGTCGACGCCCGGCAGCAGCCAGGGGTTGCGCCCCAGCGACGGCTGCCAGAAGTGGTGGTGCGCGTCGACGATCGGGCCGTCGTAGCGGGGCATCAGGCGTCCTTGCGGGTCGCCATCGGCTTGTTGAAGTCGATGAGCATCGAGCCGAGCAGGTAGACGAGCGCGCAGACGCCGAGGAAGACGAAGGCGCCGCCGTAGCCGCCGCCGGAGGCCGCGATCGCGATGCCCATGACGATGGGTGCGAGCGAGCCGCCGCCGGAGGACGCGATGTTCATGACGCCGCCGACGGTGCCGACCTGCTGCTTGGGAGCGAGCCAGGCCGGGATGGCCCAGTAGAGGCCGCCGAAGTTGATGAAGAAGACCGCGACGGAGAGGGCGGCGAGCGCCTGGAAGCCGTCGGTGAGGCCGGGGATCGTGAAGATCGCGATCGCGGCGCCGAGTCCCGAGACGCCGAAGATCGAGCGCATCACGAGGTTGTAGCGATCGCGACCGGCGCGGAGGCGGTCGACGGTGAAGCCGGCGGTCAGCTGGCCGAGCACACCGCATCCGTAGACCAGGAAGGTTCCCCAGCCGAGGCTCGCGAGGTCGAAGCCGAGGGCCTGGTTGAGGTAGCTCGGGGTCCACGAGATGATGCCCCACCAGACGGTGGCCCAGCCGAGGCGGCC
The DNA here is from genome assembly GCA_029959365.1 of Microbacteriaceae bacterium PS02343. Classification (GTDB taxonomy): domain Bacteria; phylum Actinomycetota; class Actinomycetes; order Actinomycetales; family Microbacteriaceae; genus Arenivirga. Next base: position 2,969 of record JASCOA010000032.1, on the reverse strand, counting down.
GAACATCATGCCCCAGAAGGAGCGCGAGCGGGCGTAGTCGGCCAGCTTGGGCAGCTTGTCCTTGACGATCGCGACGGCGCTGGTCGAGGGGTCGACCTGCTCGATGTGCTCGAGTTCCTTGGCGCTGACCCGGGGGTGCTGCTGCGGGGTGTCGCGCAGGAACACGACGTAGATCACCGCGACGACGATCGTGATGAGGCCGGTGATGAAGAAGGCCCAGCGCCAGCCGCCAGTCGCGGCGATGATCCAGGTGACGAGCAGGCCGCCGACGGCCGAGCCGAAGGGGCCGGCCGCATCGACGAAGGTCGCGCCGCGGGCGCGCTCCTTGGCCGGGAGCCAGGCCGAGTTGAGCTTGGCGCCTGCCGGCGAGATGGGCGCCTCGGTGATGCCGAGGGCAAGGCGCTGGCCGAGCAGGAAGGCGCCGCCACCGGCGAAGCCGCCCATGAACTGCGCGCCGCCCCAGAGCACTGCGGCCCAGCCGACGACCTTGCGCGGGCCGAAGCGGTCGAGCAGCCAGCCGCCGGGGATCTGGAACAGCATGTAGGTCCAGAAGAACGAGCCGAGGATCACGCCCTGCATGACCGGGTCGATGTGGAATTCCTCGGTGATGAAGGGCAGCGCGACCGACAGCGTGGCGCGGTCGATGTAGTTGAGCAGTACCAGCAGCCAGAGGATGGTGAAGACCTGGAAGCGCACCCACGAGCGCGCCCTGGGCGCGCGCGTGCCGGGGTTGGTGGTCGACGTTGACACGGGGGGTTCCTTTCGGAGGCTCGGCGTGCGCGCCCTCATGGCGCGCGATACATCACCGCTCGTCGCGTCGGTCGGGATGGGGGTGGCCCGCTCGACCGCGACTCCTATTTCATATATGATCTACGTTCGGGCGGCGTTGTCAAGCCGCCGCTTCCGCTCACGATCACAACGGAGTGCCCATGGCGCATGCATTCACCGCCGAGGAGTGGCCCATCGCGGCCTGCATCCACGGCTTCCCCACCTCCACCCGCGACGGCATCCCCGCAGCCGACGCGCCGGCCGAGTTCTGGGCGAAGCAGTTCCGACACCTCACCGCCGAGGGCTTCCGGCACGTCGAGATCGCGGACGGCTGGATCAAGCCGGCGCTGCTCTCCGCCGAGCGCCGCACCGAGCTGCTCGAGACCGTCGCGGCCGCCGGCCTGAGCATCCCCTCGGTGCACATCGCCCGTGCCAGCATCATCGACCCCGTCGACGGTGAGAAGAACCTCGCCTACCAGCACGCCTCCGTCGACGCCGTGGCCGATCTCGGCGCCGGCGTCTACTCGACCGGCCTGCACCGCCCGTTCACCGACGGCCAGCGCGCGGCCCTCTGGTTCTGGGCCTCGCAGGGTCCGATCGACCCGAACGACGACCGCGAGACCTGGGACCTGGCGGTCTCGCGCTTCCAGGAGATCGGCCGTCACGCCGCGGACCGCGGCCTCGAGGTCGCGCTCGAGCTCTACGAGGACACCTATCTCGGCAGCGCCGACAACGCGGTGCGCCTCGTCGAGGCCATCGGCATGGACCACGTGGGCCTCAACCCCGACGTGGGCAACCTCATCCGCCTGCAGCGCCCCATCGAGGACTGGCGCGAGATGTACGCGAAGACGCTGCCCTACGCCAACTACTGGCACCTCAAGAACTACACGCGCGACGAGGACGGCGAGGGGCGCTTCATCACCTCGGTGCCGTCGACCATGCGCGACGGCCTCATCAACTACCGCCAGGTGATCGAGCTCGCGCTCGAGCTCGGCTACTCGGGCGTCTTCACGATGGAGCAGTACGGCGGCGACTCGATCGGCGTCTGCGGCGAGAACGCCCGCTACACGCGCGGCGTGCTGAGCACCCTCATCGACCACTGACCAACGGAGATCGGAGAACGACCATGACGACCACCACCCTGAAGCCCCGACTCGCACTGACCCTCGGCGACCCGGCCGGCATCGGCGGCGAGCTCGTCGCCCGCCAGCTCGCCGACCCCGCTTCGAGCGAGCTCGCCGAGATCTTCCTCATCTCCGACGAGGCCGAGCTGGCCCAGGCCCAAGAGGACGCCGGCGTCTCCTTCGCCTGGAGCCGCACCCCCGGCGAGGGCCTGCCCGTGCTCGTCGACAACGCCGCGGCCCGCCCCGAGCAGCCCTTCGAGCGCCGCAAGGCCACCGAGGCCGGCGGCACCTGGGCCATGGCGAACCTGCGCAAGGCGCTCGAGCTGGCCCAGGCCGGCGAGGTCGACGCCATCGTCTTCGCCCCGCTCAACAAGAGCTCGCTGCACCTGGCCGGCATGACCGAGAACGACGAGATGCACTGGTTCGAGACCGTGCTCGCCGACGGCAGCACCGCCACCGAGCTCAACGTGCTGCCCGAGCTCGTCACGGCGCGCGTGACCTCGCACGTCTCGCTCGCCGAGGTCTCGCAGAACATCACCTTCGACCTCGTCGTCGAGCGCGGCCTGCTGCTCGAGGAGGTGCTCAAGGGCCGCGGCATCGCCGCGCCCCGCATCGGCGTCTGCGCCCTCAACCCGCACGCCGGCGAGAGCGGCAAGTTCGGCCGCGAGGAGATCGACATCATCGCGCCCGCCGTCGAGGAGCTCGCGAAGCGCGGCGTCGACGTGGCAGGTCCGTTCCCGAGCGACACGATCTTCCTGCACGCCCGCGACGGCAAGTTCGACGGCATCCTCACGATGTACCACGACCAGGGTCAGATCGCCGTCAAGCTGCTCGGCTTCGACCGCGGCGTCACCATGGCCGGCGGGCTCAGCGTGCCGGCGACCACCCCGGCGCACGGCACCGCCTTCGACCTCGTCGGCGAGCGCAAGGCGGGGCTCGGCGCGTACGAGAACGCCTTCCGTACAGCCGCTGGTGTTGGAGCGCGTCGACGGAACGCCTGACCTCTCCTCCGAAGCCGCGCCCGGGGGTTCCCCGCGCGGGCGCAGCGGGTGTGGGGGGGTGGCCGGGCCGCGGGTG
>JASCOA010000031.1 GCA_029959365.1 Microbacteriaceae bacterium PS02343 | reverse complement strand
GGCGGGGTGGCTGTGTGGGGCCCCGCGCCCCGGCGTTCCCCCCGGCCGGGGGCCCCGCGCCCGGGGCCGGTCGTCATCGGGAGACGGGGCGGCCGTCATCCACAGTCGGGAACCCGAGGACGAGACCACGGGAGCCGCCTCCATATGCTGGACGCATGCAGTCGGGAGCAGGGGCGCCGTGGATGGATCGCCGCCGACTCCTCGACCGGCTCGATGCTCCGACCGCGGTGGTCGCCCTCGTCGGGCCGAGCGGCTCCGGTAGGCGCTCGCTGCTGAGACGCTGGTCGTCGGGATCGGCCGACGTCGCCTGGACGGTCGACGGCGCGCTGGCCGGCGCCGATGCCGGCGTGCTCATCGTGGACGACGCGGAGCGGGTCGCCGAACCGACCTGGCGCGAGATTGCGACGCTGCTCGCGCAGCGTCCTGGACTGCGGGTCCGGATCGCCGCGCGCAGCGCCCGTTCACTGCCGCGGGACTGGACCATCGAGATCGTGCACGACCTCGCCTTCACGGCCGCGGAGGTCGACGAGTACCTCGCCCGCAACGGCGCGCGCGTCGACGCCCGCCAGGTCTGGGCGATGACGCAGGGGCACGCGCGCTCCGTCGAGGCGGTCGCCCGCTCGGGCATCGGCGTGCTCGACCAGGCCTGGTCGCTGCTCGGCGCGGTCGACCCGCGCGCCGCCTTGGCGGCTGACGAGGCGCAGCTCGCGGTGCCGGCCCAGCTGACGCCCCGTGCGGTGGCTGCGCTCGGCGGCGATGAGGGCGCGCTGGAGCGGCTGGAGCGCGCCGGCGCGGGCGCCTGGCGGCAGGACGTCACGCTGCCCGTGTTCGTCCTCACTCCGATCGTGCGAGCCGCGACCGAGCGCGCGCATCCGCTGCCCGCCGCGCGGCGGAGCGCGCTGCACGAGCGCGCGGCGCTCGCCCTGCTCGACGACGGCGCGTGGCTCGGCGCGGTCATCGAGGCGCAGCGCATCGACCGGCTCGACCTCGTCGACCGCGCCGTGCGGGGCGGCGGCATGCCCTTCATCACGATGCACGGGCCGGCGCTGCGGTACGCGCTGCGCGACGTGCCGGCGACCCGGCTGCGCAAGTACCCGCTGGTCGCGATGGCGCTCGCCATCATCCACAACGCACGTCGCCAGTTCAGTGCGCGGGCGATCGAGCTCTTCGGCATCGCACTGCTCGGCATGCGGACGAGCCCGCGCGGCTCGGAGGACCGGGCGCTGCTCCGCTCGCTCGAGAGCATCGCCCGCCGGCTCATCGGGGTCGGCGACGGCGGTGCCGGGGCCGCCCGGACGGCGGGCCCGATGCTCGACGAGCTGCCGAGCGACGCCCTGCCGGGGCTCCGCGCAGACCTGCAGGCGCATCTCGGCGTCAGCCTGCTGAACACCGTCCGCTCGGAGGACTCCGCGCCGCGCTTCGAGGCGGCGCTGAGCGCTTCGCCGCGGCCGGCGATCGAGCTCATGGCGCTCGGCGGCCTCGCCCTGCAGGCGACCTCGAGCGGCGACCTGCCCGCGGGCCGCCGCTGGATCGAGACCGCGACCGCACGACATTGGCCGGATGCGATGGTCGCCGAGTACCCGGGCAGCCTGCTCCTCGCCGCGCGGGCGCAGGTCGCCATGGAGGAGGGTCGCTTCGACGAGGCGGATGCTCTGCTCGACCGGATCTGGCCGATCATCGACACCATCGAGCACTGGCGGGTGCTCGTGAACCTGCGCGCGAGCATCGCCTGGGCGGCGGGACGGCCCGAGGAGGGGCGGCACCAGCTGCGCGCCCTGCGTGCCGCGAGGGGCGCCCGGTACGGTGGCGGCCGGCCGCACTCCCGCCTGCTCGACGCCACGGACGCGCTGCTCTCGCTCGCCGTCGGCGACCTCGAAGCGGCGCGTCGCATCGGCGCCAGGGCGAGCGATCCGGTCGCCCTCCCGCTCGTGGAGGCGAGGGTGGCGCTGGCCGACGGCGACACGGCGAAGGCGCTGGCGGTGCTCGGGGGCGTGCAGCCGCAGGCCCCGAGCGACCGCATGCGGCACGCGGTGCTCACCGCCGCGGTGCTGCACCGCATCGGCCGGGTCGAGGACGCCCGCACGCAGGCCGTCAGCGCGCGCACGCTGGGGCGGGTGTACGGCCTGAGCACCCCGTTGCAGCTCGCGCCGCCGCAGGAGAGCTCGGCGCTGTTCGACACGGCGCCCGCCGAGGCCCTCGCCGAGCACGCGCCGGCGCCGAAGCTGACCCCGCGGGAGACCGTGGTGCTCGCCGAGCTGCTCGAGACGGCCAGCGTCGGCGAGATCGCGGCGCGATTGCACGTCTCGGTCAACACCGTGAAGTCGCAGCGGCGTTCGCTCTACCGCAAGCTCTCCGCGGGCACGCGCGAGGAGGCCATCGCCGCGGCGCTCGCCTACGGCGTGATCGGCTCGCCCTCGGCGACGCGCTCGTCCACACGGGCGATCACCGGGATGGAGGCGAACGCGGCCACGGACGCCGCGGCGAACAGCAGCCAGTAGGCGTTGCCCGTGACGGTCAGGAGCGTGCCGGCGATCGCGGGCGCCAGCGTCTGCGGCACGATCGTGGCGAGTCCGAGCACGCCGAGATCGCGTGCCCGGTCGCCGCTCGAGGGCAGCACGTCGATCATCAGGGCGAGGTCGGCGGTGAGGTAGACGCCGCGCCCGATGCCGGCCAGCGCCGCGTAGACGGCCAGACCGGCGACGCTCGGCGCGAGCAGCGGCACCAGCAGCGCTGCGCCGATGAGCAGGGTCGCACCGAGGATCCAGGGCACCCGCCGGCGCCCGACTCGTCTGCCGACGAGCAGCGCGCTGATCACGATGCAGAGGATGTGCCCGCCGATCAGCAGGCTCACCGTGCCGCCGGCCTCGTCCGGCGAGGAGGCGGTGAAGGCCATGACGATGTAGAGCAGGTAGCCCATCACGAGCTGCTGCCCCAGCACGAGCACGAACCGCGCCGCGAAGACCCTCCGCAGGTTCGGCGACGACCAGGCGGCGCGCAGCGGCAGGGACGGGCCGCGCGGTCGGACGCTCGCCGAGGGGCGCCGGGCGATGAGTGCCGCGAACGACAGCATGACGGCGACCAGCGCCGCCGCGAGCACGGTGAGCAGAGCCGGAGCGTGCGCGCTGGCCGCACCGGCGACCGCGGCACCGATGGCGAGACCCACCGCAGCGCCGCCGCCGAAGAAGGCCGCGGCGCGCGGCCGGGCATCGGGCTCGATGCGGTCGGCGACGACCGCGTCGAGGGGCGCCTCGACCACGTTGAGCAGCGGCTGCAGCACGAGCCAGCCGACGCCGACGGCCAGCACGGTCTCGGCGCGGCCGAGCGCCACCATCGCGACCGCGCTGCCGACCGCCGCGCCTGCGATCCACGGCGCTCGCCGGCCCCAGCGCGAGCGCGTGCGATCGGAGAGGGCCCCGGCGACCGGATGCACCAGGAGCGTGATCAGCGACGAGAGCGTCATGATCACGGCGAGCGACAGCTCTTTGCCCTCCGGATCGAGGCGCGCGATCTGCGCCGGCACCAGCACGCCGGCGATCGCTCCGTACATGGCGTTGAGGGTGAGGCTCGCCGCGAGCAGCGGGACGAGCAGGGGCGAGCGCATCCCTTCAGCATCCCAGACGTCGCGGGGGTGAAAAGCAGGGTGAAGAACGCTCATCCGGCGTCATCCGCCTCCGCTGCGACGCGAAGCTCATGCGCGGCCCCGAGCCCCTGCACGCTGTCGAATCCCCGCGTGCTGCTCCCCGCGTTCACCCGACTCAGAAGGACGTTGCACCCGTGACAGAGCCCATCCGCGATCGACGACGGCGCCCGCGTCGCCGCCTGCTGCACACCGCAGCGGCGATCGCCGCCACCACCGCGCTCGCCCTCGGCGGCGCGAGCGTCGCCTCCGCCGTCCAGTCCTCCGTGCCGGCCGCCCCGAACCCGGCGCTGGCCGACCGTTGCGACATGGACATCGCCATCAGCCTCGACCTGTCGAACTCCGTGACCGACCCGCAGCTCGCGCAGGCCCGCACCGAGCTCGCCGGGCTCGCGACCGCGCTCGAGGGCTACCCGGTGCGGCTCGCCCTGCACACCTTCGCCTCCAACGCGCCCGCGACGAACTCGGCGGCGAACGCCCCGCTGCCGCTCACCGCCCTCGCCGACGGCGGCGCCGACGACTTCGCCGCGCACGTGAACGGCATCCAGCGTCCTGCCCAGGCGCAGGGCGGCACGAACTGGGACCGCGCCTTCGCAGCGGTCACCGCCTCCGCCGAGACCTACGACGCGCTGCTCTTCGTCACCGACGGCAACCCGACCCAGTACGGTTCGCCGGCGCAGGGGCCGGGCAGCAGCACGAACGGGGCGACCATCGACGCCGCCGTCGCCTCCGCCAACGCGCTGAAGGCCACGGGCACGCGCGTGATCCCGATCGGTGTGAACGACAACCTCTCCGGCCAGGGCCTCGCGGACTTCCGCGAGCACATCAGCCAGGTCTCCGGGCCGGAGGAGGGCAGCGACTACATCCTCGCCGGCTTCTCCTCGCTGCAGGCATCGCTCATCGACCTGATCAACGAGAGCTGCGCCGCCATCGACCTGGAGAAGTCCGGGGCGCTGGCCGACGGCGCCTTCGGGTTGGCCGGCGACAGCGTCGAGTACGCCTTCACGATCACGAACCGCGGCGACGTCACCCTCACCGATGTCGTGCTCGACGACCCCAAGCCCGGCCTGTCGGCGCCGGTGTTCGGCACCTGGCCCGGCGCACCGGGCGTGCTCGAGAGCGGGCAGTCGGTGACGGCGACGGCGAGCTACGTGCTCACGGCCGCCGATGTCGCCGCCGGGGAGGTGCTCAACACCGCCTCGACCTCCGGCCAGCCGCCGGCCGGCGCGCCGGTGAGCGACCAGGCCCCCGCCGAGGTGGTGCTGCCGGTGCTGAACCCGGCCATCGCGCTCACCAAGACGGGCGCCCTCGACGGCTCGACGATGCGCTACGCGTTCACGGTCACCAACACCGGCCAGCTGCCGCTGACCGGTGTGAGCATCACCGACGACCTCGAGGGTCTCTCCGACGTCGTCTTCGGCGCCTGGCCCGCGGCCGCAGGCACGCTCCTGCCGACGCAGTCGGTGACCGCCACGGCGACCTACGCGCTGACCCAGGCCGACCGCGACGCGGGCGGCGTGACGAACACCGCGACCACCTCGGGCACCCCGCCGACCGGCCCTGCGGTGACGGATGAGGACGAGCACGAGCAGCCGCTCGTGCCGGCCCCGGGCATCCAGCTCGTCAAGACCGGCGCGCTCGACGGCGGCACGATGACCTACACGTTCACCGTCACGAACACCGGCACGGTCACCCTGACCGGCGTCGGCATCGAGGACGAGCTCGAGGGGCTCTCCGCCATCACGTTCGGCGAGTGGCCCGCGACCGCTGGCACCCTCGCCCCGACGCAGTCGGTGACCGCCACGGCGACCTACGCGCTGACCCAGGCCGACCGCGACGCCGGCGGTGTGACGAACACCGCGACGACGACCGGCACGCCGCCGACGGGCCCCGCGGTGACGGATGAGGACGACCACGAGCAGCCGCTCGTGCCGGCCCCCGCCATCGAGCTGGTCAAGACCGGCGCCCTCGACGGCGACACCGCGACCTACACGTTCACCGCGACGAACACCGGCGACGTCACGCTCACCGGCGTCGAGATCGCCGACGAGCTCGAGGGTCTGTCGGAGATCGTCTACGGCGAGTGGCCGGGCGCGGCAGGCACGCTCGCCCCGAACGAGTCGGTGACCGCGACGGCGACGTACGCGCTGACGCAGGCCGACCGCGATGCCGGCTCGGTGCTCAACGTCGCTACGACGACCGGCACCCCGCCGACCGGTCCCGCCGTCACGGACGAGGACGACGTGACCGTGCCGGTGCCGCAGGCGCCGGGCATCCTGCTCGTGAAGACGGGTGCGCTCGACGGCGGCACCGCGACCTACACCTTCACTGCGACGAACATCGGCGACGTCACGCTCACGGGTGTCGGGATCGCCGATGAGCTCGAGGGCCTGTCGGAGATCGTCTACGGCGAGTGGCCGGCTGCGGCGGGCACGCTCGCTCCGAACCAGTCGGTGACCGCGACGGCGACGTACGTGCTGACGCAGGCCGACCGCGACGCCGGCTCGGTGCTCAACACCGCGACGACGACGGGCACCCCGCCGACGGGTCCCGCCGTCACGGACGAGGACGAGCTGGTGCTCCCGGTGCCGCAGGCCCCGGCGATCGAGCTCGTCAAGACCGGCTCCGTCGTGGACGGCGCGATCGAGTACGTCTTCACGCTCACCAACACCGGTGACGTGACGCTGACCGATGTCGCGCTCGTCGACGAGCTCGAGGGCCTCTCCGCCATCGAGTTCGGCGCATGGCCGGCCGCGGCGGGCACGCTCGCCCCGGACCAGTCCGTCACCGCGACGGCGATCTACGCGCCGACGCAGGCCGACCGCGACGCGGGCTCGGTGCTCAACACCGCGACGACCACGGGCACCCCGCCGACCGGCGTCCCCGTGTCGGACGAGGACGACCACGACCAGCCCCTCGTGCCGAACCCCGGCATCGCGCTGGTCAAGACCGCCACGGTCGACGGCGATTCCATCGCGTACTCGTTCCTCGTCACCAACACCGGAGACGTCACCCTCACCGGCGTCGTCATCACCGACCGGCTCCGGGGCCTCTCCGCGATCGAGTTCGGTGCCTGGCCGGTCCGTCAGGGCGAGCTCGCGCCCGGCGAGTCCGTGGTCGCGACGGCGAGCTACACGGTGACGGATGCGGACCGCGAGTCCGGTGGCGTCAGCAACACCGCGAGCGTGACGGGCAACCCGCCGGCCGGCGACCCGGTGACGGATGAGGACGGCGTGCGTACGCCGCTCTCACCCGTCCCGACGCTCGGCATCGTCGACCCGCTGGCCGCGACCGGCATGGAGAGCCTGCCGTTCCTGCTCTCGGGCCTCGTCGCAGCGCTCGGGATCGTCCTCGGCGCGGGCCTGCTGATCCGCCGACGGGGCAGCGCCCAGCGGTGACCGGTTCGAACGCCCCGTGACCTCCTGTCCCCCCAGGTCACGGGGCGTTCGGCGTTCCCGCTCGTCCGCGACAACGGGCGCCGATCGGCAGGACGAGGTCAGCGATCCCTCTTGGGGCCCTTGCCGTTGCCGCCGTTGTTGTTGCCCGGTCCGCTGTTCGGGTTGCCGGCGCCGGCGCCGGGGCCCGTCGGCTCCTCGACGGGCGCGGGCTCGGGTTCGACCTCCGTCCCCGTCTCCGTCGCCGGCTCGGTCTCCGTCACCGGTTCGACCGACGGCGTCGCCGACGGCTCGGCGCTCGGCTCGGCGCTCGGGTCGGCCTCGACCGCGGGCGGCGTCGACGCGGCGGGCGCATCGCTCGGCTGCCCCAGCGACCAGACGAGCGCGCTGCCGACGCCCGCGAGCAGCAGTCCCGCGATTACGATCGCGAGGAGCCGCGTCCGAGGCGCTCGGCGCGGGAGCGCTGCGGTGCCCGTCGTCGCGGGCAGCAGCTTGGTGGCTGCGGTGGCCTCGCCGAGGACGGCGGTGGGCGGCAGGGCGCCGGGAGCGGTCGCATCCGCATCCCCTCCGTCGCCGATCAGCGAGCGGGCGCGCTCCGCGACCTCGAGCGCCGTCGGCCGCCCGGCCGGGTCGTCGACGGTCATGGCGGTCAGCAGCGAGCGCCAGCCGTAGCCGAAATCGCCGGGCACCTGCGGCTGCTCGCGGAGACGGGCCAGCAGGGTCTCGGGCAGGCTCGCCTGGTCGTAGACGCGGCGGCCGGTCAGCGCCTCGATGAGCACGAGCCCGAGTGCGTAGACGTCGGCGGGCGGGCCGGGCTCGTCGCCGCGCACCTGCTCGGGGCTGAGGAACGCGGCCGTGCCGATCACCGTGCCCGGCGTCGTGAGGCGCGTACTGTCGGTGAGCCGGGCGATGCCGAAGTCGGCGAGCTTCGCGCGGAAGCCGCGACCGGTCGGCGCCGGGTCGAGCAGGATGTTCGACGGCTTCACGTCGCGGTGCACGACGCGGGCGGCGTGCACGACGTGCAGCGCCTCGCCGAGCTCGTGCGCCATCGCCGCGACCTCCGACGGCGGCACCGGCCCCTCGGCGATCCGCCCGCTCAGGGTCGGCCCGTCGATGAGCTCCATGACGAGGTACGGATGCCCGTCGCCGTCGATCGCCGCGTCGAGCAGCGTGACGAGCGAAGGATGCCGCAGCGAGGCGAGCAGCCGCGTCTCGGCGGTCATCCGGTCGCCGGCCGCGGTCTCGGCGGCGTCGATGCGGAACAGCTTGACCGCGACCTCGCGGCCCAGGCGCTCGTCGCTCGCGCGGTGCACGGTCGCCATGCCGCCGGAGCCGAGCAGCGCGCCCAACCGGTAGCGACCGCCGAGCAGGTCGCCGGGCAGGGGGGAGCCACCAGGATTCATGTCGCGACTCTACGGGCAGAAGGGCTCGGACCCGCGCGCCATCGGCTGGCGCCCATGTGCGTCGCATCCGTGCCGTCTGCGCGCTTCCTCCGTGCGGTCAAGCGCCACGGCGGATCTCGCTAGCGTGCTCGGCAAGACACGTCCCAGACCTGCAAAGGAGCAAGATCATGTCCAAGATCCGTCGCATCGGAACGCTCGCCGCCTCGCTCGTCCTCGCGGGAGGCTTCACCTTCGCCGGGGCCCAGGCCGCCTCCGCAGCCCCCAGCGGCACGGTGACGCTCACCGCCGCCGAGGTGCAGGAGAACTACGCCGTGCAGGAGGCCGCCGGCGAGATCACCTGCGCCTTCTTCCCGTCCGGGTGGGGCACGGTGTGCGACATCGCCAGCGCGGCGAGCCTCAACAACGAGTTCCAGGCTGCGGCCGAGAACAACTGCGGTCTGCGCTACACGTGGACCGCGACCGGCAGCGGCCTCTCGTACGACAAGGCCACCTACGAGTACACCCAGCTCTGCACCTCGGGCGGCATGTGATCGCGCCCGTCGCATGACGACGGCGGCGGTGCGGATCCTCTCCGCACCGCCGCCGTCATGTCATCGCCGATCAGAGGTCGACCTTCGCGTTGTCGCCCTCCATCCGCTCGCCCGTGATCTTCGACTTCACGAACGAGAAGGCGGTGGAGATGCCGCCGCCGGGGCTGTCCCAGTACTCGGCGCCGGCGGCCTCGAAGCGCACGAGCCCTGCGTTCGGGTCGCTCGGGCCGTCGGGGAACCAGGCTTCGACGCCCGCGCTCCACAGCTCCTCGAGCTTGGCGTGGTCGTCGACCACGGCGGCGGTGCCGGTGAGCGAAAGCCAGGAGCCGTTCTTGCTGAAGGTCACGCCGACCCGCGCATCCGCTCGCAGCTGCGCCACCGCGGGCGAGCCGAGGGCGACGATGAACCACAGGTCGCCGTCGAACTCGCGCTCCTGCACGGTGAACGGGCGGCCGACGAGCTGCCCGCGCTCGTCGATGGTGCTGAACATGGCGAAGCGGTGCTCCTTGAGCAGCTCCGCGACCTTGGCGTGCTGGTCGTCGTGCGACATGGTGTCGTCCTTCCGTCGGGGCTCCGACGCTAGGCCCGCGCCCGCCGAGCGCTGCAGACGCTGCGCTCGGGCACAGCGGGGTCACGGGTGGTGATCGACGGTGGACGAGCGGATGCACGCGCGCCGAGCCAGACTGTCCCCATGACCTACCCCGTCGAGATCGATGCCGCGGTCTTCACCGCGTCCGACCACCTACCCGGCACCGTGCGCCACATCGTGCTCTTCGGGCTGCGCCCCGAGGTCGACGCGGCGGCGCGCGACGAGCTGGTCGCGCGGTTCCGCGCGCTGGTGGACGCCCCGCGCCCCGACGGCCGCCGACCCGTGGTCTCGATCGAGGCGGGCGAGCAGATCGCGCTCGAGCCGCCGGCGAGCGGCCACGACCTCGGCTTCCTGGTGACCTTCGCGTCGCAGGGCGACCGCAACTACTACGCGGGGCGCCCGATGGTCGACGACGAGCGCTTCATCGATCCGCGGCACGACGAGTTCAAGGCCTTCGTCGGCCCGCTGCTGCTCGCGGGCGCCCAGGGCTGCCTCGTCTTCGATCTCGCCGACCCGGCGGCGGCCTGACCCGCATCCTCGACGCGCGCCGGGCACCCTGTCGGGCTCTCGACCGCCGGACGTACGCTCGCACCGTGCCGCTGCATCCGCTCTCGCCGATTCCGACCCCGCTGCCCGGCGCCCAGGTGGCGGCCCAGCGCTGGAGCGATCTCGCCTTCGTGCACTGGCGGGCGGATGCGGATGCGGTCGCCCCGCTGCTGCCGCCCGGCACCGAGCCCGACCTCTTCGACGGCTCCACCTGGGTGGGCCTCATCGCCTTCCGCCTGCAGCGGGCGAGCCTCGGCCCGCTGCCGCCGTTCCCGTTCTTCGGCGAATTCACCGAGATCAACGTGCGGCTCTACGCCCGCGACGCCGAGGGCCGTCGCGGCGTGGTCTTCCGCTCGCTCGAGTCGGACAGCCTGCCCGCGGTGCTCGCGGCGCAGGCGCTCTTCGGGCTGCCCTACCGCTACGCCCGAGCCGCGCAGCGACGCACCCCGGACGGATGGGAGTACGCCTCCGCCCGCCTGCCCCGCGGCCCGCGAACCGGGCTCAGCGTCGCGGTCGACGACGGCGAGGTCGGCGACGAGCTGAGCACCTTCCTCACCGCGCGCTGGGGGCTGTTCGAGCAGCACCTCGGCCGCACCCGCTGGCTGCCCAACACGCACGAGCCCTGGCGCCTGCAGCCCGCCCGGTTGCTCGGTCTGCGGGACGAGCTGGTCGCCGCGGCCGGGCTGCCCGGCATCGTCGACGGCCCGCCCGAGTCCGTGCTCTTCAGCCCGGGCGTGACGGCTCGATTCGGACGCGGCGGTCCGCTGCCGCGATGACGAGACGCTCGCCGACGGCCTCTCTCGCGAGGCGATGGACGCGCCCCGGCACCGCGGCCTAGCATCGGCGCATGAGCGGCACGCCGGACGACATCCGCGCCTACCACGAGCGACTCGATGCCGAGTCGCGCCCCATCTGCGACCTGCTGCTCGAGGTGATCGAGCAGGAGCTGCCGGATGCGGAGCGCAAGGTGTGGCATGCCCACCCGGTCTGGTTCTTCGACGGCAATCCGGTGGTCGGCTACGACCGGCTCAAGGCCTCGGTGCGCCTGCTGTTCTGGAGCGGCCAGGCCTTCGAGGAACCGGGCCTGCACGCCGAGGGCAGCTTCCAGGCGGCCGAGGCGCGCTACACCTCGGTCGAGCAGATCGAGGTCGAGGCGCTGCGGCGCTGGCTCGCGAAGTCGCGCGAGCTGCAGTGGAACTACCGCGACATCCGCAAGAACCGCGGCCTCGTGCCGCTGCGGGGCGTCGAGGCCTGATCCGCTAGCCCTCTCGGACCGAGACGAACCAGGCGCTCTGCGTCGCGCAGCGGGTCAGCCGCGCGTCAGCTCGACGAGCTGAGCGATCGCGTCGGCGACCTCGGCCGGGTGGGAGAGGTGCGGCGAGTGGCCGGACGCCACGCGCACGCTGAGGTCGGCCTCGGCGGCCCACTGCTCCTGCGCCTCGAGCGGCAGCGAGAGGTCTTCGGTCGTGACGATGTACACCGTCTTCACGTCGTCGCCGGGGCGTGCGCCCAGCGCCTCGGTGAACGCGCCGAGCCCCTGCCAGTTGAGGCGTCCGACCGCCTCCGTGGTCAGGGCCTCGTCGACGCCGGAGAAGATCGACTCCTCGGGGTCGCCGACCTTGATCGCCAGGCCGTCGGTCGAGTGCCGCCAGTTCGGCGGGAACTCGCCGCCCAGGAACTCCTGCAGCGACGAGCCCTCCGGCAGCGAGAAGCCGGCGATGAGCGCGAGTCCGACGACCGCGTCGGACTCGGCGGCGGCCCAGGTCGAGGGCACGGCGCCGTAGGAGTGCGCGGCGAGCACGACGTCGCCGTCGATCTCGGCGATGGCGACGCGGATCGCCTCGACGTCGTCGGAGAGCCCTCCGGTCTCGGCGCTGTCCGCAGCGCTGCTGGGCAGCTGGATCGCGACCGACTCGAGGTGCCGTTCGGTCAGCTCGGCGCGCAGCGGGTCGAAGACCCAGGGCGTGTGCATGGCGCCGTGGACGAGGACGATGGTGGTGGGCATGGCGGGTTCCTCTCGCGGGCGTCCTGCGGAGCGGTGCTCCTGGACGCGTCAGCGGTTCGTGTCGCCGTGATGGCGAGCGCTGCACCCGCAAAGTAGTCCGCGAAACGAACAATCGACTGTGACTGCGCCGTGCCCCAGCGCGGAGGCCTGCTCAGCGCAGCAGCTCGCCCAGTCCTCCATCCGGCAGCACGATCCATCCCTCGCGCCGAGCCCGCGCCAGCTGCTCGCCCGCCTGCGGTGCGACGTACCGCCCCAGCGCCGCGGCCCGGGTGATGAGCGCCGCCACGACGGCGTCGAGCGCGTCGGCCGAGCGGATCATGAGCGCCCGGTGCTCTGCGAGGTCGAGCCACGGAGCGGATGCGCTGAGCCGGCCGACCAGCGCCTCGCGCGCCGCCGCGTCGACCTTGTACCCGCGGGTGTCGAAGCCCCAGAGCCGCAGCGCGGCACCCGGGTACACCTCCGCGATGCCGCCGGCGCCGGAGCGATCGACGTCGACGCCGGACTCGCCGAGCCGGCGCAGCAGCCCCGCGCAGCGCAGCGCCGTGACCCCGAGCCGATCGGTCGCGACGCTCAGCGGCCAGCGCCCGGTGCGCTCGCGGGTGAGCCGGTCGGTCTCGCGGTAGGCGAGCTGCGAACGCCACGACTTTCCGCCCTCCACCGGCAGCGCCGGCTGCTCGCCGACGGCGTGCGACTGCAGGAAGGCGACGAAGTCGTCCGGCCAGCCGAAGGCGCAGTCGATGCCGAGCTTCGCGCCCGAACCGGCGGCCGCGACGATCGCGGCGTCCTCGACCCCGAGGTGCAGCTCGCGGAGGCGGGCGCCCCCATCCGTCCACGCGATCACGGCGAGCGCGGTGCCGGCGGGCTCGGCGGCCAGGTCCACGCCGATGGTCTGCATGCCTCGACGGTAGCGCCGATGGGCTGCGCCCGGCAGGCTGGCGGGATGAGCGACGACGCCCACCCCCTCCTCGGCCGGACCGCACTCGTCACCGGCGTCTCGCGCCGCAAGGGCATCGGCTTCGCCGTCGCCCGCAAGCTCGCGACGCTCGGCGCCAGCATCGTCGTGCACCACTACGCGCCGCACGACGAGCAGCAGCCCTGGGGCGGCGACGACCTCGATGCCGTGGGCCGCGAGCTCGAGGCTGCGCTGCATCCCTCCGCTCGTCTCGCCGACGTCGGCGCCGACCTGAGCGACCCCGAGCAGCCTCAGGCCGTGATCGACCGCGCGCTGCAGCTCACCGGAGCCCTCGACGTGCTCGTCTGCAACCAGGCCCGCAGCGGCGGCGACGGCGGCATCCTCGACATGACCGCCGAGCGCCTCGACGGCCACTGGGCGGTCGACGCCCGCGCGACCCTGCTGCTCACTGCCGCCTTCGCCAGGACCCGAGCGGATGCGGGCGCGCCCGCCCAGCGCCCGGGCGACCGCCCCGAGCGGGTCGCCTTCGGCGCCCCGACCGGCCGGGTCTTCTGGATGACGAGCGGCCAGGGGCACGGCCCGATGCGCGGCGAGGTCGCCTACGCCTCGGCGAAGGCGGCGCTCGCCGGGGTCACCCGCACCGTCGCCGCCGAGCTGCTCGACCTCGGTATCGTGCTCAACACGATCAACCCGGGCCCGGTCGACACGGGCTACCTCGACCCGGCCACCACCGACCGCGACCTCACCGAGACGCTGCAGTACATCGCCGACTCGCCCTTCGGCCGCTTCGGCCGCCCCTCCGACCCCGCCGAGCTGATCGGATGGCTCGCCACCGACCGTGGCGGGTGGGTCGTCGGTCAGGTGCTCACGAGCGACGGCGGCTTCTCGCTGGGGTGAGCGGAGCGCAGCGCGATGATGGGTAGCGTCGAGGCATGCACAGCACCCCGGTCGAGTACCTCATCACCGCCCTCGACGGCACCGACGCCGACGCGCTCGACCGTCGCCTCGCCGTCCGCGAGGCGCATCTCGCCGGCGCGCAACAGCTCGCGGAGCGCGGCGAGCTGCTCAGCGGCGGCGCCATCCTCGACGACGACGAGCGGATGATCGGCTCGTCCATGCACGTCGCCTTCGCCGATGAGGCGGCCTTCCGCGCCTGGTACGACGCCGAGCCCTACGTCACCGGAGACGTCTGGCGGCACGTGACGGTGCAGCGGATGCGCCTCTTCCGCCCCGCGCCGTGAGCGCCCTCCGCGCCCTCTGGGGCAGCACCCATCCCGGCCCGGCGCTCGTCGTCACGGTGCTCTCGCTCGCCCTCGGCGTCGCCACGGGTCTCGACCCCTGGCGCCTCGCCCTGCTCGTCGCCGCGGTGTTCGCCGGGCAGCTCTCGGTCGGCCTCTCGAACGACGCGATCGACGCCGCCCGCGACCGCGCGGTCGGGCGCCGCGACAAGCCGATCGCGGCGGGCGTCGTCTCGGTGCGGCTGGCGCTCGCGGTCGCCCTCGCCTCCGTCGCCGTCTCGCTGGTGCTCTCGGCCTTGCTCGGCATCGGCATGCTCATCGCCCACACGGTCGCGATCGCCTCGGCCTGGGCCTACAACGCGGCCCTGAAGTCGACCGTCTTCTCGCTCGTGCCCTTCCTGCTCAGCTTCGGGCTATTCCCGTCGCTCGCGACGCTGTCGGCCGCCGACCCGGCGCTCGCGCCCCTCTGGGCCGGCATCGCGGGCGCGGTGCTCGGCGCCGCCGTGCACCTCACGAACGTGCTCCCCGACCTCGACGACGACCGGGCCACCGGCGTGCAGGGCTTCGGGCACCGCATCGGCGTACGCCCCTCGGCCGTGCTCGCGGTGATCGGGCTGCTCATCGGCGCCGCTGCGGTGCTGCTCGGGCCGGTCGGCGGCGAGCTCGCGCGGGTGCCGTGGCACGGCTGGGCGTTCGCCGGGGCAGTCGTGGCCGTGGCGCTGGCGACCGGCGTGCGCTGCCTCATCCGCTCGCCCGACCGCACGGTCTTCCGGCTCGTGATGCTCGCCGCGCTGCTGCTGGCCGCGCAGCTGGTGGCCACGGGGTCGGCGCTGATCGGCTGAGCTCAGCTCGCCCGATCCAGGCCCATCGCGTAGGCGCGGGCCAGAGCGCCCTCCGCGGGCGTCGCGAGCAGCACGCGCAGCGCCCCGCGCCGCAGCACGGCGGCACCCGCGCTCACCGGCCGCCCGAGCGCCGTGTTCATGGCCGCGAGACGGGCGGCGGTGCGAGCGGATGCGATCCGATCGCGCTCCCAGCGGCGCAGCTCCGCATCCGGTCGGCGACCGCTGCGCACCCACCCGGTCACGATCGCCGCGAGCGTTGCGGCATCGAGCAGGCCGAGGTTCATGCCCTGCCCACCGATCGGGCTCACCTCGTGCGCGGTGTCGCCGATCACGACGACGCCGCCGTGCACGAGCGCGGGCGCGACGGCCCGGCGCACGCGGAATGCCGAGGCGTGCTGGAGCGCCGCCGCGGCGTGGTGCTCGCCGCGGCGTTCCAGGACGGCGCGCAGCCGGGCTGCCGGATCGTCGGCTGCCGGGTCCGCATCCCACGCGACGAAGCGCCGGCGGCCACCCGGCAGCGGGAACGACTCGAGCACCCCGCCGCGGTCGAGGTGCACGACCGCGACCGCCTCGCCCGGTGCGGTGAGGTCGGCCATCAGGTAGCGGTCCGGGTACTCGCGCACCGGCACCGCATCCCGGCGGAAGACGAGGTCGCGCGCGCGGACGCCGGCGGCGACGATCGCGACGCGGGCGGAGAGGGAGGTGCCGTCGACATCGACTCGCACCCGGTCGCCCACGCGCCGCACCGCGGTCACGTGCATGCCGCGCCGCACGGGCGGGGCGTCGGCCGCGAGCACCGCCTCGGTCGCGGACTGCGGCAGCGTCGCGACGAACGGGAACCGCGTCGAGAGGCGGTCGAAGCGCACCGTGCCGAGCAGGCGTCCGTCCGAGCGCGCCTCGCCGCGCCTGACCCGCAGCGCCCCGGCGAGCAGCCGCTCGGTGACGCCGGAGGCCTCGAGGGCGGCGAGCACCGGTGCGTGCACGCCGATGGCCCGCGAGCCGGGCGCGGCCTCGCCGCGCCGCTCGAGCACCGTCACGTCGAGCCCCGCGCGATGCAGCTGGCCGGCGATGAGCATCCCCACCGGCCCGCCGCCGACCACGATCACGTCGTGCACGCCGTCGTCAGGCACGACCGACCCCCGTCGCGAGTACCCGGAAGGGCGCCGGTCGGTCGACGCGCCAGCCCTCGCCGAGCGCCGCCGCGAGCTCGTCGACCCGGTAGCTGCGGCGGATCGAGCGCAGCCCGTCGGTGTGCAGGAAGGTGCCGGGCGCGAGCGGTAGCACGGCGGCCGCGTAGAGCCCGTAGGCAAGGCGACCGCGCTCGATGTCGGCATGCAGCACGGGTCCGCTCGAGAGGTCGAGCGAGTCGCGTGCGAATCCGGCCAGCGCCTCGGGGGAGAGGTGGTGCAGCACGTGGTTCGACACCACGGCGTCGAAGCGCTCGCCCGCCGCGAGCAGCGCCGTCGAGTCGGACCGCACGAAGCGGATGCGCGGCGACGGCCGCCGCCGCATTGCGGCCTCGTGCGCGCGCGGGTCGGGATCGGCGCCGGTCCACTCGACGGCGAGGCCGTCGCGTGCCGCGAGCCGGTCGAGGCGCACGAGCAGGTCGCCGCCGCCGCAGCCGAGGTCGAGCACGCGCGCCGGGCGGCCGAGGCCGCGCAGGTGCGGGCCGAGCCGGGAGCGGTAGACCGTGCCCCACCCGGAGACGAGCCGGTTGACCGCGCCGAAGCGGCGGTAGGTGGCCGCGAGCCGCCGCGGGTCGCAGCTCGGGTCGTCCATGATCTCGGTCAGGTCGACCGCGCGTTCGCGCAGGGTCATCGCAGCGCGGCGGCCGCGTACTCGCGGGCATCGAGCGCGGCGGATGCGACCCCGCGCGCCGTCATGCGGGCCGCCTCGACCGTCAGGCCGGGGCCGAAGGCGACCACGGCGAGGCGCTCGCCGTCGAAGCGTTCGCCGGCGAGCATCCGCTGCAGCACGAAGAGGATCGTGGCGCTCGACATGTTGCCGTACTCGCGCAGCACGGCGCGGGAGTCGTCGAGCGCGTCGGCGTCGAGCGAGAGCCCTGCCTCGACGCGGTCGAGCACGCTGCGCCCGCCCGGATGCACGGCCCACGCGTCGACGGACGCCGTGCCGCCGAACAGCTCGGTCGCGACGGCCTCGATCGTGCGGCCGACGATGCGCGGCACCTCCGCCGTGAGGGTCATCTCGAAGCCCTCGTCGCCGATGGTCCACACCATGTCGTGCTCGCCCTCGTCGGCGAGCCGGGTGCCGAAGCCCTCCAGATCGAGCCGGGCGCCGGTCTGCCGGGCGGGGTCGGCGCTGACGACGGCCGCGGCGGCCCCGTCGGCGAAGATCGATGCCGCGACGATCTGCTCGGGGTCGTCGGAGCTGCGGATGTGCAGCGAGCACAGCTCGGCGCACACCACGAGCACGACGGCCTCGGGCTGCCCGGCGGCGATGCGGTAGGCGGCGCGCAGTCCCGGGATCGCGGCGGCGCATCCGACGAAGCCCAGGTGGTACCGCTCGGTGGAGGGCGAGAGGCCCAGGTCGCGCACCAGCAGGTAGTCGGGCCCGGGCGCGAACATGCCCGTGCACGAGACGGTGATGAGGTGGGTCACCTCGTCGGCGCGCACCCCCGCTCTCGCCAGCGCATCCCTCGCGGCGTCGGCGAACAGCGCGGGCGCGACGCGACGGTACTCGGCGTTGCGCTCGCCGGTCGACGGCACCCGCAGCACGGGGCCGCCGTCGCTCAGCGCGAGGCCGGAGGGCGCACCGCCGCCGAGCTCGCCGAGCACGCTGTAGCGGGTGTCGATGGCGGCCGCGCCGAAGGCCGCGGTGAGCAGGCGCTGCGCCCGCCGGTCGAGCCCGGGCTGCTGGGCGAGCAGGTCGCGCACGTCGTCCTGGTGCAGGCGGGTGGCGGGCACGGCGGTGCCGATCCCCAGGATGCTGGTGGTCATGCTTCACCGTAGGGGCGGCGGTATGGGGTTGGCGGTGAGCGGCGGCCTGCCGTTCAGGTCCGCTGTCCGGTGAGCGCCGCCGATCCGTCGAACCAGCGGACGCGCGGCGCAGCGCCGCGGACGCCCCGCGGCTCATGCGCGGACTCCTGCCGACCAGCCGCGATGTCCTGCCGCGCCCGGCCCGCATCGCGCATCCGCTCGCCAGGATGGAGCGATGCGCACGCTGGAATGGAAGGGCCGCACGGTCGCCTGGGACGTCGTCGGTGAGGGCCCGCCGCTCGTGCTGCTGCACGGCACCCCGTGGTCGAGCGCGCTCTGGCGGCCCATCGCCGAGGCGCTCGCCGCCCGGTTCACGGTGCACCTCTGGGACATGCCCGGCTACGGCGCCTCGTCGAAGCGCGCCGAGCATCCGGTGGGCCTCGACGTGCAGGGCGAGCTCTTCGCGCACCTGCTCGGGGTGTGGGGCCTCGACCGCCCGCACGTCGTGGCGCACGACATCGGGGGAGCGGTGGCCCTGCGCGCCCGCCTGCTGCACGGCGCCCGCTTCACGAGCCTGGCGCTCGTCGACGTGGTGGCGCTGCGCCCGTGGGGCTCGCCGTTCTTCCGGCTCGTGCAGCAGCACGCCGAGGTCTTCGAGCAGCTGCCGCCGGCCGTGCACCGGGGTGCGATCGAGGCCTACATGCGCGGCGCCAGCTATCGCGGCCTGCGCGACGACGACCTCGCCGCGCTCGTCGAGCCGTGGCTCGGCGAGGAGGGGCAGCGCGCCTTCTACCGCCAGATCGCCCAAGCGGATGAGGCGCACACGGCCGTGCTCGAACCCCGCCTCGCCGAGATCGACGAGCCGGTGCGCATCGTCTGGGGCGAGCAGGACGGATGGATCCCCGCCGACCGCGCCGAGCGCCTGCGCGCCGCGATCCCCGGCTCGACGCTGGCGCTCATCCCGGATGCGGGGCACCTCATCCAGCTCGACGCGCCGGCGGCGCTCGCCGCGGAGCTGAGCGGCTGGCTCGAGCGGCATCGTTAAAGCTATTGCCATTAGCCCAACGGCTAGCTACAGTAGCCGCATGACCCCCACCCAGAACGCCGCCCCGTCGAGCACCCGCTTCCTGCAGGTCGACGGCGGCCGCATCGCCTACGACGTGCAGGGCTCCGGCCCGCTCGTGCTGCTCGTGCCCGGCATGGCCGAGCTGCGCTCCTCGTACCGCCTGCTCGCCCCCGCCCTCGTCGAGGCCGGCTACACGGTGGCCACCACCGACCTGCGCGGCCACGGCGAGAGCGACACTGGCTTCGCCGGTTACGGCGACCCCGAGACCGCCGGCGACATCGTCGCGCTGCTCGAGGCGCTCGGCCGCCCGGCCACCGTCGTCGGCAACTCGCTCGCCGCGGGCGCCGCCGTCATCGCCGCCGCCGACCGCCCCGAGCTCGTCGAGGGCCTCGTGCTGGTCGGCCCCTTCGTGCGCAACCCGCCGATGCCGTTCGGCATGAAGAGCCTCTTCCACGCGATGACCGCGCCCCTCTGGGTCGCCGCCGTCTGGAAGGCCTACATGCCCTCGCTCTACGCCGGCGCGAAGCCCGCCGACTTCGCCGAGTACCGCGACGCGGTCATCGCCAACCTTCGCCGCCCCGGCTACGGCCAGGCCTTCTCGCAGACCGCCCGGCTCACCGACCACGCCCCGGCCGAGGCGCGCCTCGCCGCGGTGACGGCGCCCGCCCTGGTCGTCATGGGCGACCGCGACCCCGACTTCAAGAACCCGGCCGCCGAGGCCGCCTGGATCGGCGAGGCCCTCGGGGCCGAGGTCGTCGTGGTGCCGGATGCGGGCCACTACCCGCATGCGCAGCAGCCCGCGATCACGACGGATGCGGTGCTCGCCTTCCTCCGCTCGGTGCACCCCGATGCCTAGGGCCGGCCTCACCGCCGACACGGTCGTCGAGCGCGCCGCCGAGCTGCTGGAGCAGCGCCCCGACGACGAGCTGACCCTCGCCGCCGTCGCCGAGAGCCTCGGCGTGCGCACCCCGTCGCTCTACAAGCACGTCGACGGCCTGCCGGGCCTGCGCCGCGGCCTCACCCTGCGCGCCAAGGCCAGCCTCGGCGCGGCCCTCGCCCAGGCGACCATCGGGCGATCGCGTGCGGACGCCATCCGCTCGCTCGCCCTCGCCTACCGCCGCTGGGCGCTCGAGCACCCGATGCAGTACCCGCTCACGGTGCCGGTCGCGGCCGATGACGACGAGGCCGACCGCGCTGCGAGCGTCGCGGCCGTCGAGGTGATCTACGCGGTGCTGGCCGGCTACGACCTGGTGGGCGACGACGCGGTCGACGCCACCCGCTTCCTGCGCGCGACCGTGCACGGCTTCGTCAGCCTCGAGTCGGCGGGCTCCTTCAAGCTCGAGCGCGACCTCGAGCGCAGCTACGCGGCCCTCGTCGAGAGCGTCGTCACGGCGCTGGAAACCTGGCGCGCGGCCTGAGGCTAGGCCGCCGGCAACCCGATCGCGGCGACCGCCTGCTCGGGAGCGTCGCTGCGCACGACGTAGCCCTTGCCATCCGCTGCGGTGATGCGCAGCACGGGGCCGGCGTCGAAGAGCATCGCGTAGCCGCCGCCGCTCAGCCGGCGCAGCCCGAAGCCGCCGTAGGTGAGCAGGCCCGCGTCGACCCGCTCGATGCGGGTCACCTCCTCGCGCGTGAGCCGCACGGTCACGAAGGGCGCGTAGCGCAGCTCGATGCCGTCGGGGGAGAAGGACGAGCGGATGCGCGCCGTCAGCAGCATCAGCGCCAACGCCAGCAGCAGCACGGCCGGCAGCGAGCCCAGCACGAGCACGAGCGCCGGCGCCTCACCCGCGAGCCCGAAGACGAACCACGCGGCGACCGCGAGCACCACGGCGAGCAGGGCGACGCCGAGCAGCCTCCAGAACGCGGGCGGGCGGAAGGTCTCGTGGTGCGGGGTCACTCGCTCGACTGTATCGATGCGGCGGCGTCGATCGGCCCGGTCCCGGTGCAGGATGAGGGCATGCAGACGCGCGACCGGGCAGCGGCATGAGGCCCCTCATCATCGAGTTCGCATCCAACGCGCTCACCGGTCACGGCGGCGAGCCGCCCGCCTGGCCCCGCATCGTGGAGATCTCCTTCGCCGAGTCAGGGCCGGCCGTACTGATCGGCGAGGGTGTCGGCCACGGCGCCGCGGGCGGCCGGTTCACGCCCGAGGAGGCGCTGCTGCGGCGCACCGCCCTGCTCGAAGCGCAGGGCGAGTGGCTCATCCCCTACCTCGAGCGCATGGCCCGCGGCGAGACGGTGACGCAGGACGAGCTCGTGGAGCGCTTCGAGCAGCTGCACGGGCGCCGGCCGCGGTTCCGCTGACGCGTCGCTGAGGAGCGGACGAGGGCCCGGCGTCACGCTCGGCGCCGGGCCCTCATCCGCTCGTGCGCTCAGTCCTCCGGGATCGGGAACAGCGACTTCTCGTCGAAGTCGCGCGCCGGTGCGGGCCCGCTCGGCGAGCCGGTGTCGAGCCCGTCGATGGTCGCCAGCTCGGCGTCGGAGAGCGTGATGTCGAACACGTCGAAGTTCTCGGCGATGCGGCCGCGGTTGGTCGACTTCGGGATCACCTGGCGGCCCTGCTGCAGGTGCCAGGCGAGCGCGATCTGCGCCACCGACTTGCCGTGCGCCGCGGCGATCTCGCCGAGAGCATCGTCGTCGAGCACGCTGCGGCGCTCGTCGCCCCAGGGGCCCGGGTAGAAGGTGATGCCGCCGATGGGCGACCAGGCCTGGGTGAGGATTCCGTGCTCGCGGTGGAACGCCTGCAGCTCGGGCTGCGAGTGGTACGGGTGCAGCTCCACCTGGTTGAGCGCGGGCACGACGCTCGTCTCGTCGAGCAGGCGGGTCAGGGCCGGGATGTCGAAGTTGCTCACGCCGATGGCGCGCACCTTGCCGTCGGCCAGCAGCGTCTCGAGCGCCTTGTAGGCGGCGATGGTGCGGTCGAAGAGGTTGGCGGCCTGCTGGTGCAGGATCAGGATGTCGATCTGCTCGAGCCCCAGCTTGCGGCTGGCCTTCTCGAAGGCGTGCAGCGTCTCGTCGTAGCCGTAGTCGGTGGCCCAGACCTTGGTCTCGACGACCACGTCCTCGCGCGGAACCCCGCTGTTGCGCAGTCCCTCACCCACCTGCCGCTCGTTGCCGTAGGCGGCCGCCGTGTCGAGGTGCCGGTACCCGAGCTCGAGCGCGGTCTCGACGGCCGCGGCCGTCTCCTCGGGAGCGGACTGGAAGACGCCGAGCCCGAGCGCGGGCAGCGTGACGCCGTTGTTGAGCGTGTAAGTGCTGGTCATGCCTCCGACGCTACGAGCGGATGAGCGGATGCGGGAGGCTGCGCTGGTGCCCCTCAGCGGGCGGTCAGGCGGCCATTCATCGATGACAAGCTTTGCCAAGCGGCGTACGCTCGGGACATGGCAACGATGAACGTGTCGCTGCCCGACGCGCTGAAGGACTTCGTCGAGGCGCAGGTCGGGGAGCGCGGATACGGCACGAGCAGCGAGTTCGTGCGCGAGCTGATCCGCAAGGAGCAAGCGCGCTCGCAGCTCCGTGCGCTCGTCACTGACGGACTCGCCTCCGGGGATGGCTCGCTATTGGACGACGCCTACCTCGAGCGACTGCGCCAGCGCGTCCGCGCCTCGACTGCGGAATGACTCGACGCCAGGTCGTCACGACTCGTCGTGCCGACCGGGACATCGACGGTGCGATCGATCACTACCTCGGGCAGAGCGCCGACGAAGCCGCGCTCGGCTTCATCGACGCGCTCGCTGATGCCCGGCACCTGCTCGCCGAGCATCCGCACATCGGCTCCGCGAGGCTCACCGCCGAGATCGGCTTGCCCGACCTGCGCACCTTCGCCCCGCCGCGGTGCCCGTACATCCTCGTCATCGCCGAGGGCGCAGGCTTCGTGAGGATCATCGGCGTGGTCCACACGAGCCGCGACATCCCGGCTGAGCTGCTCGATGAGCGCTGAGCGCGCCGACGTCGGAGGCTGGCCCTAGCCTCGAGACGTGGCGGAACGACGGACGAGCGGATGGGCGTCCGTCGGCTTCTGGCTCGCCGCCGCGGCCGGCGTGCCGGCGATGGTGCTCGCCTGGTTCTGGTTCGGCCAGACCTCCACGTCACCGCCCAGCGACCGCTGCAAGCTGCTGCCGGTGCTCGGTGCCGTGGTGCTCTCGCTTCCAATCGTCGTCGCGCATGCGCTGGGCGTCATCGCGCTGCTGTGGCTCGCGCTGCGGGCCCGGTCGTCGACCGCCGGCGCCGTGTGGTCGGCGTCGGCGTGCGTTGCCGCGGCCTCGGTGATCGGCCTGCTCGTGGCGCAATGGTTCTGGCGCGGTGGACTGTTCGGGGCGGCCGCGTCGGTGGGGTTCTGCTGGGTCTGAGACGCCGGGGCGTCAGCGCGTGACGAACGCCATCCAGCGGTGCTCGTCGTCGTCCGCCAGCACGCCGACCGTGTGCCCGGAATGCTCGCGCAGCCGGGCGAGCACCCGCGCGTGCCGCCCGACGGCCCAGGCCGGCGCGTCCTGCTCCCACCGCGCCTCGCTGTTCAGGTCGATCACGCCGGGCGAGACGCCCCAGCCGGCCTGGAACTCGACGCCGTCGCTGCCCTCCCAGTAGAAGAGCTGCTCCTTCCACTGGGTCTCGATCTCGAAGGCGCCGTGCTCGTCGCGGTACTCCATGCGGGCGAGGCTAGCGGGGCCCCGATAGCCGCCGAATCTGGTCAGGTCGCAGGCGGCGCCACCAACGCCGCATTCATTGGTTCACGTACGTTTGAACTCGTGAACCGCATCGAGTTGCACTAGCGCGGTTCGATCTCGGGCTCCGTCGCGGTCTGGGGGCGCGTATCACGGCCGGCCATTCGACGAGTCGCCCGCGATCCTCTCCGTCCGTGTCGACGCCGACGGTTCCGCGCGGCTCGAGTTGTACGGCGACCAGCGACTTATCGTCTGGGGCCTGCAAGGCTTCGGGACCTGGGCGGACGGACTCGTCATCGCAGATGCCGTTCGCGTTCGTCATGAGTTCCTGCAGGCTGATCTCGCATGCGGCTCCTTCAAGGAGTACACGGTCGAACGTCGCGAGGGCTCAGCGCTGATGCGGGTCGCCGATCAGCGCGGCCAGCTATTTGACCGGGGCAACGCCGGCGATGCGCCGGCCATGCAGTTCCACAGCCTGTACCCGGTACCCGGTACTCGATCGCAGGCGAGTACGAGGCCCTGCCCGCGGACGACTCCTGATTTGGCGGGGACATGGATCTGCGCGAGCCGTTACAGTTCGCGGATGCGAACCACCCGACGGGCGTGACCTGCTGGGCACGATCGGGGTGACGGATGCCGCCATCCCGCATCTCATCGCGCGCGGCGCCGGAGACTGTCAGCTCGGACATTGCATTCGTGTCCTTCCCGCCGATACACGGCCACATTGCCTCGAGGGTCAGCATCCACGCCTACACGGAGGCTCCGCGTGCCCAGCTCGCCCCTCCGGCATCACCGCTAACGAGCTCGTGCTGCGTATTGCGGCAGATCGACTCTCATCGCATCACGGCTCTCAAAGTCCGGCGAGAACGGCGAGCATTGAGTACATTGATAAAATGAACGCCGACGCTGAAGGCCGCTCGTCCCACGAAATTCTTTCGCTGCTCGACCTTGGGTCGCCTGTTGCAGAGCACGACAGCGCGCTCGAGCGATACTTCGTAGAGACTCCAATCTTCAAGACGCTCGTCGATGACAAAGCGGATGTTATTGCTGGAGACAAAGGTACTGGAAAGTCGGCGCTGTTTAGTATTCTCCAGAAGCGCTATGTTCAGCACAAGCAGTTCGATGATACTGAGCTCTTGCCGGCGTTCAATCCGGCAGGAACTCCGGTATTCCAGCGCCTCATTGAGGCCGGAGTTCTAGATGAAAGCCAGTACATTTCGGTTTGGAAGGCTTACTTCGTTTCCCTTGCTGGCAACTGGCTTCTCGAGTTTGTGGATGGACTCGAGGGGCAAAAACTGGACAAGCTCCGCAACCTCTTGGAGGGTACGGGGCTTCGAGCTGCTGACACGGCTCCGAGTACTCTTTTCTCACAACTGGTAAATAAGCTGAAGAGCCTTCAATCTGTTCAGGTCTCTCAAGGTGTCACTTGGCCCGCTGACGGAATCCCCCTGATAACGCACACGCTAAAGCTTGACGCGGGGCAGCTTCCAGCCGAGACCAGTTTCGTGAATGCTGACGAAGCGCTAAAGGTCGTGAACGATGCATTGGAAGAAACTGAGCTAAGTCTCTGGCTGCTAATGGATCGCTTAGATGAGGCGTTTCAGGCTACTCCTGCAATTGAAAAGCCGGCTTTGCGAGCGCTATTCCGCGCCTATCTCGACCTTAAGCCTTTCGAACGTATCCGGCTGAAACTTTTCGTCCGAAATGATCTCTTTGGGCGAATCATCGAAGGCGGCTTTGTCAATCTCACTCATGTGAATGCTCGTAAAACGGTAATCACTTGGGATGATGAAGATCTATACGACCTTGTGCTCCGAAGGGTTGAAGAGTCAGAGGAGTTCTACGAAGCGGTAAAGCCCTTCGTGCGCGAGACAGTTTTCGACATAATCTTCCCGCCGAAGGTCGATATGGCTGACAAGAAGCCCACGACTTGGACTTGGATACTTCGCAGAATTCGTGACGGCAATGATGTCAAGGCTCCGCGAAACCTAGTCACGCTCATGTCTCAAGCACAATCGGCGCAGTTGCGCCGGTCGAAGGCGGACGCCGGGGTTTGGGACGGAAGTGAACCACTCGTCACGGGTGAATCCATGAAAAAGGGTCTCGCTGCGTTGAGCGCCGAGCGCGTCGAAGATACTTTGCTTGCTGAAGCGGGAGACAATGCGCAGCTTATCGACCGGTTCAGGAACGGAAAAGCCGAACATAATCCGCAGTCGCTGGCAGAGGTGCTTGGCGACAATTCTGTCGCCAAGACATTGATTCTGCGAACGCTCGGCTTCCTCGAACCAATCGGGCAAAATTACAAGATTCCGATGCTCTACCGCGACGGCCTTGGTATTACCCAGGGCAAGGCATTCGCCACCTTGCAGGGAAGAGGAACTGCGGATGATGCAGACGATGAGTGAGACCTGACCTGAAGGTCCGGCGTACAATCGACCCCAACGACACCGATCCGGCCATCACCGGGGAGTCTTCGGAAGAACAGGTCCCATCCGCTCGTCCCCTCGCCGGGCCGTGCAGCATGAGCCCCCAGTAGAACCGAACGGGCCAGGCCCGTCACAGCCGCAGGGAGAGAGGCCCGAACCCCAAGGGGTGAGGGCAAGCGAGGTGGTACCGCGCCACCCGGACGACGTCCGGGCAGCGTCCTCGCAACGGAACGAGCAAGCACCCCGTGCAGACGGGGCAGGAGCCACCGATGTACCCCAGCATCCCCGCGTCCCCGAACCTCCCCGAGGTCGAGCAGGGCATCCTCGCGTTCTGGAAGGGCGACGACACCTTCCAAGCGTCCGTCGACCAGCGCGAAGGCTGCGCCGAGTGGGTGTTCTACGACGGCCCGCCCTTCGCCAACGGCCTGCCGCACTACGGGCACCTGCTCACCGGCTACGCCAAAGACCTGTTCCCGCGGTTCCAGACCATGCGGGGCAAGCAGGTGCACCGGCGCTTCGGGTGGGACACCCACGGGCTGCCCGCCGAGCTCGAGGCCATGAAGCAGCTCGGCATCACCGAGAAGAGCGAGATCGAGGCCATGGGCGTCGAGGCGTTCAACGCCAAGGCGCAGGAGTCGGTGCTCGCCTACACGCAGGAGTGGCAGGAGTACGTCACCCGCCAGGCGCGCTGGGTCGACTTCGACAACGACTACAAGACCCTCGACATCACCTTCATGGAGTCGGTGCTCTGGGCCTTCAAGACCCTGCACGACAAGGGCCTCGCCTACGAGGGCTACCGCGTGCTGCCCTACTGCTGGCGCGACCAGACCCCGCTCAGCAACCACGAGCTGCGCATGGACGACGACGTCTACAAGATGCGTCAGGACCAGACCGTCACCGTCACCTTCCCGCTCAAGGGCGAGAAGGCAGCGGCCCTCGGGCTGGAGAACGTGCAGGCCCTCGCCTGGACGACCACGCCCTGGACCCTGCCCACCAACCTCGCCCTCGCCGTCGGGCCCGAGATCGAGTACTCGGTCGTGCCGGCCGGCGCGGACGCGGTGCTGCCCGGCGACTTCCTGATCGCATCCGCTCTGCTCGGCAACTACGCCAAGGAGCTCGGCTACGCGAGTGCCGACGAGGCGAAGGCCGCCGTCACGCGCACGATCGTGGGCGCCGAGCTCGAGGGCATCGAGTACGCCCGCCTCTTCGACTACTACGCCGACGTCGAGACCTACAAGACGCAGCACGCGTGGCGCATCCTCGTGGCCGACTACGTCACCACCAGCGACGGCACCGGCATCGTGCACCAGGCCCCCGCCTACGGTGAGGAGGACCAGAAGCTCAGCGACGCCGCCGGCATCCCCACCATCATCAGCCTCGACGACGGCGGGCTCTTCCTGCCGAACGTGCCCGACTTCGCCGGTCAGCTCTGGTCGGATGCGAACAAGCCGATCACGAAGGCCCTGCGCGACAACCAGCGCCTGCTGCGTCAGGCCAGCTACGAGCACAGCTACCCGCACTGCTGGCGCTGCCGCAACCCCCTCATCTACAAGGCCGTCTCGAGCTGGTTCGTGCGCGTCACCGAGATCAAGGACCGCATGGTCGAGCTCAACGAGCAGATCACCTGGGTGCCCGAGAACGTCAAGCACGGCCAGTTCGGCAAGTGGGTCGAGAACGCCCGCGACTGGTCGATCTCGCGCAACCGCTACTGGGGCTCGCCGATCCCCGTGTGGAAGAGCGACGACCCCGAGTACCCGCGCGTCGACGTCTACGGCTCGCTGGAGGAGCTCGAGCGCGACTTCGGCCGCCTGCCGCTCGGCGCCGATGGCCAGCCAAACCTGCACCGTCCCTTCATCGACGACCTCACGCGCCCGAACCCCGACGACCCCACCGGGCAGTCGACGATGCGCCGCATCGAGGACGTCTTCGACGTGTGGTTCGACAGCGGATCGATGCCCTTCGCGCAGGTGCACTACCCGTTCGAGAACGCCGAGTTCTTCGAGCAGCACAACCCCGCCGACTTCATCGTCGAGTACATCGGTCAGACCCGCGGCTGGTTCTACGTGATGCACGTGCTCGCCACCGCGCTCTTCGACCGCCCGGCGTTCAGCAACGTCATCAGCCACGGCATCGTGCTCGGCAGCGACGGCCAGAAGATGTCGAAGAGCCTGCGCAACTACCCC
The DNA here is from genome assembly GCA_029959365.1 of Microbacteriaceae bacterium PS02343. Taxonomy (GTDB): domain Bacteria; phylum Actinomycetota; class Actinomycetes; order Actinomycetales; family Microbacteriaceae; genus Arenivirga. The sequence goes on along the minus strand of JASCOA010000031.1, from coordinate 3,567 downwards.
GACGTCAGCGAGGTCTTCGACCGCGACGGCTCGGATGCGATGCGCTGGTTCCTGATGTCGAGCCCCGTCATCCGCGGCGGCAACCTCGTCGTCACGGAGGAGGGCATCCGCGAGGGCGTGCGCCAGTTCCTGCTGCCGATCTGGAGCACCACCTACTTCTTCACGCTCTACGCCAACGCCTCCGGCACGACCGCCGAGTTCTCGACCGGGTCGACGGATGTGCTCGACCGCTACCTGCTGGCCAAGACCCGCAGCATGGTCGAGGCGCTGCAGAACGACCTCGAGTCGCTCGACAGCACCACGGGCGCGCTGCGCCTGCGCGACTTCGCCGACGTGCTCACCAACTGGTACGTGCGCCGCAGCCGCGACCGCTTCTGGGAGGGCGACCAGCATGCGGTGAACACCCTGTTCACCGTGCTCGAGACCGTGCTGCGCGCGGCCGCGCCGCTCGCGCCGCTCGTCAGCGAGCACCTCTGGAAGAACCTCACCGGCGGCCGCAGCGTGCACCTCGAGGACTGGCCCGACGTCACCGGCTTCCCGGCCGACGAGGCGCTCGTCAGCGCGATGGACGGCGTCCGCGAGGTCGCCTCCTCGGGCCTGGCGCTGCGCAAGGCGACCAGCCGCCGCGTGCGCCTGCCGCTCGCCGCGCTCACCGTCGTCACCAACGACCCGGCCGCGCTCGAGCCCTTCGCCGGCATCATCGGCGACGAGCTCAACGTGAAGCAGGTCGTGCTCGAGGCGCTCGAGGAGGACAGTCTCGAGCGCTTCGGCATCACCCGCACCCTGCGCGTCAACGCCCGTGCCGCGGGACCGCGCATCGGCAAGCAGGTGCAGGCGGCCATCAAGGCCTCGAAGTCGGGGGACTGGTCCGCCGAGGGTGGCCGGGTCGTCGCCGGCGGCATCGCGCTCGAGCCGCACGAGTACGAGCTCGACCTCGCCGCATCCGACCCGGCCGCGGCCATCGGCTTCCTCTCGTCCGGCGGCTTCGTGCTGCTCGACACCGCGACGACGCCCGAGCTCGAGGCCGAGGGCCTGGCCCGCGACGTGATCCGGGCCGTGCAGCAGGCGCGCAAGGAGGCGGACCTCGACGTGAGCGACCGCATCCTGCTCTCCCTCGGCTCCGACGACGAGGGCCGCATGGCCATCGAGCGCCACCGCGACCTCATCGCGGCGGAGACGCTGGCCGTGGATGTGACGATCGGTGTCGCCATCGGCGGCGTGCCCGTGGGAGACGGCTCGTCCGTCGTGATCGGAGTGGTGAAGGCATGAGCGATCTGACCGTGGAAGACCTGTTCGATCAGGAAGAAGCCCGCGAGCGAGCGGATGCGGCGTACCAGGAGATGTGGGCGCGCACCGGCGAGTCGAACCCGCAGCCCCGCCTCGACGCCACCCGCAAGGCCGTGGAGCTGCTCGGCGACCCGCACCGGGCGTACCCGATCATCCACATCACCGGCACGAACGGCAAGACGAGCACGAGCCGCATCATCGAGTCGATCCTGCGCGCCACCGGCCTGCGCACCGGCCTCGTGACGAGCCCGCACCTCGAGCGCGTCAACGAGCGCATCGTCATCGACGGCGAGCCCGTCGACGACCAGCGCTTCGCCGACGGCTGGGACGACGTGAAGCCCTTCATCGAGATGGTCGACGCCGAGCTCGCGACGAAGGACGAGCCCGCGCTCACCTTCTTCGAGGCGCTCACCGTGCTCTCCTTCGCCATCTTCGCCGACGCCCCCGTCGACGTCGCCGTGATCGAGGTCGGCATGGGCGGCGAGTGGGACAGCACCAACGTGGCCGACGGCTCCGTGGCAGTCTTCACCCCCATCGACCTCGACCACACCAAGCGCCTCGGCGACACCGTGGACGAGATCGCCCGCACCAAGAGCGGCATCATCAAGGACGGCGCCATCGTCGTCACCGCGCAGCAGCGAGCGGATGCGGCGGCCCGCCTCGTCGAGGCCGCCATCGCCCACGGCGCCACGATCCACGCGGAGGGCGAGGACTTCGGCCTGCAGAAGTCGGTGCCCGGCGTGGGCGGCCAGCTCATCACCGTGCAGGGCCGCGCCGGCCGCTACGAGGAGGTGTTCCTGCCGATCTACGGCGAGCACCAGGCGCACAACGCCGCGCTCGCGATCGCCGCGGTCGAGTCGTTCCTCGGCGACGGCAGCGTCGCGCTCGACGCCGACCTGCTCGCGCAGGGCCTCGGCGAGGCCACCTCGCCCGGCCGCCTGCAGCTGCTCGGCATCGAGCCCACCGTGCTTATCGACGCCGCGCACAACCCGCATGGCGCCACCGCGCTCGTCGAGGCGGTGCGCGCGAACTTCAACTTCGAGGAGATCGCGGTCGTCGTCGGCGTGCTCGGCGACAAGGACGTGGACGGCATCCTCGCCCCGCTCGCCACGATCGCGACGCGCTTCTACGTGACCGCATCCGCATCCGACCGCGCCATCGAAGCGGATGAACTGGCCGAGCGCGCCGAGCAGGCCACCGACCCCGACCGCGTCATCGCGGTCAGCGACCCGGTCGAGGCCGTCGAGCTGGCCCGCGAATGGGCGGATGAGGGCACCGGCCGCGGCGTGCTCGTCACCGGCTCGATCACGATCCTCGGCGAGGTGCTCGCCGCGGCGAAGCAGAGCGGATGGGCGAAGTGACCGATCAGGAGCAGCTGCCGGAGGGCCTCTCCCGCAACGAGGCCGGCGAGATCGTCAACGCGCAGGGCCAGCGGATGAAGCTCAAGCGCCGCCGCAGCCTGCGCGAGAGCCTCGTCTCGATCGTGATGGGCTGCGAGGTGTTCGTGGCGTTCCTCGTCGCGATCGGCCTCGCCGGGCTGGGCGCGCTCGAGCCGGTCACGGCCTACGTGGGCGGCGGCGTCTTCATCCTGCTCGCCCTCGTCGCGGCCGGCCGCGCCCGGTACACCTGGGCCATCGCCTTGAGCGGATCGCTTCAGGTCGTCGCGGTACTGTCGGGACTGCTCGAGCCCATCCTGTTCCTGGTCGGCGGCGGGTTCCTCGCGTTCTGGCTCTACGCCGTGATCATGGGCACCCGCATCGACCGGCGCAACGCGGCGCTCGCCGCTGCCTGACACCACCACACTTCTAAGGAGCCCCATGTCGGTCGAAGAGACCCTCGTCCTGATCAAGCCCGATGGCGTCGCCCGCAACCTGACCGGCGAGATCCTCGCCCGCATCGAGGCGAAGGGCTACACGCTCGTCGACCTCAAGCTCGTGCAGCCCGAGCGCGCGCTGCTCGCCGAGCACTACGCCGAGCACGAGGGCAAGCCCTTCTTCGAGCCGCTCGTCGAGTTCATGCTCTCCGGCCCGGTCGTCGCCGCGCGCGTCGCCGGCAACCGCGTCATCGAGGGCTTCCGCGCCATGGCCGGCGTCAGCGACCCGACCATCGCGGCCGCCGGCACCATCCGCGGCGACCTCGGCCGCGACTGGGGCGAGAAGGTGCAGAAGAACCTCGTGCACGGCTCCGACTCCACCGAGTCGGCAGCCCGCGAGCTCGCCCTCTGGTTCGCCTGAGCGCTTCCGCTGACAGACGGGAGGCCCGGTCCTGACGGACCGGGCC
>JASCOA010000030.1 GCA_029959365.1 Microbacteriaceae bacterium PS02343 | reverse complement strand
CGACGCGGGGGGGCCCGCGGGGCGCCGGGGCCGCCGCGCGGGCGGCGACCCCCCGCCCCGGGGGGGCCGCCGCGGGGGCGGCGGCGGACCGGAGAACTCAGACCAGTCCGTACAGCCGGTCGCCCGCGTCGCCGAGTCCGGGCACGATGTAGCCGTGCTCGTTGAGCCTCTCGTCGACCGCGCCGAGCACGATCGTCACGTTCTTGCCCTCGGTCGCCGCCTTCACGGCCTCGAGGCCCTCGGGGGCGCCGAGCAGGCAGACGGCGATGACCTCATCCGCTCCGCGCTGCAGCAGGAAGTCGATGGCGGCGATGAGCGAGCCGCCGGTCGCGAGCATGGGATCGATCACGTAGCACTGGCGGCCGGAGAGGTTCTCGGGCAGGCGCTCGGCGTAGGTGGTGGGCTGCAGGGTCTCCTCGTCGCGCACCATGCCGAGGAAGCCGACCTCGGCGCTCGGCAGCAGCTTGACCATGCCCTCGAGCATGCCGAGGCCCGCGCGCAGGATCGGCACGATGAGCGGCTTCGGGTCGCTGAGCGCGATGCCGACCGTCTTCGTGACCGGGGTCTCGATCTCCACGGGCTCGACGCGCACCTCGCGCGTGGCCTCGTAGGCGAGCAGGGTGACGAGCTCCTCGGTGAGGGCGCGGAAGCTGGGCGACGTCGTGTTCTTGTCGCGGAGCACCGTCAGTTTGTGGGTGATGAGCGGGTGGTCGGCAACGTGGACTCGCATAGGCTCAGGGTACTTGGTCGAGCCCTCGGGAGGATGCCGCGATGACCGCCGCTCCCGCCCGCTTCGAGGCCTGGATGGACGAGGCCCTCGCCGAGGCGCGCTCGGCGCTCGCGAGCGAGGACGTGCCGGTGGGCGCGATCGTGCTGGACGCGTCCGGCCGGGTGATCGGCCGCGGTCGCAACGAGCGCGAGCTGCATCAGGACCCGACGGCGCACGCCGAGATCGTGGCGATGCGCCAGGCCGCCGCCGCGACCGGCGATTGGCAGCTCGCGGGCACCACGCTGGTCGTCACGCTCGAGCCCTGCCCGATGTGCGCCGGGGCGATCCTGGCGGCCCGGGTGCCGACGGTCGTCTTCGGCGCGTGGGACGACAAGGCGGGCGCCGCCGGCGGCGTGCTCGACCTGCTGCGCGAGCGACGGCTGCCGCAGCGCGCCGAGGTCTACGGCGGGGTGCGCGCCGAGGAGTGCGCGGCGCTGCTCACGGACTTCTTCGCAGGGCGTCGCTGACCGCATCCGCTGGACCGCCCAGCAGACTGGGATCAGTCGGCGGCGCGGATGACGATCGCGTCGGTGGCCGGCTGCACGGCACGCGGGTTCACGTACACGTCGGGCTCGATGTAGACGACGGTCGCGAGCGGCACGGCCTCGCGGATGCGCGCCTCGATCGCGTTGACGTCGGCCGAGATCTGGCTGAGCCGCTTCGACGCCGACATCGCGATCTTGGCGCCGACCATGAGCTCGTCGGGGCCGAGGTGCAGCGTCTTCATGTGGATGATGCTCTTGGCCTCGTCGCCGGCCAGGATCGCGGTGCGGATGCGCGTCACGTCCGCGGGAACCGCGCCCTCGCCGATGAGCAGGCTGGCGGTCTCGACGCCCAGCAGCACCGCGACGGCGATGAGCAGCAGGCCGATCGCGATCGTGCCGAGCGCGTCGAAGATCGCGTCACCCGTGATCACGGAGAGGCCGACGCCGCTGAGCGCGAGCACCAGGCCGGTGAGCGCCGCGGCGTCCTCGAGCAGCACGACCGGCAGCTCGGGTGCCTTCGCGGTGCGGATGAACTGGAACCAGCTGCGGTCGCCCTTGAGCGGCTTCGACTCCTTGACCGCGGTGCGCAGCGAGTTGCCCTCGAGCGCGATCGCGATGAGCAGCACCACGATGGGCAGCCAGACGTTCTCGAGCTCGTGCGGGTTCTGCAGCTTGTCGACGCCCTCGTAGACGCTGAACATGCCGCCCACCGTGAACAGGATGATCGACACGATGAAGGCGTAGAGGTAGCGGGCCCGGCCGTAGCCGAAGGGGTGCTCCGCGTCGGCGGCCTTGCGGGCCCGTTTGCCGCCGAGCAGCAGCAGCAGCTGGTTGCCGGAGTCGGCGAGGGAGTGCACGCCCTCGGCGAGCATCGACGCCGAGCCCGAGAACAGCCACGCCGCGAACTTGGTCACGGCGATGCCGAGGTTCGCCACGAGTGCCGCGATGATGGCCTTGCTGCCGCCGGATGCGCTCATGCGCAGCTCCTTCCGCTCGGATCATCCGATCCTATTGCCGCGCTTCCTAGGATGGTCCGGTGACCACGACGCTCCCCGCCATCGCCATCCTCGGAACCGGATCGATGGGCGGTGCGATCCTGAGCGGACTGCTCGATCCCTCGGTCGTCGTCGAGGGCGGTCTGCGCGTCACCAACCGCTCGACGGCCAAGGCGGATGCGCTGCGCAGCGACGCCGTCGCCTCCTACGCCACCGAGGTCGAGCCCGGCGGCAACCTCGAGGCCGTGCGGGGCGCGAGCGTCGTGCTGCTGGCCGTGAAGCCGGTCGGCATCCTCGACCTCGCGAGCGAGATCGCCGATGCGCTCGAGCCCGGCGCGATCGTCGTCAGCGTCGCCGCCGGCGTCACGACCGCCTCCATCGAGGCCCGGCTGCCCGCGGGCACCGCCGTGCTGCGCGCGATGCCGAACACCCCCTCCGTCGTGCGCCTCGGGGTCACGGGCGTGAGCGCCGGCTCGAGCGTGACGGCCGAGCAGGCGGCGCTCGCCGCATCCGTCTTCGCCACCGTCGGCGAGGTCGTGGAGCTGCCGGAGTCGCAGATCGACGCGCTGAGCGCTATCTCGGGCTCGGGCCCCGCCTACGTCTTCTTCCTCATCGAGCAGTACCGCGAGGCGGCCCGCCGGCTCGGCTTCGACGAGGCCCAGGCGAGCGTGCTCGTCGACGCGACCTTCCGCGGTGCGAGCGAGCTGCTCGCCCACGAGGGTCTGCCGCCCGCCGAGCTGCGCCGCCGCGTCACGAGCCCCAAGGGCACCACCGAGCGCGCCATCGCCGTGCTCGAGGGCGCCGGGCTCGCCGACCTCTTCGAGGCCTCCGCCGAGGCCGCCATCGCCCGCGCGAAGGAGCTCGCCGCCGGCTGAGCGCCATGCTCGATGCCGCCTCGGCGGCGCAGCTTCAGCTCCGTTCCCGACGTCGGGGCGCGCCGCAGCTGAGCGCACTGCGCCCGAGCGGATGCGTCAGAGGCGTTCCAGAGGCGACGCCCGGCTGCGCCGAGGCTGCGTCATCGGGGAGCGACGGCTCCGGCGCCTGAGCCGGTCAGCTCTGCAGACCCGCGAACTTCTCGATGTCGTGCGAGTTGCCGCTCACGATGATGAGGTCGTGGTTCGAGATGACGGTGTCGGGCGTGGCGTAGGTGAACTCCTTGCCGGGGCTCTTCACGCCGACGACCGTGAGGCGGTGCTTCGTGCGGATGCCGGAGTCGTTGAGGCTCATGCCGCGGATCGCCTTCGGCGGGTACATCTTGACGATGGCGAAGTCGTCGTCGAACTCGATGAAGTCGAGCATGCGGCCCGAGACGAGGTGCGCGACGCGCTCGCCGGCCTCGGCCTCGGGGTAGATCACGTGGTTGGCGCCGATGCGCGCGAGGATCTTGCCGTGCGACTGGCTGATCGCCTTCGCCCAGATCTGCGGGATCTTCAGGTCGACGAGGTTGGCCGTGATGAGCACGCTCGCCTCGATCGACGAGCCGACGGCGACGACCGCGATGGAGAAGTCCTGGGCGCCGATCTGGCGCAGCGCGTCGATGTTGCGGGCGTCGGCCTGCACGGTGTGCGTCACGCGCTCGGCCCACTTCTGCACGAGCACCTCGTCGGTGTCGACCGCGAGCACGTCGCGGTCGAGCCGCTCGAGCTGCCCGGCGGTCGCGGCGCCGAAGCGTCCCAGGCCGATGATGAGCACGGGTGCGTCGTGCGCGATGCGTTCAACCAACGAGGGGCCTCTCTTCGGCGCGCCGGAACAGCTGGGCGCGCTGGCTCGCGGCCAGGGCGGCCGCCAGGGTCACGGTACCAACGCGACCGGCCCACATGGTGGCGGCGAGGATGTACTTGCCCTCGTCGGGCAGCGACTCCGTGAGACCGGTGGTGAGCCCCGAGGTCGCGAAGGCGCTGATCGCGTCGAAGAGCACGTAGTCGAGCGGCGCCTTGGTGATCTGCAGCAGCGCCACCGTCGAGGTCGCCACGATCGTGGCGCCCCAGAGCACGACGCTGACCGCGAGGCGCAGCACGTCGTTGGGGATGCGTCGGTCGAAGGCCTGCATGTCGTTGTCGCCGCGGGCCTCGGCGAAGGCGGCGATGAAGAGGATGGCGAGGGTCGTCACCTTGATGCCGCCGGCCGTGGAGGCCGAGCCGCCGCCGACGAACATGAGCATGTCCATGATGAGCAGGCTCGAGCCGTTCATCTCGTGGATGTCGACCGTCGAGAAGCCGCCCGAGCGGGTCATGATCGACAGGAAGGTGCCCGTGATCGGTCGGAACCACCCCTCCTGGCCGCCGAGGGTGGCGCCGTTGCTCCATTCGAGCACCGTGATCGCGAGGGCGCCGAGCACGATGAGGATGCCCGTGGTCACCAGGGTGAGCTTGACGTGCAGGGCGAGGCGGCCGCGCTTCTTGACGTACCGCGCCAGCGCGAAGATGACGGGGAAGCCGACGCTGCCGAGGAAGACGCCGAGCGCGATGACGCCGAGCATGTAGGGGTCGTCGGCGAAGAGCGCCATACCGTCGGCGTGCGGCGTGAAGCCGGTGTTCGTGAACGCCGAGGCCGCCAGGTAGAAGGACTGCCACGCGGCGGTCCAGGGGTCGAAGCCTTCGATGAGCAGCGCCGGGAAGATGAGCAGCGTCAGCGCGCCCTCGATGATGAGCGTGCCGATCGCGACGGTCGCGAGCAGGCCGCCGATCTCGCCGAGCTTGAGGGCCTGGCTCTCGGCCACCGGCCGGTGCACGCGCATGGGGGAGTTGTCGCCGACCGCGAGCAGCTTCTGCCGCAGCCCGAGCCGCTTGGCGACGATCAAGCCCATGATGCTCGCGAGTGTGAGCACGCCGATGCCGCCGACCTGCAGCGCGATCAGGATGATCACGTTGCCGAAGGTGGTCCAGTGCGTCGCCATCTCGACGGTCGCGAGGCCGGTGACGCAGATGGCGGAGACGGCGGTGAAGAGCGCGTCGACGAAGGGCGTCCACCCGCGGGCCGTGGAGGAGATCGGCAGGCAGAGCAGGAACGTGAAGAGCAGGATCAGGCCGGTGAAGATGCCGATCGCGAAGCGGGCGGGGCGGTGGGCTGCGAAGTCCTCGACGGCGTCGCTGACGCGGGCCGCGAGAGGGCGGTCGGCGGTCGGGTTCCCCGGTGCGCCACGGCGACGGACTGCCATGCGGACGACATCTCCCACGTGAGAGCGGCTCGGCCGGCCGGGATCGGCGCGACGCGTCGTCATGGTACTCCCCAGCCGCATCGCTAGCCTTAGGTCATGGCCGACATCTTCGACATCATCGCCGACGCGAACCGTCGCGCGATCCTCGAGTTCCTCCTGCAGGCGAGCGGTCCCGGCGGCAACGGCGAGGCGACCACCGCCGAGCTCGTCGCCTTCCTCGACCTCACCACGCAGTCGGTCAACCGGCACCTCGGCCGCCTCGTCGAGGGCGGCCTCGTGCAGGCCGAGGGCGAGGGTGCGCAGCGCGTCTTCCGCCTCGTGCCCGAGGCCCTCGACGGCCTGGGCGAGTGGGTCGAGCCCTTCCTCGAGGCGAGCATCACGGGGCTCGCGCACCAGCAGGACTCCGCCGTCTTCACCGCCTGGGCGGGCGAGCGCATCCCCGATCCGCTGCGCCGCGCCGCCGAGCGCCTGCCCGAGCCGGCCGAGGTCGGCAGCGCGCTGGGCCGCGCCCTCGCCGAGGCGAACTCGCGCGTCGTCGAGCCCGTGCTGCACCGCGTCGAGCCGGTCGCGGGCAGGGTCGCCGAGTCGGTCGAGCCCTTCGTCGAGAAGGTCGCCGAGCGGGTCGAGCCGGTCGTCGAGCGGCTCAAGGAGCGCATCAACCGCCGTCGCGACTGAACCGTGTTCGGTCTCCCAGCTCCCTTGGGCTAGACTGCTCCGAGGTGTTTTTCCGGGTCCGGCCCGGTTCCGCCGGTCCATTCACCCGATCAGTGAGGTAATCCCATGGGTTCCGTCATCAAGAAGCGTCGCAAGCGCATGGCGAAGAAGAAGCACCGCAAGCTGCTTCGCAAGACTCGTCACCAGCGTCGCAACAAGAAGTAAGCACTTCTCCGCGAACGATCGAAGCGCCAGGCCGTCCGGCCCGGCGCTTTTTTCGTGGGATCGCGCAGGATGAGGGCATGAGCACCTCGATCGCCGATCTGCACGCCGCCGTCGCCGAGCTCGACGGCATCCTCGTCGTGGTGCCGGGGGAGGGCAGCGGCTTGCCCGAGCTCGCCTGGGGCGACTCGTTCCTCTACTTCGCACCCGACGGCGTCATGCCCACGACCGTGCAGCCTTTCGCCACGATCGTCACGAAGGACTACCCCGACGACACGGCGTCCCGGCTCGGCGGAGGGCGCTTCCGGCTGAACGTCAACGTCTCACGGGAGCGCTTCGTCGCGCTCACGGGGGAGGAGCCGCGCGCCCTCGAACAGCCGCGGGAGCACGATCTGGCCGACACCGTGCATCCGCACCCCGTCTACGGCGCGATGGGCTGGATCGCCATCGTGAACCCGGCGGAGTCGACGACCGCGCTGGCCGTCGAGCTGCTGCACGAGGCGCACGCGGCCGCGAAGGCGCGAGCCGAGCGGCGCGACGGCGCCTGAGCCGAGCGGATGCGAGCCCGTCAGGCCCCGCGCGCGGCCCGTCGCGAGGCCGCGGAGACTCGGGGCAGGCGTCCGTGCACCCGCGTGTGCTCGCGCACCCGGCGCTTGGCGGCCTTGACGCTGTCGCGGGCGAAGGTGAGCGCGTCCCAGCCGCGCTCGCGGGCCTTGGCGGCCAGCTCCGCATCCGGGTTCACGACGACGCGGTTGCCGACGGCCTCGAGCAGCGGCAGGTCGTTGATCGAGTCGGAGTAGGCCCAGCACTCCTCGAGGTCGGCGCCGAGGCGCTCGACCATCTCGCGCGCGATGAGGCCCTTGCGCGCGCCGTGCAGCGGCGGTTCGAGCAGCCGGCCGGTGAAGCAGCCGTCGCCGTCGACCTCGACGAGCGTGCCGAGCGCGCCCGAGAGGCCGAGCCGGTCGGCGATGACCTGGGCGATGATCTGCGGTGTCGCGGTGACGAGCCAGACCTGGTGGCCGCGCGCGAGGTGCTCCTTGGCGAGCTCCACGGTCTCGGGCCAGAGGCGGGGCAGGATGTCGCGGTCGTAGATCTGCTCGGCGAGGTGCACGATGTCGGCCTGCCGGTGGCCGCGCACGATCTGCAGCGCGCGCTCCTTGACCCCGGCGAGGTGGCGCTGGTTCTCGCCGACGGCGAGGAAGCGGGCCTGGGTCCAGGCGAACATCATGAGGTCGCGCAGGCCCACGTGGCCCTGGCGCCAAGCGCCGCGGCCGATGTAGTAGGCGCTGGCGCCCCGCACCAGCGTGTTGTCGACGTCGAAGAACGCCACCACCGGCGCGGTCGCGAGGTCGTTCTCGTTCTCCGGGCGCATCCCGTTCATCCTACGCAGGGGGCGCGGCCTAGGCTGGTCGCGTGCCCGCTGTCGACGTGACCCTTATCGGCAAGCCCGGCTGCCACCTCTGCGACGACGCCCGCGTCGTCGTGCAGGGCGTGCTCGCCGAGCTCGAGTCCGAGCCCGGCGCCCCCGTGGCGCTCACCGAGCTGAACATGCTCGAGAGCGCGGAGCTGACCGAGGAGTACGCGGAGGACATCCCCGTCGTGCTGATCGACGGCCGCGTGCACAGCAACTGGCGCGTCGATGCGGAACGGTTCCGCACGGCGCTCCGCTCGCGCAGGGAGGCGCTCGCATGACGATCACCCACATCGTGCTCTGGAAGCTCAACGGCGAGACCGAGGAGCAGCGGACCGCGCAGTTCGAGGGCATCCAGCAGAAGCTCGAGGGCCTGAACGGCGTCGTGCCGAGCCTGCGCTCGCTCAAGCTGCGCCGCAACGAGGCGTACCACGACGCCAACCACGACATCGCGCTCTTCTCGGAGTTCGACGACGTCGCCGGCCTCGAGGCCTACCAGGTGCACCCGGCGCACGTGGAGGCGGCGGGCTACGTGCGCGAGCGCGTGACGAGCCGCGCGGCGGCCGACTTCACGCTGTAGCGGCGGCCGCGACGAGCGTCGCGACCGCGCAGACGACGAGAGCGGATGCTCGGGGCCCGGCCCCGTGCATCCGCTCTGCGCGTTCCGCCCCCGCGATCAGTCGATGATCTTGCCGGGGTTGAGGATGCGGTACGGGTCGGCGCTCTCGAAGAGGCCGCGCATGAGCGCGACGCCCTCGGTCGAGATGTCCTGCTCCATCCACGGGGAGTGCTCGACGCCCACCGCGTGGTGGTGGGAGAGCGTGCCGTCGTTGTCGATGAAGGCCTGCTGGATGGCCGACTTCACGAGCTGGTACTCGGCGAAGGGGTCGTCGCCGGTCACGAAGGCGAAGGTGAAGTAGAGGCAGGCGCCCGCGTGGTACGAGTGCGAGAGGTGGCACATGATCCAGCCCTTGCGGCCCATCGACGCGTAGGCGCCCTCGGCCGCGGCGATCACGTTGTCGTAGAGGCCCTGCAGCTTCGACCAGGGCGCCGCCGTCTCGGAGACGTCGGCCGCGGCTCCCCGGTCGAGCAGGAAGTCGCGGATGTACGGGGTGTCGAACTTCTTCTGGTCGTAGAGCGCGCCCGGGCCGGTGCCGACGCCGAGGCCGCCGTGCTGGCGGACGATCTTGGCGACGATCCGCTTCTGGTAGGCCACGTGCGAGGGCGCGCCCTCGAAGCCGATGAAGGAGAGCGCCAGCTCCTCGAGGTTCCATCCGCGCTTCTCGAGCACGGTCATGAGGCCCTTGGTGACGACCGAGGAGATGCCCTTCGACGCCTTGCGGGTCGCGAGCGAGAAGCCGGATTCGCGGGCGTCGCTGACGCGCGTGATGGAGGGCTTCGCATCCGACTCGTTGATCGCCTGCATGGCCTTGATGCCGGCCGAGAAGGTCGGGAAGAAGTAGGCCTGCACCTCGCGCTGGGCGGGCTTGCGGTGCACCTGCACCGTGACCTCGGTGATCACGCCGAGGCGGCCCTCGCTGCCGATGATCATCTCGCGCACGCTGGGGCCGGTGCTGGTCGAGGGCAGCGGGCGCAGCACGACGACGCCCTCGGGGCGCACCATGCGCAGGCCGCGGGCGATGTCGGCGATGTCGCCGTACTTGTCGCTCTGCATGCCGGAGGAGCGGGTCGCGACCCAGCCGCCGAGCGTGGAGTGCGTGAAGGAGTCGGGGAAGTGGCCGAGGGTCCAGCCGCGGTCGTTCAGCTGCGCCTCGAGGTCGGGGCCCTGGGCGCCGGCCTGGATGCGGGCGAGGCCGCTCTCCTCGTCGATGTCGAGGACGAGCCGCAGGCGGCCCATGTCGAGGCTGATGATGACGCGGGGCTCGTCGGGCTGCGGCTCGAGGCTGCCGGCGATGTTGCTGCCGCCGCCGAAGGGGATCAGCACCCAGCCCTTCTTCGCGGCGAGGGCGACGACGGCTGCGATCTCGTCCTCGTCGGCCGGGTAGACGACCGCGTCGGGCACGCGCGGCAGGATGCCGGCGCGGATGCGCATGAGGTCGCGGATGCTCTTGCCGTAGGTGTGCACGACGCGCGCCTCGTCGTCGACGATCACCTGCTCCTCGCCCACGACGGCCGCGAGGGCCTTGCGCACGGGGGCGAGCGCCTTGGTGCGCGGCACCTTGAGGTCGCCGAACTCGGGCGGCGAGCCGGCCTGCTTCGAGAGGTCGAGACCGACCGCCTTGAGCACGAAGGGCGCGAAGTTGGGCTTGTCGGCGTGGTGGAAGGCGACGCCCTCGACACCCCAGCCCCACCACTTCATGTGCTTGACGGATTCGACGTCGGTCATCCCTGATCCTCTCGGGTGCTCAGCCGCTCGACCTCCTGCTGGAGGCGGCGGGTGAAGTCTTCCACGCTCTCGCCCTCGGCGGCCCGCAGGGGCTCGCCGACGACGACCGCCACCGACGGGCGGCCCTTGACGGGCCAGCTGCGGTTGCGCGGCATGGCGCGCTGCGCGTCGATCAGGCCGATCGGCACGACGGGCACGTCGGTGCCCATCGCGAGCGCCGCGGCGCCCGGCTTGAAGCGGCGGATGCCCTCGCCGTCGCGAGCGCGGCCGCCCTCGGGGAAGAGCAGCAGCGGCACGCCGGCCTCGATGAGCGCCTTCGACAGCCGCGGGCGGTTGCGACCGCCGGACCGGTCGACCGGGTAGGCGTTGAAGAAGAGCACGGTGAGCCAGGTGCGCCATTTGACGTCGAAGAAGTAGTCGGCGGCGGCGCCCGCGGCGAGGTGCTTGGCCCAGCGCCACGGCAGGGCGCCGAAGATCAGCGGGGCGTCGAGGTGGCTCGAGTGGTTCGCCACCACGATGAAGGCGCCCTTGAGGCCGCGCAGCCGCTCGCGGCCGGAGACGTCCACCCGCACGAGGCGCCAGACGATCGGCCGCAGCAGGCCGCGCTGCGCGACGAATCGGGCGGCGGTGAGGGCGGGCGATCGGAATCGCCGGACGGGATCGCTCATCAGCGGGTCTGCTCGGTCTGCGGCACGGCGGGTGATTCGGAGCGGCGGGACGAAGAGATCTTGCTCGAGATCCAGCGGATGGTCGAGCGGGGCAGATGGCGGCAGAAGAACAGCAGGGTCTTGAACTTCGCCGACGGGGTGGAGATGACCCGGCCGCGCCGCGCATCCCGCAGCGCCGTGGTGATGAGCTGGTCCATGTCGACCCAGAGGATCGAGGGGATCGACGAGGTGCCGATGCTGGCCCGCTCGTGGAACTCGGTGCGCACCCAGCCCGGGTTGAGGCCGGTGACCTGCACGCCCGTGCCGCGCAGCTCCACCGACAGGCCCTCGCTGTAGGAGGCGACCCAGGCCTTGACCGCCGAGTAGGAGCCCATGGTGATGTAGCCGGCGACGCTCGCGACGTTGATGATCGTGCCGGCGCCGCGCGCCTTCATGGTGCGGCCGGCGGCACCGCCGAGCACCAGCACCGCGCGGATCATGACGTCGATCGCCAGCTCGTGCACGCTCGTGTCCTTCGACAGCAGCGACTTGTGCACGCCGAAGCCGGCGTTGTTGACGAAGAGGTCGACGGGTCGATCGGTCGACTCGAGGCGCTCGACGACGACCTCGACGGCGGCGCGATCGCTGAGGTCGGCGGAGATCGTCTCGACCTCGACGCCGTGATCGGCGCGCAGGCGCTCGGCCGTCTCGGCGAGGCGCTGCTCGTTGCGCGCGACCAGCACGAGACCGTACCCATCGCGCGCCAGGGCCGTGGCGAAAGCGGCGCCGATGCCCGATGTGCCGCCCGTCACGAGAGCCGTTAGCATGGGGCAACCCTACGGCACGGCCTCGACGCCGCCGTACGCGCACGCGGGTGACCAATGCGGATTGCACAGTGCCTCCGAAGCACCGTTGACCGACCAGGAGGAGGCCGGATGACCCAGCCCGGAGCAGCGGACGCGCCCGACCGCCAGCACGACCAGGCAGCGCAGGCCGACGACGCGTCGCTCGTGCCCGCCGCCGAGTTCACGGTGCGCGAGTTCGCCCGCACCGCGGCCGGCAGCCACCGCTCGACCCTCGACCTCGAGGCCTACGAGCGCGAGCCGCTCGACGACGCGACCCTCGAGCTCGTCGACTTCCTCGCCCGCCTCGAGCGCTCGACCATGGCCCAGCTGCGCAGCGTGCTCGTCACGCCGACGCACAAGGACGCCCGAATCACCGCCTTCCTCGTCACCTGGGCCTACGAGAAGTACTGGATCGCGGATGCGCTCGAAGCGGTGCTGCATGCGCATCCCGGATACGAGGCGGCCGAATCCCGAGGTCCCGGCCGGCTCGCAGCCTTGTCGCGATCGCTCGCCGACCGCTTCGAGCCGATCCGCGAATCCGTCGTCGCCAACCTCATCGGCGAGGACGTCGTCGCCGTGCACACCACCACCGGCGTCGTCGACGAGTGGACCACGCGCGCCGCCTTCGAGGCGCTGCGCGACGCGACCTCGAACGACGAGTTCCGCACCATGCTCGAGCGCCTGCTCGGGGTGAAGGAGCGCCACGGCGCCTTCTTCGCCGCCCAGACCCGCGACCGCCTGCGGCGCTCGCCGAAGGCCGCGAAGCTCACCCGCAAGCGCCTGAACCGCCAGCACTGGCCGCTCGGCGCCATCGACGAGGACCCGCAGCTCGCGGCGCGCTTCTTCGAGACGCTGCTGCCGGACGCGACCATCGCCGCGATCGACGCGCGCATCGAGGCCTACCCGGGCCTCGCCGGCCTCGGCCTGCTGCGCCGCGCCAAGTCCGGCCAGCCCGCCATCGCCCGCGCCGGGGAGGCGCTCGGCCGCTCGGCCGCCGACGTGAGGAACCGCATCCGATGACGACGACCAATACCGACCTGGGCGACGCCCATGTGCTGCTCACCGGCGCCACCGGCTTCGTCGGCCAGGCGATCCTCGAGCGCCTGCTGACCGACCACCCGGGCACCCGCGTCTCGGTGCTCGTGCGCCGCAAGGGCGCGACGACCGCCCAGCAGCGCATCGAGAACCTGCTGCGCAAGACCGTCTTCCAGCCGTGGCGCGACGCCGTCGGCGAGGACGAGGCCCGCCGCATCCTGCGCGAGCGCGTCACCGTGCTCGAGGGCGACCTCGGCTCGGTGCCGCCGCTGCCGGCCGACCTCGACCTCGTGCTGCACAGCGCCAGCACCGTCAGCTTCGACCCGCCCATCGACAAGGCCTTCGAGACCAACGTCGGCGGGGCCACCGGCCTCTACGGCGCGCTGCTCGCGGCGGGCGCCGACCCGCACGTGGTGCACATCTCCACCGCGTACGTGAACGGCGCCCGCAAGGGCATCGTCGCCGAGCGCTCCGTCGACCACGACGTCGACTGGCGCCTCGAGGAGGCCTCGAGCAAGCAGGCCCGCGAGCGCGTCGAGTTCTCCAGCCGCCGGCCGGAGGCGCTGCGCCGCTTCCTGCAGGAGGCCCGTGCCGAGGTCGGCAAGGTCGGCCCGCAGGCCGTGGCCGAGGGCGCGGAGGCTGCGCGCAAGCGCTGGGTCGACGCGCAGCTCGTCGACCGCGGGCGCCTGCGCGCCGAGAGCCTCGGCTGGACGGACGTCTACACGCTCACCAAGGCGCTCGCCGAGCGCGTCGCCGAGGAGCTGTGGGCCGGCGACGGCCACCGGCTCTCGGTGGTGCGCCCCTCCATCATCGAGAGCGCCGTCGCTCACCCGTACCCGGGCTGGATCGACGGCTTCAAGGTGGCCGACCCGCTGATCCTCGCCTACGGGCGCGGCCAGCTGCCCGAGTTCCCGGGCGTGCCCGACAGCGTGCTCGACATCATCCCCGTCGACTACGTGGTCAACGCGATCCTCGCCGCCGCGGCGAACCCGGCGCCCGCATCCGAGCCGCAGTACTTCCATGTGGCCAGCGGCAAGAGCAACCCGCTGCCGTTCCACGAGATGTACGAGAACGTCAACGAGTACTTCACCGCCAACCCGATCCCTGCCGAGGCCGGTCCCATCGCGGTGCCGAACTGGCGCTTCCCCGGTGTGCGCCGCGTGGAGCGCGCCCTCGTCAGCCGCGAGCAGCGCGTCGCCCAGGCCGAGCGCCTCGTCTCGCGCCTGCCCGCCACCTCGCGCTCGCGCGGCTGGCTCGACCGCATCCAGTCGGCCAAGCACGAGCTCGAGACGATGCGCGGCTACACCGACCTGTACCGCGCGTACGTGCAGACCGAGATCATCTTCGACGACAGCCGCACCCGCGGCCTGCACGCCGAGCTGCCGCAGGAGCTGCGCGAGGACCGCGGCTTCGATGTGGCCGCCATCGACTGGCGGCACTACTTCCAGCAGGTGCACTTCCCGTCGATCACGACGCTCACCAAGGCCTTCGCCAACCGCAACTCGGGCGGCGCCAAGGCACGCAAGGCCCTTCCCGAGCGCACGGACGTCGTCGCGGTCTTCGACCTCGAGGGCACCGTGCTCGAGGCCAACCTCGTCGAGCAGTACCTCTGGCTGCGGCTCGCCGACAAGGGCGCGGCGCTCTACCCCCGCGAGGCCGCGCGCATCCTCGCCACCTTCCCCACCTACCTGGCGGCGGAGCGGCGGGCGCGCGGCGAGTTCATCCGCTCGTTCCTGCGCCTGTACAAGGGAATGCGGGTGGCCGACATCGAGCGGCTGGTCGAGGGCCGCGTCGGTCGTCAGCTGCGCGCGCACCTGCTCACCGAGGCGCTGCAGCGCGTCGCCGAGCACCGCGCGGCCGGGCACCGCACCGTGCTCGTGACCGGCGGCATCGACCTGGTGACCGCATCCGTCGCCCCCTACTTCGACGAGGTCGTGGCGGGACGGATGCACGAGCGCGACGGCGTGCTCACCGGGTACCTCGCCACCCCGCCGCTCGTCGACGAGGCCCGCGCGGCCTGGCTCAAGCACTACGCGGCGGAGCACGGCGTGAACCTCGCGAAGTCGTACGGCTACGGCGACTCCCACGCCGACCGCGCCTGGCTCTCGTTGGTCGGCAATCCGACCGCCGTGAACCCGGACGCCCATCTCTATCGCTACGCTCGCAGCAAGCGCTGGGATGTGGCGGACTGGACCCGCAAGGGCGCCAACCCACCCTCCCCGGCCGCGGCTCCGAACCACGACTGACCCGTTCGCACGCCCGAAGGACACCACACGCATGGCATTCGACATCGACCAGTACACCGAGACCAGCGAGGGTGTGGGCTGGGACGATCTGGACTTCGAGGCGTTCAAGACGCATCCGCTGCCGGAGCAGACCCTGCGCAGCCTGCGCTACATGTGCGACGTGGAGTACCACACGGTCTGCTACCTGCGCGATCTGCTCGTGACGCCGTCGCACAAGGAGCGCGACATCAGCGCGTTCATGACGATGTGGAACCGCGAGGAGTTCTGGCACGGTGAGGCCCTCGCCGCGGTGCTGGGCATGCACGGCATCACCGTCGACTTCGACCAGCTCAAGGCGACGCGCCTCAAGCTCGGCTGGCGCGACAAGATCGCGCCCCTGAAGCAGTCGATCCTCGGCAACGTCGTGGGCGAGGACTTCGTGGCCGTGCACATGAGCTGGGGTGCCGCCAACGAGTGGAGCGCCGTGGCCGCCTACCGCCGGCTCGCGAAGCTCGAGGACCACCCCGCGCTCTCACCGCTGCTCAAGCGCATCGCGCAGCAGGAGACCCGGCACGTGGCCTTCTACGCCTCGCAGGCCCGCGAGCGGCTCGCCAAGAGCAAGGTCGCCCAGAAGCTCACCCGCCTCGCCCTCTCGAAGGCCTGGGGCCCCGTGGGCTCGTCGATCAGCTCCGACGAGGACGTGAAGCACGTGATGGGCCACCTCTTCGGCTCGGAGGAGGGCGTCAAGGAGATCGCCCGCATCGACGCGAACATCGCGAAGCTGCCCGGCATGGAGGGGCTCTCGATCGTGGGCGACTCGCTGCGCAAGCGCGGGGTCGTCGCGGCGTAGCCGCCGCTGGGTGGTTCCACCCGGGCTCCCCCGAAGCGGGGATGTCCGCGGCGCCGGCCGTTCCGTAGCGTGATCGCGGAATCGAGCATGGGGGATGCGGATGGCCGCGCTGGCAGGTTGGTACGACGACGTCACCGTTCCGGGGCAGGAGCGCTTCTGGGACGGGGAGGCGTGGACCGAGCAGGTCAAGCCGAAGGTGCAGGAGCGTCGACGCCGCACCGTGCGGCTGCCGTTCGTGATCGCCATCGGCGCGGGCGCCCTGCTCGTGGGCGTCGCCATCGGCGGTGCCGGAGGCGACCCCACCACGAGCGACGAGTATCTCGCGGTCGCCGAGGAGCTCGTGGTCGCGGAGGACGCCTCCGCGGATCTCGCGCGCGAGTCCGCAGCGCTCGAGAAGGAGCTGGAATCGCTCGCCGAGGAGGTGAGCGAGCTCGCCGAGCAGCAGGAGGCGGTGCTCGCCGCCGAGGCCGCGATGGTGGAGCGCGAGACCGCTGCGGACGACCGCGAGGGCACGTTGCAGCAGCGCGAGACGGACGTGCAGAACCGCGAGACCGCGGTGCAGGCGCGGGAGACGGCATCGTCGGGCTCGCGGCAGTCCGCTCCGGCCCCGGTGCAGAGCTCGCAGCCCGCAGCGCCGGCTCCGGCTCCGGCGGTGTCCTACGCGAACTGCACTGCGGCCCGAGACGCCGGTGCCGCCCCGGTCAGGTCGGGCGACCCCGGCTACGGCCGGCACCTCGACCGTGACGGCGACGGGATCGGCTGCGAGTGACGCCCGACGCGCTCATGCCGTCGGGGCGGTACCGCCCGTGAGCTCGATCGGCAGCGACGGGCCCATGCGCCGCAGCGTCTGGAAGGTCGGCACGAGCGCGTGGTACAGCTGCGCGAACGCCGGCTGCAGTTGGGCGTAGACGGCCGAGGCCCGCGGGTCGGGCCGAACGGTCTCGTCGACCGGGATCTGGTCGGCGACGACGTCGATCGAGTCGATGAGCCCGAGCGCGTCCATGCCGAGGATGGCGGCGCCGTAGCCCGAGCCCTCCTGGCCCTCCGCGAACTCGACGGGCATGCCGAGCGCTGCGGCGAGCACGTCGCGCCAGAGGTCGCTCTTCGTGACGCCGCCGGTGGCCCGCACGTGCCGCACGTCGAGCCCTGCGGCCCGCATCGACTGCAGCACGACGGCGAGCTGCAGGCAGACGCCCTCCACGGCAGCGCGGATCAGGTGCTCGCGCGAGTGCCCGCGGGTGAGGCCGATGTAGGCGCCGGTCGGCAGCGCGCTCCAGTGCGGCGCCCGCTCGCTGAGCAGGTACGGCAGCATGATGAGCCCGCCGGAGCCGGGCTGAGCGCGGGCGGCGAGCGCCAGCAGCTCGGGTGCGCTGTCCTCCCCGAGCTCGGGCGCGACCTGCTCGCGCACCCAGTCCAGCGTGGCGCCGCCGTTGTTGATGGCGCCGCCGACGATCCAGCGGTCCTCGGTGAGCGCGTAGCAGAACACGCCGCCCTGGGGGTCGACGGCCGGTCGCTCGACGGCAACGCGCAGGGCTCCGCTCGTGCCGATCGAGCACGCGGCGACCCCGGGCTCGACCGCTCCGACGCCGAGGTTCGCGAGCGGTCCGTGGCCCGCGCCCGCGCCCCCCGGGGGGGGGGGCGGGCCGCCCCGGGGCGCCCCCCCCCCCGCCGGGGGGGCGCGGGGGGCCGCCCCCGGCGCCGGCCCCGACGGGCGTGCTGCGCGGCAGACCGGTCGCGGCCGCCGCCTCCTCGGTGAGGCCGTCGAGCACGTGGCGGGTGCGCACGAGCTCGGGCAGCTGCTCGGGGGTGACCCCGGCGAGCTGCAGCGCCTCGTCGTCCCACGCGAGGCGGTGGATGTCCATGAGGCCGCTGCCGCTGGCCAGGGAGTGGTCGACGACGAGCGCGCCGGTGAGGTGCAGCAGCACGAAGTCCTTGATGCCCACCCAGAAGGCCACGCCCTCGTGGATCTTCGGCTCGACGTCGCGGAACCACATGAGCTTCACGAGCGGGGACATCGGGTGGATCGGCGTGCCCGTGCGCCGGTGCAGCTCCAGGGCGCCGGTCGTCTGCCGCAGCTGCTCCGCCTGGCTGCGGGCGCGGGTGTCGCCCCAGGTGATGACCGAGGTGACCGGTGCGAACTCGGCGTCGAGGCCGAGCAGGCTGTGCATGGCCGAGGAGAACGAGATGCCCGCGACGCGCTCGGCGCCGAGCTCGGCGACGACGTCGCGCACGGCGCTGACCGCGGCGGCGAGGATCGCCTGCGGGTCCTGCACCGCGTGGCCGGGGTGCGGGGTGTCGAGCGGGTAGCCGTGCGAGGCGGTGGCGACCTGCTCGCCGGCGGTGGTGAAGGCCACGGCCTTCGTGCTCGTGGTGCCGAGATCGAGTCCGATGACGACCTTGTCAGTGCTGCCCATGCTGATTCCCTCGGTCAGTCGCGCCACGTCGACACGAGCACTTTGCCGCTGATCGCGGAGTCCTTGGCGATCTCGAAGGCCCGTTCCGCGTCGCCCGCGTCGATGACGTGGGTGATCACGGCACCGAGCGCCGGGGTGGTCGCGAGGAGGCGCACGGCCTCGTCGATCTCGTCCTTGAAGCGGAAGACGCCGAGCACCGTCAGCTCCTTGGCGATCGCCGGGGCGAGGTTGATGGGCCGGGGCTGGTCGGGCATCATGCCGATCTGCGCGACGACGCCGCGGCGGCGGGCGGCCACGAAGGCCGAGCTGACCGCCGGGGCGGCGCCCGAGCACTCGAGCACCACGTCGAAGGCGCCGGCGGGCACCTCGTCGACGCCGATGCGCAGGGTCTCGTCGGCGCCGACCGCGAGGGCGCGTACGAGGGGCTCGGGCAGCAGGTCGACGACGGTGACCCGTGCGGCGCCTCGGGCCTTGGCGGCGGCCGCGGCCAGCAGGCCGATGGGGCCGGCGCCCGAGACGAGGACGGATGCGCCGGTCACGTCGCCGGCGCGCGTCACGCCGTGCAGGGCGACGGCCAGCGGCTCGGCGAGGGCGGCCCGGTCCAGCGGGAGCCCCTCCGGCAGCACGCGCACCATGCCGGCGTCGACCACCAGGTACTCGCTCATGGCGCCCTGCGTGTGCGGATGCGTGGAGGCGCTGCCGAGGTACGAGCCGCCGGGCCACAGGTGCGGGGCGTCCTCGATGCCGGGCTCCGAGGCGCCGAAGCGCGCCGGGTGCACGGTGACGGGCGTGCCCGCCGCGAGGCGTCCGCTCGGATCCTGGTCCACCCGGCCGGAGAGCTCGTGGCCGGGCGCGAGCGGCTCCTCCACGACGAAGGCGCCGTTCGCGCCCTCGAAGTAGTAGTGCAGGTCGGAGCCGCAGATGCCGACGTAGTCGACGCGGATGCGCACCTCGCCGGTGCCGGGCTCAGGGGTGGGCGCCTCGCGCTCGGCGAGTGCCAGCTTGCCGTCGATCTGGATGGTCCTCATGCGGTGCTCCCGTGTCTCAGACGACGCTCGTCATGCCGCCGTCGACGAAGATGTTCTGCCCCGACACGAAGTCGCTCGCCCCTGAGGCGAGGTAGACCAGCGTGCCGCGCAGCTCGTCGACCCGACCCCAGCGCTGCGCGGGGGTGCGCTGCTTGAGCCAGGTGTCGAAGGCCTCGTCCTGCCAGAGCGCGCTGTTCATCTCGGTGGCGAAGTAGCCGGGCGAGAGCGTGTTGACCTGCACGTTGTGCCGGGCGAGGTCGGCGGCCATGCCGCGGCTCAGCTGCGCCACGCCGCCCTTGCTCGCCGAGTAGGGCGCGATCGTCTGACGGGCGAGCATCGACTGCACGCTCGCGATGTTGACGATCTTGCCCGAGCCGCGCTCGACCATGCCGGGGGCGACGAAGCGCGAGACGTAGAAGACGCTCGACAGGTTCGTCGCCATCACGGCGTCCCAGTCCTCCACCGGGAACTCGGTGAACGGCGCACGGCGCTGCACGCCGGCGTTGTTGACCAGGATGTCGGGCACGCCGTGCTCCTCGACGATCGATGCGATCGCCGCCTCGACGGCGCCCGCGTCGGTGACGTCGAAGAGCGCCGCGGCCGGGCGGGAGCCGGTGGAGTGCTCGATGGCGTCTCGCGTGCCCTCGAGCGCCGCCGCGTCGCGGCCGTGCACGATGAGCCGTGCTCCGGCCTCCGCCAGGGCGATCGCGAGCGACTGCCCGAGACCGCGCGACGAGCCGGTGACGAGCGCGAGGCGCCCGGTGAGGTCGAACAGATCCGACATGGTGGTGCTCCTTCGATGCGGTCGGGTCAGAGCAGGGCGCCGACGCCGAACACGAGCAGGGCGGCAGCGAAGCCGAGCACCGACTCGATGGCCTGCTGCACGGTCCAGACCCGCAGGGTGGTCTTGACGTCCATGCCCATGAGCCGGCCGACCAGCCAGAACCCGGAGTCGTTGACGTGACCGGCGAAGACCGAGCCGGCGGCCGTGGCGAGCACGACGGCTGCGAGCTGGATCGGGTTGAAGTCGGCCAGGGCGACGGCGGGGGCGATGAGGCCGGCCGCGGTGACGAGGGCGACGGTGGCCGAGCCCTGGGCGAGGCGCAGGATGGCGGCGATGACCCAGGCGGCGACGATGAGCGGCAGGCCGAGGTCGCCGAGCACGTCGGCGAGGGCGTCGCCGATGCCGGAGGTGCGCAGCACGCCGCCGAACATGCCACCGGCGCCCGTGATGAGCACGACCGAGCAGATGGGGCCGAGCGCGCTCTCGAGCACCTTCTCGAGGGCGGTGCCGCTGACGCCGCGAGCGCGGCCGAGCACGACCGCGGCGACGATGACCGCGATGAGCAGCGCGATGCCGCTCGTGCCGACGAGCACGAGCGCCTGCACCCAGAGGGCATCGGGGTCGACGATGCCGACCGAGCCGAAGGAGGTGAGTCCGGTGTTGAGCAGGATGAGGACCAGCGGTACCGCGAGGATCGCGATGACCGTGCCGGCCTTCGGCGGGTTGCCGGCCTGCACGTCGTCCTTCTCATCGCCGAAGAGCGAGAGGACCGGCAGCGGGATCCGCTTGTTGACGAACTTGGCCCAGAGGTAGCCGGAGACGTACCAGAGCGGGAAGACGATGACGAGGCCGGCCAGCATGACCACGCCGAGGTCGGCGCCGAGCAGCTCGGTCGCCGAGACGGGGCCGGGGTGCGGCGGCAGGAAGACGTGCATCACCGAGAAGGCGCCCGCCGCGCTGATGCCGTAGAGCAGCATCGCCTTGCCGCCCATGCGGCGGGCGACGGCGAAGACGATCGGCAGCATCACGATGAGGCCGGCGTCGAAGAAGATCGGGAAGCCCATGATGAGCGAGGCGATGCCGAGGGCGAAGGGCGCCCGCTTCTCGCCGAAGACGTCGACCATGCGATCGGCGAGCACCCTGGCGCCGCCGGAGGACTCGACGAGCCTGCCGAGCATCGCGCCGAGCCCGACGAGCAGCGCCACCGAGCCGAGCGTGCCGCCGAAGCTCGTGATGAGCACGTCGGCGATCTCGCCGGTCGGGATGCCCGTCACGACTGCCGTCAGCGCGGAGACGATGACGAGCGTCAGGAAGGCGTGCAGCTTGAAGACGATGACCAGCACCAGGATCAGCGCGATCGCTCCCGCTGCGATGGCCAGGAGCGGTCCGGCCCCCAGTGTCTGCGTCCAATCGTCCATGTCGACCTTCTCCGTTGAATACGTCCGAGATGGATGCGGTCGACGGCGGAGCGAGGATGCTCGTCGCCGTGTTCCTCCGCTTCCGCGCCAGGGGGCAGACGCAGCGTGGCACGAAAGGTAGTACTTTTGCAAGACCGGCGCCGACGGAGGCGCGACGATCACGATGGCGGGGACATGACGGAGGCGACGACGCCGGGGGTGCACGAGTCGATCCTGGACGCGCTCGGCCACCGCATCGCCGCCGGTGTCCTCCCGGTCGGAGCGGTGCTCACCCTCGCCGGCATCGAGCGGGACTTCGGCGTCTCCCGCACGGCCGCCCGCGAGGCGGTGCGCGTGCTCGAGTCGCTCGGGATGCTCCGCTCACGCCGCCGGATCGGCATCACCGTGCAGCCCCGCGACGCGTGGCATGCGCTCGGTGCGGAGCCCATCCGATGGACGCTCGCGGGGCCGCTGCGGCAGCGTCAGCTCGTCGAGCTCATGGAGCTGCGCGCGGGCATCGAGCCGCTCGCCGCCCGCCTGGCCGCGCAGCGCGCGACCGCCGCGCAGCGCGCGGAGCTGCTGCGGCTCGCGACCGAGCTCGATCGCCTCGGTCAGGCGGGCCTCGGCGACGGGCCGGAGTACCTCCGGAGCGACATCGAGTTCCACACCCTGCTGCTCGCGGCGAGCGGCAACGTGCTCTACGCGGAGCTGGCCGGGCCGGTGCGGGAGATCCTGGTGGGACGCACCGGGCTGGGCCTCACGCCGGCCGTGCCCGCAGCCGGCACCCTCGATGCGCATCTCGGCGCCGCTCGCGCGATCGCCGAGGGCGACGCCGAGGGCGCCGAGCGCTTCGTCCGCACGCACATCGCCATCGTCAGCGACGAGGTGCAGCAGTCCTGACGACTGCGGTCAGCCCTGCTGCATCGGGCCGACGTCGAGCAGCTCGACGTCGGTCGAGCAGGCCACGAGGTCGCTCGTCTCGATGAACAGCGACTCCTCGTCGCCGGGCGGGTA
The DNA here is from genome assembly GCA_029959365.1 of Microbacteriaceae bacterium PS02343. Taxonomy (GTDB): domain Bacteria; phylum Actinomycetota; class Actinomycetes; order Actinomycetales; family Microbacteriaceae; genus Arenivirga. Next base: position 9,813 of record JASCOA010000030.1, on the reverse strand, counting down.
GACGCGGAAGCCGTCGGCATCGCGCGGCTGGCAGTCGGCGTTGGAGTAGTTCAGCGCCTGGGCGACCATGAGCGGGGCGTAGGCCGAGGCCCCCGGCTCGATCACGATCGTCTCGTTCGGGTACTGGTCGGTGCGGTTCTGCGTCGCCGCGGCGCCGAGCTGGCTGCCGTCCCCGCCGCCGACGAAGGAGACGCCCGGCCACCCCTGCAGGTAGCAGGGGTCCGCACCGTCGTTGACCAGCACGAGGCGCAGGCCGAAGGAGCCGGCGGCGGCGCCGCCCTCATCCGTCTCCGCCGTGCCGGTCAGGTCGCCGGCGAGGCAGCGGGGCGGCTCGCCTTCGGCGGGGTCCTCGCTCGGACTCGCGGAGGGGGTCGACGGCGCGGCCGCCGGGGGAGCGGTGGCCTGACCGGAGACGGTCGGCTGGGGCTCGGCAGCGCCGGCGCAGCCGGCGAGCATCAGGGTCAGCATCGTGGCGGCGGCGGCCGGCAGCAACTTGCGCATGCCTCCACGCTGCCACCGAAGCGGATGCGCCGCATCCGCTCCCAGCGAAGGCTCACGTCGCGCCGACGGCGCGCGCAAGATGATGACGGCTCAGGCGAGCGCGTCGAGCGCGTCGAGCGCGGCCAGGGTCGACGCGGTGAGCGGATGCGGCAGGTCGTCGAGCGCGAACCATCCGATCGCCGCGTGCTTGGCCGGCTCGACGTTGCGCGGCTCGCCCTCGATCGAGGTGGCCAGCAGCACGGGGGAGATCCAGTGGCTGCCGCGGTCGCGGTCGATCTGGTCGGTGACCGCGAGCAGGCGCAGCGGGCCGAGCCCGATGCCGAGCTCCTCGCGGATCTCGCGGCGCGCGGCCTGCTCGACGGTCTCGAAGAGGTCGACCTTGCCGCCGGGGATGCCCCAGCATCCGCTCTCCGGCTCGCGCATGCGCTGCAGCAGCAGGATGCGGCCGCCGACGACGATCGCGGCCCCGCATCCGCTCCTCGGCTCGGTCTGGTGCACGGCACCGACCTTAACAGCGACGCCCCCTCGCTACTGGCGGCGAGGGGGCGTCGGATCGTGCGACGAGCGGGAGGGTCAGCCGCGGTTGCGGCGCTTGTTCCAGACGTCGAAGGCCACGGCGAGCAGCAGCACCAGGCCCTTGATGAACTGCTGCGCGTCGGTGCCGATGCCCATGAGCGACATGCCGTTGTTGAGCACACCCATGATCAGACCGCCGGTGATGGCGCCGATCACGGTGCCGATGCCGCCCGAGACCGCCGCGCCGCCGATGAAGGCCGCGGCGATCGCGTCGAGCTCGAACAGGTTGCCCGCGCCCGGTCCGGCCGAGTTGAGCCGGCCGGTGAAGACGAGACCGGCGAGCGCGGCGAGCACGCCCATGTTGACGAAGAGGTAGAAGTCGACCTTCTTCACGTTGATGCCCGAGAGCTCCGCCGCGTGCTGGTTGCCACCGCGCGCGTAGACGTGGCGACCGAAGACGCTGCGGTTCATGACCGCGGTGTAGACGACGATCAGCACGCCGAGCACGACGAGCACGATCGGGGTGCCGCGGAAGCTCGCGAGCAGGAACGTGATCGCCAGGATGATGCCGCCGAGGAAGACCAGCTTGATCAGGAACCAGGCCATGGGCTCGTCCTCGAGGCCGAGCTTCACGCGGTGCGCGCGGGCACGCACCTGCTGGCTGACCAGCAGCACCGTCGCGATGACGCCGAGACCGACCGTGATCCACTCCAGCGGCGAGCTCGCCGCCGGGAACAGCTCCGGGAACACGAAGCCGCCGCCGAGCTGGCGGTACTCGGTCGGGAACGGGGTGATCTGCTGACCGCCGAGCACCATCTGGGTGAGGCCGCGGAAGAGCAGCATGCCCGCGAGGGTGACGATGAAGGCCGGGATGCCGACGTAGGCGACCCAGAATCCCTGCCAGGCACCGACGAGCGCGCCGACGACGAGGCCGCCGACGATGGCCGCCCACCAGGGCCAGCCCCACTGGGTGATCATGACGCCGGACATCGCGCCCACGAAGGCCGCGACCGAGCCGACCGAGAGGTCGATGTGGCCGGCGATGATGATCATCACCATGCCGATCGCGAGGATCAGGATGTAGCTGTTCTGCACCACGATGTTCGTGACGTTGGCGGGCTGCAGCAGCGAACCGCCGGTCAGCACCTGGAACAGCGCGATGATCACGATCAACGCGAGGAAGATGCCGATCTGGCGGAGACGGCTCGCGAGGAAGTCCACGCCGTCCTTGATGGTAGCCATGGGCTGTCAGTCCTTTTCCTTGGTCATGTACTGCATGAGCACTTCGGGGTTGGCCTCGGCGATGGGGACGTCAGCGGTGATGCGTCCCTCCGAGAGGGTGTAGATGCGATCGCAGATGCCGAGCAGCTCCGGGAGCTCGGAGGAGATGACGATGATCGCCTTCCCCTCGCTCGCGAGCTTGTTGATGATCGTGTAGATCTCGTACTTGGCACCGACGTCGATGCCGCGGGTGGGCTCGTCGAGGATCAGCACGTCGGGGTCGCTGAACATCCACTTGGACAGCACGACCTTCTGCTGGTTGCCGCCGGAGAGCTTGCCCGTGAGCGCCTCGACGTTGGGCGCCTTGATGTTCATGCTCTTGCGGTAGTCGTTCGCGACGACGGTCTCGCGGCCGGCGTCGACGAAGCCGCCCTTGGCGAGCTTGCCGAGCGCCGCCATCGAGATGTTGCGCTTGATGTCCTCGATGAGGTTCAGGCCGTACTGCTTGCGGTCCTCGGTGGCGTAGGCGAGACCGTGGTCGATCGCCTCCTTCACGGAGTGCGCGCGGATCTCGGTGCCGTTCTTGTAGAGCTTGCCGGTGATGCCCTTGCCGTAGGAGCGCCCGAAGATGCTCATCGCAAGCTCCGTGCGCCCGGCGCCCATGAGGCCCGCGATGCCGACGACCTCGCCCGCGCGCACGTTGAGGTTGGCGGCGTCGACGACGACGCGCGAGCTGTCCTCCGGGTGGTGCACCGTCCAGTCCTCGACGCGCAGCACCTCCTCGCCGATGGCGGGGGTGCGGTCGGGGTAGCGGCTCTCGAGGTCGCGGCCGACCATGCCCTTGATGATGCGCTCCTCGGAGATGTCGTCCTTGCGCAGGTCGAGCGTCTCGATGGTGCGGCCGTCGCGGATGATCGTGACCTTGTCGGCGATCGCTTTGATCTCGTTCAGCTTGTGGCTGATGATGATCGACGTGATGCCCTGCCCGCGCAGGTGCGAGATGAGATCGAGCAGGTGCGCGGAGTCCTCGTCGTTGAGCGCCGCGGTGGGCTCGTCGAGGATGAGCAGCTTGACGTCCTTGGAGAGCGCCTTGGCGATCTCGACGAGCTGCTGCTTGCCGACGCCGATCTGCGAGACCGGCGTGATCGGGTTCTCCTTGAGGCCCACCCGGGCGAGCAGCTTGGACGCCTCGAGGTTGGTCTTGTCCCAGTCGATGAAGCCGCGGGTCGCCTGCTCGTTGCCGAGGAAGATGTTCTCGGCGATCGACAGGTACGGGCTCAGTGCCAGCTCCTGGTGGATGATGACGACGCCCGACTTCTCGCTGTCGCGGATGCCGCTGAACGACATCACCTCGTTCTCGAAGACGATGTCGCCCTCGTAGGTGCCGTGCGGGTAGACCCCGGAGAGCACCTTCATGAGCGTCGACTTGCCGGCGCCGTTCTCGCCGCAGATCGCGAGGACCTCGCCGCGCTGCACCTGCAGGTTCACGTTCTGCAGCGCCTTGACGCCGGGGAACGTCTTGGTGATGTCCCTCATCTCGAGGATGGTGTGGGCCATGCCCTGCCTCACTTCACTGTGTTCGGGAGTACTGCTGGTCGGGCGGGAAGCGTCCCGACCGGGGGACGGGCCCGGCCGCTGTGCGCGACCGGGCCCGTGAGTCGTGCTGCTTACTGCAGCTCGTCCTCGGTGTAGTAGCCGGAGTCCACGAGCACCTCGGTGATGTTGCCCTCGGTCACGACCACCGGGTCGAGCAGGAAGGCCGGGACGACCTTCTCGCCGTTGTCGTAGTCGGTGTCGTTGTTCGTCTCGACCTCGTCGCCGTTGAGCAGCGCGTCGACCATGTTCACCGCGACGTCCGCGAGCTCGCGGGTGTCCTTGAAGATGGTCGAGTACTGCTCGCCCGAGGCGATCATCTTGACCGAGCTGAGGTCGGCGTCCTGACCGGTGACGACCGGGAAGTTGTCGCTGTTGTAGGCGCCCGACGACTCGAGGCCCGCGATGATGCCCTGCGAGAGGACGTCGGCCGCCGAGAGCACGCCGTCGAGCTCGGCGCCGCCGCCGATGCTGACGAGGTTCTCCATGCGGTCCTGGGCGTTCTCCGGCAGCCAGCGCAGGATCGAGGCCTGCTCGAACTCGGTCTGGCCGCTGGGCACGACGAGCGTGCCGTCCTCGATGTACGGCTCGAGGACCTCCATCGCGCCGTTCCAGAAGAAGGTCGCGTTGTTGTCGTCGTTGGAACCCGCGAAGAGCTCGACGTTGAAGGGGCCGGCCTCGCCGGTCTCCTCGCCGTTCTCGTCGAGCACACCGAGGCCGGTCAGCAGCGAGGTGCCCTGCTGCACGCCGACGTTGAAGTTGTCGAAGCTCGCGTAGTAGTCGACGTTCTCGGTGCCGTTGATGAGGCGGTCGTACGCGATGACCGGGATGCCCTGCGACGCGGCCGACTCGAGCACGTCGGTGAGCGTGGTGCCGTCGATCGAGGCGATGATCAGGGCCTTGGCGCCCTGGGCGATCATGTTCTCGATCTGCGAGACCTGCGTGGGGATGTCGTCGTTGGCGTACTGCAGGTCGGTCTCGTAGCCGAGCTCCTCGAGCTGGGCGACGACGTTGTTGCCGTCGTCGATCCAGCGCTCGGAGGTCTGGGTCGGCATCGCGATGCCGACGAGCGCACCCTCGTTGTCGCCGGCCTCGGGCTCGGTGCCCGCGCCGCCGCGACCGCCGGAGCAGGCCGCGAGGCTGGTGGCGAGTCCCACTGCGGCGATGCCGATGAGGAGCTTGCGTGCTTTCACTGTGGTGTCCTTCCAGACGTCGTTGTCATGTGGCGGAGCGGGCCCGGTCCTGGTGCGGACGGGGCGCGTCGCCGATTCGCCGTGAAGCTGGCGGTGCAGGGGTGGGCGATGGTCGCTCGGAAGGGCGCACGGTGGAACCGCTGCACTTCGTCGTGGTCGTCGCCCGAGGGACTTCATCGCCGGCCGCTGCGAGGCGGCCGGCCCTCTGCAATGTGAACGGTCACATTGCGTGAGGGCCACTTTACTCACGGCGTCGATGCTGTCAAGCCGGGATGCGGAGTCGTGATAACCGGGCGGTCTCCGCGGGGCTCAGCCGAACCGCCGGAACGCCCGCTCCGGGTCGTGGGGCGGGGGCGCTGCGGTCGAGCCGCGCACGACCAGCTCGGCCCCGATCCGCTCGTGGTACCGCTGCTCGTCGCCCTCGATCTCGCCGAGCAGCATGTCGACGCAGCGCGCGCCGAGCAGCTCGTAGCGCTGGCGGATCGTGGTGAGCGGCGGCCAGAAGTGCCTGGCGCCCGGCACGTCGTCGAAGCCGACGACGCTCACGTCGCCGGGCACGTCGAGGCCCGCGTCGCGGAAGGCGTGCACCAGGCCCAGCGCCATCTGGTCGTTCGCGGCGAACACCGCCGTGAAGTCGAGGCGCCCCAGCATCTGGGTGCCTGCGTAGTAGCCGAAGTCCGCGGTCCAGTCGCCGAGGATCGGGGGCCGCGTGCCCAGGTCGTTGTCGCGGATCTCGGCGAGGAAGCCGTCCATCCGGGTCTGGGCCTCGATCCAGTCCTGCGGCCCGGCGAGGTGCTCGATCTCGGTGTGGCCCAGCTCGATCAGGTGGCGCGTCGCCAGCCGGGCGCCCTGCTCCTGGTCGATCGCGATCGTATGGCCGTCCAACCGGCCCGAGGCCTCGAGCGTCACGAGCGGCAGCTCGGGGGAGAGCTGCTGAATCACGTCGAACACCCGCGTCTGCGGCGCGATGACCACGAGCCCGTCGACGTTCTGGCGGATCAGGTGGTCGAGCGCCGAGCGGATGGAGGGCAGGTCCGGCAGGCCGATCGTGGCGGTGCTGACGAAGTAGCCCTTCGCGCGCGCCGCCTCCTCGATGCTCTGCAGCGTGCTGGAGGGGCCGTAGCTGCGGGCGTCGGAGAGCAGCACGCCGATGACGCGGCTGCGGCTCGTCACGAGGGCGCGTGCCGCCTGGTTCGGGCGGTAACCGAGCTCGTCGATGGCTTCGAGCACCTTCTGGCGGGTGGCGTCGCGGATGCTCGGGCTGCCGTTGATGACCCGTGAGACGGTCTGGTAGCTGACCCCGGCCTCGCGGGCCACGTCGCGGATGTTCGGCGCACGGGTCTGACCGGAGCTCGCAGGCGGGCTCGTCTCGGTCATGGGCGTCATCGCTCTCGTGGGGGTGCAACGGCCGGATGTGTACGGTCACATCCAGTGGGTGACCATCATCATGCCACCACCTCGAGCCCTGTCCAGCCGCCGCGATGGCCGCGCAGGGCCCGGATCGGCCCTAGCGTGGTCTCACCCCGCACCTCTCATCCGCTCGCATCCGTGCGCGCCCGCATCCGCTCGAGGACACGATGACCGACGCCCCGCTCACCCGACCGGAACGCCTCGACCGGCTGCCGTTCACCCGCCGGCACGGCCGCCTGCTCGGCGGCTCCGGCATCGGCTGGGCGCTCGACGCCCTCGACGTCGGCCTCATCTCGTTCGTGATCGCCGCGCTGCGGGTGCAGTGGCCCGAGAGCGTCGACCAGCTCGGCTTCGTCGCCTCGGCGGGCTTCGCCGGCATGGCGATCGGCGCGGCCGTCGGCGGCCTGCTCGCCGACCGCCTCGGCCGCAAGAACGTCTTCGCCATCACGCTGCTGCTCTTCGGCCTCGCCACCGGCGCCTCGGCCCTCGCGACCAGCGTGCTGGCGCTCATCCTGCTGCGCTTCGTCGTCGGCCTCGGCCTTGGCGCCGAGCTGCCGGTGGCCTCCACGCTCATGAGCGAGTTCGCGCCGAAGCGCATCCGCGGCCGCGTGATCGTGATCCTCGAGGCCTTCTGGGCGATCGGATGGATCGGCTCGGCGCTCGTGGGCTACCTCGTGATCCCGGCCGGTGGCGAGAACGGCTGGCGCTGGGCGCTCGCGATCGGCGCGCTGCCGGCGGTCTGGGCCGCGGTCGTGCGCTTCGGGCTGCCCGAGTCGGTGCGCTTCCTCGAGAGCAAGGGGCGGCACGACGAGGCCGAGCGCATCGTGCGCGACTTCGAGCGCTCCGCCGGCGTCGAGACCCCGGCGACCACGGCGCCGACCCCGCCGCCGAGCGCGCGCGGCACGGTGCCCGACCTGTTCCGGCAGGGGCGCACCCGCCGCACCGTCGCCATCTGGACGGTCTGGTTCACCGTCAACTTCTCGTACTACGGCGCGTTCATCTGGCTGCCGTCGATCCTGGTCGCCGAGGGCTACAGCCTCGTGCAGTCCTTCGGGTACACGCTGCTCATCACCCTGGCCCAGCTGCCCGGCTACGCCGTCGCGGCCTGGCTCATCGAGGTGTGGGGCCGGCGCGCGACGCTCGCGACCTTCCTCGCTGGCTCCGTCGTCGCGGCCGTGCTCTTCGGCTACGGCGCGGTCAGCGGCAGCGAGACGCAGATCATCCTCAGCGGCATGCTCATGTCGTTCTTCAACCTCGGCGCCTGGGGCGCGCTCTACGCCGTCACGCCCGAGCTGTACCCGACGTCGCTGCGCGGCACGGGCAGCGGATGGGCGGCCGGCGTCGGCCGCATCGCCTCGATCATCGCCCCGCTCGTCGCGGGCGCGCTCATGGCGAGCGTCGGCCCGACGCCGCTGTTCCTGCTCTTCGGCGGCGTCTTCGCGATCGCCGCGCTGGCGGCGCTCGCGCTGCCCGAGCTCAAGGGGCGCGCGCTCGCGGAGTAGCCCCGAGTCGCCGGAGCGGGTATCGGGACGCGCCGCTTCGACGGTCGCGGGCGCGGCGGGGCTACTCGCCCGGCGCGGGCGTGCGCGAGGAGAAGCTCACCGGCTGCTCGAGCGAGCCGCCGAGATTCTGCTCGCTGGCGATGAAGAAGATCACGCCGAGCACCGCGACCACGAGGATCGCGATGAGGATGCCCACGAGCCAGCGCAGGCCCTCGAACGACGAGTGCGCCGCCTCCTCGACGGGGTTGACCCCGCCGACGCGCAGCACGCCCGAGTCCTCGGGGTCGCGGCGCGCGCCGGTGCCCTCCTGGATCAGGGGGTCCGCATCCGCTGCCTCGTCGGGAAAGCTCATGTCAGGTCAGCATCCCGTAGAGGCCCGAGCCGAGCATGCCGAGACCGAGCAGCCCGATGATGATCCAGATCGCGATGCGCTGGATGCCCGGGCCCTTATCGTCGAGGCTCACGGCAGCAGGCGGTTCGGACCACGGAAGAGGTACGTGACCTCGCGGATGGAGGGCTGGTGCAGCAGCAGCATCATGACGCGCTGCAGGCCCATGCCGAAGCCGCCGTGCGGGGGCACGCCGTGGCGGAAGAAGTCGAGGTAGAAGCCGAGCTCCTCGGGGTCGAGCCCCTTCTCCTTCGCCTGCTCGACCAGCACGTCGACGCGGTGCTCGCGCTGCGCGCCGGTGGAGATCTCGACGCCGTTGAAGAGCAGGTCGTAGCTGTTGGTCAGCGACGTGTCGTCGTCGTGGCGCTTGTGGTAGAACGGCCGGATCCCGGTGGCGTAGTCGGTGACGAAGACGAACTCGTGGCCGAAGGTCTCGCGCACGTGCTCGCTGAGCTGGCGCTCGCCCTCGGGGTCGAGGTCGCCGTCGGCGCGGGGCACGGTGTAGCCGCGGGCCTTGAGGATCTCGTGCGCCTCGGCGAGCGGGATGCGCGGGAACGGCGCCGTCGGCACCACCACGTCGACATCGAAGGCGGCCTTGATGGCGTCGCCGTGCTTGTCCTTGACCGCCTGCAGGCCGGCGATGAGCAGCTGCTCGTGCATCGCCATGACGTCCTCGTGCGACTCGACCCAGCTGATCTCGGCGTCGACCGAGGTGAACTCGGTGGCGTGACGGCTGGTGAACGAAGGGTCGGCGCGGAAGGCGGGCGCGATCTCGAAGACCTTGCCGAAGCCGGCCGGCTGGGCCATCTGCTTGAAGAACTGGGGGCTCTGGGCGAGGTAGGCCTTGCCCTCGAAGTACTCGATCTCGAAGAGCTCGGCACGGCTCTCGCTGGCGCTGGCCATGAGCTTGGGGGTGTGGATCTCGATGAAGTCGTTGTCGACCCAGTAGGTGCGCAGCGCGTGCTCGAAGGTGGTCTGCGCGCGGAAGACGAGGTTCTGCTCCGGGCGGCGCAGGTCGATGAAGCGCCAGTCGAGGCGCTTGTCGATCGAGCTGTCGTCGGCGATAGGCGGCTCGGGGAAGGCGAGCGAGGCCACGTCGAGGGAGCTGAGCTTCACCTCGATACCGCCGAGCTTCACGCGCTCGTCGTGCTTGAGCTGGCCGGTCACCTTGACGAAGGAGCCGGCGGTGAGGCCGGAGATGGCCTCGGTGGTGGCGACCGCGGCGTCGTTCGTGCCGTCGCTCTCGCGGGTGGCCGGGTTGACGACCTGCACCGAGCCCGTCTCATCGCGCAGGATGACGAACTGCACCTTCTTCTGATCGCGCACCGTCTCGACCCATCCTGCGATGGTCACGGTGCCGTCTTCGAGAGCGGCGAGATTCTTGACGAGGGTGCGTTCGGTCACGGGGGACGAGTCTACGCGGGGGTGGTCCCGCCCCCCCCGCCCCCGCGCCGCGGGGGCGGCCCGCGCCCCCCCCCCCCCGGCGGGT
>JASCOA010000002.1 GCA_029959365.1 Microbacteriaceae bacterium PS02343 | reverse complement strand
GGGGGGGGGGCCCCGCCGGGGGGGGGGGGGCCCCCCCGGGGGGGCCCGCGCCCGCCGCGCTGCCGCGGGCGCGGCGTCGACCCCGGCGCAACCCGAATGCGTCGGAGCCTGTCGGGTCGCTGGAGGGGACCGGCGACCCGCTCGCGAGCGTAGCGCAGAACATCTGACAAGTGTCAGATCCTCTAGGCTCGCCGCATGCCCGAAACCGATGCCGGAGCGAAGCTGCGCGCCGCCGCGCTCGAGCTCGCGGCCGAGCGACCCATCGGGCAGCTCTCCGTCACCGAGCTCTGCCGGGCCGCGGGCGTCACCCGCGACTCCTTCTACCGCTTCGCCGCAGGGCCCGAGGAGCTGCTCGCCTCGGCCATCGCCGCCGAGATCGACGCGCCCACCCCGGTCGACCTCACCGGCCTCGACGTCGAGCAGGTCGGCGACGTGCTCTTCGGCGGGGTGCGCGAGTTCCTCGGCTACGTGCACCGGCGCTCCGACGTGCTGCGCCTGGCCATGGCGCCGCAGCTCAGCGGACCCGTGCGCGCCGTGCTGGTGGCCCAGCTCGAGGGCGGGCTCCGGCACTACGTGCGCACGCATCCGGAGATCGTGCCGGCGCTCGACGGGCGCGCGCTGAGCGACGACGAGCGCGCCATGCTCATCGCGCAGACGGCGAACGGCTCGATCGGCGCGATCGAGCGCTGGCTCGCCCTCGGCATGGACGACGTCGATCACGGCGTGCGGCTCATCGCGATGGGCTCGGCGTCATGGTGGTTCGGTCAGCCGCGATAATGGCTCGGTGACCGCATCCCCACTGCTCGGCCTGCTCCTCGACGTCGACGGCCCCATCGCCAGTCCCGTCACCCGATCCATCGCGATCGACTCGATCGCGACCGACCTGGTCGAGCTCGCCCGGCTCGGCGTGCCCATCGTGTTCAACACGGGCCGGTCGGATGCGTTCATCACCGAGCAGGTCGTCCCGCCGCTGCTCGCCGCCGGCCTGCCCGAGGGCGCCCGAGTGCACGCGGTCTGCGAGAAGGGCGCCGTCTGGTTCTCCATCACCCCCGCCGGCGCGGGTGAGATCCACGTCGACGAGGACCTCGCGCTGCCGCAGGCCTACGGCGACGAGATCGAGCTGCTCGTCGCCGAGCGCTTCGACGACCTGGTCTTCTTCGATCACACGAAGCGCGCCATGGTGTCGGTCGAGCAGCGCGTCGACGTCGACAGCGCCACCTACCTCGCCCAGCAGCCCGTCTTCGACGAGCTGGCCATGCAGGCGCTCGCCCGCCACGGCTTCGGCGCCGTGCGCGAGCGCGACGAGCGCCCCGACGTCGACGGCGACGTGCAGGTGCGCGTCGACCCGACGATCATCTCCACCGACATCGAGTCGGTGCGCCTCGGCAAGGACCTCGGCGCCGAGCGCGCCCTGCAGCTGCTCGAGCTCGACGGCGCCGCGCCGCAGCACTGGCGCACCGTCGGCGACTCGCGCACCGACTACGCGATGGCCACCTGGCTGCACGAGCGCGGTCACTCCGTGGCCCACGTGGACGTGCGCCCCAAGGACGGCGTGCCCGAGACCGCGTACCCGGTGCTCACCGCCGGCGAGCTCATCCACGACGAGGCCGGCGCCGACTTCCTCGCCCGCTGGGTGGCCGCGGTGCGCCGCGGTTCGCTGAACGCGGAGGACTGATCCCGAGCGGATGCGCTGCGCTGGCCCCCAGGCACGGTAGGAATGGAGCATGAGCTCCGTTGGCACCCCCGACCCCACCCCCGGCTGGCTCTCGGATGAGGAGCTGGCGAACGTCCGCCGCCGCATGCCGCTGCTGTACGTGGAGGCGATCCCGGTGCGCACGGACGGCCTCGGCCGCGTCACCGAGGTCGGCGCTCTGCTGCGCGTCAACGGCGACGGCGTGATGAGCCGCACGCTCGTCTCCGGGCGGGTCATGTACGCGGAGTCCCTGCGCGACGCGCTGTTCCGGCACCTCGAGAAGGACCTCGGGCCGATGGCCTTCCCGCAGCTGCCCGCATCGCCGGTGCCGTTCAGCGTGGCCGAGTACTTCCCGTTCCCCGGTGCGAGCACCTTCACCGACGAGCGTCAGCACGCCGTCTCGCTCGCCTACGTCGTCCCGGTCACCGGCACCTGCGACCCCCGCCAGGACGCGCTCGAGCTCACCTGGATGAGCCCGTCGCAGGCGCACTCCGACGTGGTCGCCGCCGAGATGGAGGGCGGTCGCGGGCACCTGCTGCGCGCGGGCCTCGCGTCTGTCGGCGCCTGGTCCTGAGATGAGCTTCGGCGCGGCGATCGTCGCGTTCTGGAAGGGCTACGCCGACTTCGTCGGCACGGCACGGCGCTCCGAGTTCTGGTGGGCGATCCTGTTCACCGCGCTCGTCTCGGCGGGTCTGAGCATCGTCTCGGGCGGCCTCGGCGACGGCCCCTACTCGGCGGCGCTGCTCGATCCGGGCGACAGCTGGCTCGTCTCGCTCTGGAGCCTGATAACGCTCGTACCGATCCTGGCGGTGCTCGTGCGACGCCTCCGCGACGCCGACTACCCGTGGCCCTTCGTCTTCTTCGGGCTGATCCCGGTCGGCGGGCTGGTCCTCCTGGCGATCTTCTGCAGTCGGCCGAGTCGCACCGACTGACCGCCGCCTCCGCCCGGGAGACCGTCGTCGACCCCGGCGGCCGTGCGCTGCCGCCGCCTCGGCGAGCGGATGCGCGGGGCCGGGAACGACGACGGGGCCCCCCCCCCCCCGGGGGGCCGCCCGGGGGCCAGGCTCCGGGAAGCGGCCGCCACCCCCGAGGGGTGACGGCCCGTGCGAACGGATCGGATCAGCGGCCGCGGCCGCCGCGACCCGCGGTGTTGGGGCGCACGACGCTGCCGACCATGAGCTTGCCGGAGCCGCCCGTGGAGCTGGCGCGACGACCCGTGGTGCGACGACCGCCGGCGGCCTGCTCGCCCTGGGGCGCGCGGTCCTGACGGGGCTGCGAGGAGCGCTCGGCGAAGGCCGCCTGCGCGGCGCGCTCGCCGCCCTGCGAGGAACCGCCCTGCGAGCGCTGGCCGCCCTGCGACGAGCCCGTGCCCTGGCCGAAGCCCTGGGCGGTCTCGCCGCCGCGACCGCGGCCGCCGCGACGACGGCGCGAGCCGCCCTCGCCGGAGCCGCTGGTCTCGGAGGTCGGCTGCTGACGGCCGCGGCCGCCCTGCTGCTGGCCCTGGCCGCGGTCGTCGCGGGCCGCGCGCTTGCGCTGCGCGTTGGCGCCCTGCGACTGACCGCCCTGCGACTGCCCGCGCGCCGGCTCGGCGCTCGGGGTGACGTAGGGGGCGACCTCGCCGATGAGCGCGACGACCTCGGGGTCGTCGAGCCGCACGTGGCGCGGGGTGACGTTGATGGCGGCCTTGCGCAGCAGGATCTTGGTGTCCTGGCGCTCGCTCGGCAGCATGATCGTGACGACGTCGCCCTCGCTGCCGGCGCGGGCGGTGCGGCCCGAGCGGTGCAGGTACGCCTTGTGCTCGGCCGGCGGGTCGACGTGCATGACGAGCTCGACGTTGTCGACGTGCACGCCGCGGGCCGCGACGTCGGTGCAGACGAGCACGCGGATGTCTCCGGCCTGGAAGGCGGCGAGGTTGCGGTCGCGGGCGGCCTGCGAGAGGTTGCCCTGCAGGTCGGCGGCGGGGATGCCGGCGGCCGTGAGCGACTTCGCGAGCTTCTTGGCCTGATGCTTGGTGCGCATGAAGAGGATGCGGCGGCCCGATCCGCTCGCGAGCGCCATCACGAGCTCCTTCTTCGCGTCGGCGTCGGCGACCTCGAAGACGTGGTGGGTCATGGCGGAGACGTGCGAGGTGGCCTCGTCGACGGAGTGCAGCACCTGGTCGTGCAGGAAGCGCTTGACCAGCTTGTCCACGCCGTTGTCGAGCGTGGCGCTGAACAGCAGGCGCTGGCCGCGGCTCGGCGTCTTGTCCATGATGCGGGTGACGACGGGCAGGAAGCCGAGGTCGGCCATGTGGTCGGCCTCGTCGAGCACGCTGACGTCGACGCCGTCGAGCTGCACGAAGCCCTGCTTCATGAGGTCCTCGAGGCGGCCGGGGCAGGCGACGACGATGTCGACGCCGGCGCTGAGCGCCTGCACCTGGCGGTGCTGGCTGACGCCGCCGAAGATGGTGGTGCTGCGCAGGCCGTAGGCGGCGGCGAGGGGCTCGACGACCGCGTTGATCTGGGTGGCGAGCTCGCGGGTCGGGGCCAGCACGAGGGCGCGCGGGCGGCCCTTCTCGCGGCGCTTGCCGGCCGCGGCGAGGCGCGCGACGAGGGGGATCGAGAAGGCCAGGGTCTTGCCCGAGCCGGTCTTGCCGCGGCCGAGCACGTCGCGCCCGCCGAGGGTGTCGGGCAGGGTGTCGACCTGGATGGGGAACGCGCTGGTCTTGCCCTGCTGTGCGAGGACGGCGACGAGCGGCGCGGGGACGCCGAGCGACTCGAAGGAGGGCGCGGGCGCAGTGGTGGTATCGGTCATGGGTGCTTCCGGGGTGAGCCGATCCCGGCGCACGGCTGACCGGGCGCGGATCGGTGTCGGGCGAAGGCGTCGGGTGACGCATCCGTTCGCCGTATGCAGTGATCTGCAGAATCGCGGTCATCGCGATGTTGAAGAGGGATGCGGGGCATCCGCGTGCTACGACGCAGGCGCTGCACGAGTGGCGCGCCAGTGGTACCACCCTAACAGGCGTCGGGCGGATGCGCGCGGCCCCCGTGCGGGAGCCGCCTCAGCCCGGGTGCGTCACCAGTGCCAGGCGAGCTTCTCGAAGCGGCGGCCGCGCCACTGCCAGACGGCCCAGAGCGGCAGCCACAGCAGTGCGGCGAGCGGCCCGTGCACGTCGAGCCGGTCGCGGAAGGTCGTGCCCTGCGGGCCGGGAGCCACCGCCATGCGGTGCTGGATCCGCAGCAGCCCGCCCAGGCCGCGGCCGTCGTCGCGCTGCAGGTGCACGCCCTCGCGGCCGGTCTCCGGCCAGTCGAGGTCGATCACCTGGGTGCCGATCGGCAGCACCGAGCCGAGCATCAGGGTGACGCGGTGCGGTCCGCCCTCCCAGCGCTCGGGGAACCCGCCGGGTTCGAGCGAGCGGAAGTCGAGCAGCGGGCGCGCGATGGCCCGCATGATCTGCGGGTCGCGCAGCCGCTCGGCGACGGCCTCCGGTTCGGCGGGCAGCTCGAGGCTCAGATTGATGCGCATCCGCTCACCATCCCGGGCGTGCATGGGCGCGCGCTGGATGCCCGGCTGGCCCACGGGGAGCGCGGCGTAGCCTGCGAGCACCGCTACCAGCAGGAGGAACCCCATGAAGGCAGTGCTCAACGGAACCGTGCTCGCCGAGGCCGCCGAGGAGGAGCTGGCGCACATCGAGGGCAACCGCTACTTCCCGCCGTCGAGCCTCACGACGGAGCTCTTCAGCGAGAGCCCGACGGCCTACACCTGCCCGTGGAAGGGCGCGGCCCAGTACTGGAACGCCGTCGTCGACGGCGAGACCGTGCAGGACATCGCCTGGAGCTACCCCGACCTGCGCCCCGGCGCGGTCGAGAAGGTCGGCAAGGACTTCGCCGGCTTCGTGGCCTTCGACCGCAAGGTGTCGATCGAGGAGTGACCCGCTGTGGGGCCTGAGGGGACGGGCGCCCCGCGCCGCCGAGCCGCTGCCCCGTGCGCTCGATGTTCCGAGCGCGCCGGGAGGCTCTCCCGCGAGCCGGCCTCGGCTTTGTAGACTCGCGCCATCGGGCAGGTCGCGCACGGGGCGCGGGCGCGGGCGCCCGGTACAGCCCACGGCGCGGAGGGGACCGCTTCGATGACGACGTACGGCACCAGGCTCCGCCCTCGCGGCGCCGCGCGCCGTGCCGTGCGGGCCGCCAGCCCCCCGCCCCGCCGCATCAAGTCGCATCGGGCGCCGGCGCCGGTCACGCCCTGGTGGCGTACGGCCCTCATCCGCCTCATCGTCGTGCTGACGGCGATCGCCGGCACCAACTACGTCGTCTGGCGCTGGCTGGCCTCGGTCAACTGGGACTCGTGGTGGATCGCCGTGCCGCTGGTGCTGGCCGAGACGTACAGCCTCATCGACTCGCTGCTCTTCGGGCTGGGGGCCTGGCGCATCAGGGAGCGCAGCACCGCGCCGCCACCGGACCCCGAGGCCACGGTCGACGTGCTGGTCACCACCTACAACGAGCCGCTCGATCTCGTGATGCGCACAGCGCTCGCGGCGAAGGCGATCCGCTTCCCGCACAGCACGTGGATCCTCGACGACGGCGACCGTCCCGAGCTGCGCCGCCTCGCCGAAGCGGAGGGCATCGGCGTGATCCTGCGGTCGAAGGCCTGGACCGCGGACGTGCCCCGGCACGCCAAGGCCGGCAACCTCAACAACGCGCTCATGGTCACCGAGGGCGAGTACCTGCTCATCCTCGACGCGGACCAGGTGCCGCACCCCGAGATACTGCACCGCACCCTCGGGTGGTTCGGCGACGACGACGTCGCACTCGTGCAGACGCCCCAGTGGTTCGTGAACACGCCGCAGAGCGATCCGCTGGGCAGCCAGGCTCCACTCTTCTACGGCCCGATCCAGCAGTCGAAGGACGGCTGGAACGCGGCCTTCTTCTGCGGCTCCAACGCGATCCTGCGCCGCGAGGCGCTCATGCAGCTCGGCGTCTCGCGCTACGTGAGCGAGGTCGCCATCGCCGTGCACCGGGCGGTGCGCTCCTCGCGGCGCATCCTGGCGAAGGCGCGAGCCGAGCACCTCGACGAGCCGAGGGTCCTCCGCGCCATCGATGAGGTCGGCGCCGCGCTCGACGACGTCAAGGCCGGCCTGGCGGACGGCGAGGCGATCGCCGACGTCACCTTCGCCTTCCAGCGCCGCATCGACGCGGTCCGCCGCTCCCTCGCCGACGAGGACATCGCGCAGCTGCGCGCCGACCTCGCCGAGCTCGCCGCCATGTCGGAGGAGCCGGGTGCGCTCGCCGAGGCCGACGAGGCGGCCTTCGCCGCGCTCGGCGAGCGCGAGCTCTCCCCGCTCGCCGCGATCGAGTCGGTGAGCCTGCTCGTGAACGCCTTCGACGTCGGGCGGGAGGAGGAGGCCCAGGCGATCATGCCCCTGGCCACCATCTCGGTGACGGAGGACATGGCCACCTCGATGCGGCTGCACGGCCTGGGGTGGCGGTCGGTCTACCACGACGAGATCCTCGCGATCGGCCTCGCGCCCGAGGACCTGCCGACCATGCTGACGCAGCGGCTGCGCTGGGCGCAGGGCACGATGCAGGTGCTCTTCCGCGAGAACCCGCTGACCCAGCGGGGCCTCGCCTGGTCGCAGCGGCTCATGTACTTCTCCACCATGTGGAGCTACCTCTCCGGCTTCGCCGCGCTCGTCTACGTCGCGGCGCCGGTCCTCTACCTGTCCTTCGGCGTGCTGCCCGTCACGGCGTTCAGCCTGGACTTCTTCGCGAGGCTCATCCCGTTCCTCGTGCTCAACCAGCTGCTGTTCTGGGTGGTGGCCGACGGGCGCCCGACGTGGCGGGGCCAGCAGTACTCGCTGGCGCTGTTCCCGGTCTGGATCCGCTCGGTGACGACCGCGTTCGACAACGTCTTCCGGGGCCGCCCGCTCGGCTTCGCCGTCACGCCGAAGGAGCGCACGGGCGAGCACGAGCGCCGCTGGGACCTGGTGCGTCCGCAGCTCGTCGTGATGGCGGCGCTGGTGCTCTCGCTGGGCGTGGTCGGCATCCGCTACGCCGCCGGCCAGGCCGAGGGCATCGCCCCGCTCATCAACATCGCCTGGGTGCTGTTCGACCTGGCGATCTTCAGCATCATCATCCGCGCCGTGCTGTACTCCGGTCCGCCGGAGCCTGAGAAGGAGGCCCCATGATCGAGTTCGACATCCGCCAGCAGGACGGCGGCAGCGTCGTCGGCCCGCGCGGCCGGCTGACGATGGTCTCCGCGCGGGCGTTCCGCGACGCGGTCACCGAGGTGATCGAGCGCGACGGCGGCACGGTCGTGGTCGACCTCTCGGGGGTGAGCTTCGTCGACTCCTCGGGGCTCGGCGCGCTGGTGGCCTGCCTCAAGACCGCCCGGCAGGCCGGCGGCGACCTGCGCATCGCCGCTCCGACCGAGCAGGTCACGATGGTGCTCGGGCTCACCAACCTCGACCGGGTGCTGCGGCCGCGGGCGACCGTCGAGGACGCGCTGCATGGCTGAACCATCGCGGCGCTACCTCGATGCCGAGGTCGCGCTCGAGAACCTCGAGGCGGTGCACGAACTGCTCGAGGACTGGTGGGGCGCCGTCGGCGACGTGCCGCCGCGCGTGCGTTTCGGCTTCGACACCGCCGTGATCGAGATCGCGGGCAACATCATCGAGCACTCCGTCCGTCTCGACGACGAGACCGGTCGGCGCTTCAGCCTGGCGCTGACGGGGACCGAGCGGATGCTGCACGCGCGTTTCGAGGACAACGGCCGCCCCGCCGGCATCGATCTGAGCGCCGTCGCCATGGCGGGGAGCGAGGACGAGAACGGCCGGGGCCTGGCTCTCGCCATCGCGAGCCTGGACCGGCTGGACTACCGCTTCGAGAACGGCAGGAACGTCTGGGAGCTGGAGAGCGGCAGGGGATGAGCCGGGTCATCGTGCGCTGGGCGGCCGCGGCCGCCCTGGCGCTGACCGCGCTCGTCGCGACCCCCGCTTCGGCCTCGACGGCCGACCCGTCCACCGCCTCCGACGCCCGAGCGCTCTTCGGACCCGAACTCGATTGGGGCGCCGACGGCCCCTCCGGCTACGAGCAGCGCCTCGGCGAGACGCCGGGCCTCTACGCGGTGCGCATCGCCTACCCCCTCGACGCGACCGCGCGCCAGCAGTGGGCTGCGGCGGCCAGCAGCAGCGCCGAGCAGGGCGCCGTGCTCGTGGTCAGCCTCGAGCCGCAGGTGCCGCTCGCCGAGCTCGACGCCGCCGACGCCGCCGCGCTCGACGACTTCGTGCAGCAGCAGCAGCACGTCAGCTTCGGCACGCAGCACCTGCTGCGCTTCGCCGCGGAGATGAACGGCTCGTGGCAGAGCTGGGGGCAGCAGCCGAGCGCCTTCATCCGCTCGTTCCGCGAGGTCGCCGACGCCATCCACGCTGGCGACTCGGGCGCCGAGCTGGTCTGGTCGCCCTCGTACGGCGCCGGATACCCGTTCGAGCGCGCCGGCGGCCGCATCGACGACCTGAGCATCCAGACGATCGAGCTCCTCGACACCGACGGCGACGGCGAGATCACCGAGGGCGACGACCCCTACGAGCCGTACTACCCGGGCGACGAGTACGTCGACCGGGTCGGACTGTCCATGTTCTTCTTCGGCAAGGGTGAGCGCGAGGCCGCCGCGGGCGCCGACGTGCCGCTGGAGCGCAACTCCGCGCCGGCCGCCGGAGCGCTGTCGTCACGCTTCGACGAGCGCTGGGGCTACGTCGTCGAACAGGACGAGAGCTTCTACGAGCGCTACGCCGTCCGCGGCGACCGCTCGATGGTGCTCGACACCGGCGCCCTCTACGACGACGAGCTCGACGGCGACAGCGCCGAGGCCGTCAAGCGCGGCTGGTGGCGGCAGCTGGTTGACGTGCTCGACGACCGTCCGCGCGTCGACGCCGTGACCTGGATCGAGGCGGTGCGCGAGGAGGCGGAGGCCGGAGGCGCGGAGGTGGACTGGCGCGCCACGGCGGACCCCGAGCTCGCCACGCTGCTGCGCGAGGACCTCGACGGGTCCGGCCTGATCCGCTGGGGACCGATCACCGACCGCGTCACCCCCGCGGACGGCAGCGTCGCGAGCGTCCAGGTGCGCGACACGGGCGACGAGATGGACTGGATCGTGGGCTGCGCCGTGGCGCTGGCCATCGCGTTCCTGCTCGCGGGCCTCGCAGGCAAGGTCGTGCCGAGCTGGCGCTACCCCGACGACGGCAAGCCGGGTCGCGACCTGCGCATCGACCTGTTCCGAGGCTTCGTCATCATCATGGTGGTGGTCACCCACATCGAGGTGTTCAGCCCCTACTCGCTGCTCGCGCTCAAGGCGGTGGGCGCCATCACGGGCGCCGAGATGTTCGTCATGCTCAGCGGCATCGTGCTGGGCATGGTCTACCCGCTGGCGCTGCGCCGCGGCACCGAGTGGGCGGCGGCGGTCGGGGCGTGGGCCCGAGCGCGCAAGCAGTACCTGGTCACGCTCGCCGTGATCCTGCTGGTCTTCGTGCTGGGGTTCATCCCGTTCATCGACACCAGTGCGATCACCACCTTCACCGATCGCGGCACCGGCGGCGGGGGCGAGGGCGACGCGGGCACCGTCTACGATCTCTACCCCAATGCCGACCGGCTGCTCGACTACCCGCCGCCCTGGTACGCGGTGCGACAGTTCCTGGGCCTCGAGATGGGCCCCTGGCCCTTCAACATCATGGGCCTGTTCGTGGTGCTGAGCCTCGCCGTCCCGCCGATCATGTGGCTGATCCGCCGCAAGCTGTGGTGGGTCGTGCTGCTGGTGAGCTGGGGGCTCTATGCCCTGCAGTACGTCTTCCCCGAGTTCGCGCCGGTGCCGTCGCAGTTCAACGCGGTGTTCCCGCTCTTCATCTGGCAGGTGCTCTTCACGCACGGCCTCGTCATCGGCTACCACCGACGGGCGATCGAGCGGGCGCTCACGAGGCCGGTCGGGCTCGTCCTCGTGGGTGTCTTCGTCGTCGGCTACGCGGCGTTCCTGGCCTACCTCTGGGCGGGCCAGCAGTACGGCTTCACGCCGACGCCGTTCCCGGCCGACCTCTACGGCGCCCTCTACCAGGGCGGCTACCAGCGCATCGACCTGCAATGGGGCCGGCTGGTCGACGTGGCGTTCGTGCTCGTGATCACCTATGCGCTCACGACCGCGTTCTGGAAGCCGATGGCGGCCACGTCGGGATGGCTCTGGATCCCGCTCGGCCAGGCGAGCCTCTACGTGTTCATCGTGCACGTGTTCTTCGTGCTGGCGGTGGCGAACATCCCGGGCCTCGACCGCGCCAGCTTCTGGCAGGGCACGCTCATCCACACCGCCGTCATCGCGGCGATCTGGTGCATGGTGCGCTGGAAGGTCCTCTTCAAGGTCATCCCGCGCTGAGCGGGCGCCGCCGGGCGCCCGCCCGCTCGATCAGCGCACCGCGAGTACCAGCGCGGTGACGTCGTCGTCGACGAGGTGCTCGGAGACCCGCACGGTCAGCGCGTCGAAGAACGAGCCCGTGTCGAGCGCGGCGCGCAGCTCGGCCTCCAGCTGGATCAGGCTCTCGAGGGTCGAGTCGTAGGCGTCGAGAGCCCCGTCCGAGACGGTGACGATCAGGTCGCCGCGCTGCACGATGATGCGCCCGCTCTCCCACTCGCCGCCGTCGAGCAGCAGGCCGAGCGGCAGGTTGCGCGAGTGCAACCGCGTGCTGGCGCCGTCGGCCGTGAGGTGCAGCGTCAGCCCGTGGCCGGCGTCGACGTAGTCGAGCTCGCCCGACTCGGTGTCGAGCACGGCGTGGAAGACGGTCGTGAAGGCGTCCTGCTCGCGCAGTCGCGGGCCCACCAGCTCCTCCAGGCGCCGCACGGCCTCGGCCGGAGGGGTCGACGGGTCGCCATGCAGCCCGTCGATCACAGCACGGGCGATCGCGCCGGCGGCCTCGCCCTTGCCCATCACATCGGCGAGCGTGATGACCAGCCGCCGTTCGGACTGCGCCCAGGCGCTGGCGTCGCCGCTGACGGTGCCGAACGGGATCGCGAGGGATGCGAGTCGCACGTGCCCGGTCTCGACGGCCTCGCGCGTCGGGCTGCCGTCCGCGGCCTCGGGGTGCTGCTCCCCATCGGCGATCGCGTGCTCGACCGCCTGCGCGTCGAGGGCAGGGGCGAGCGGATCGTCGGTGCGCAGCTCGGCCTGCGCCCAGCGGCCCAGCCGCTCGAGCAGGTCCCGCTCGTCCCCGTCGAGATGGCGCGGCTTCGAGTCGTACAGGCAGAGCGTCGCAACGGCCTCGCCGCTGGCGACCGTCAGCGGCACGCCCGCGTAGAAGCGCATCCCGTAGTCGGTCACCGCGGCGAGTCCCGAGTAGCGCGGATCGGCCGCGGCGTCGTCGATCTCGAGCAGACCGTCCTGGCGCACCGTGTGCTCGCAGAAGGCGACGCCGAACGGCGAGTGGGTCGTGGTCATGCCCGCCGGCTGCGACTTCGTGAAGATGGTGTCCTCGCCGACGAGGTTCACGAGCGCCAGGGCGACGCCGAACTCCTGACGGGCGAGGCGGGTTATGCGGTCGAAGCGCTCCTCGGCGCCCGTGTCGAGCAGGCCGAGCCGCTCGACCGCGGCGCCCCGCTCCTGATCGGTGACCTCGTGCCGCTCGCTCATGCCGCTCCTCCGCTCTCGCGCAGCTGTCTGCGCAGTATCTTGCCCGACGCCGATTTCGGCACCGCATCGATGAACGAGACCGCGCGCACCTTCTTGTGCGGCGCGATCCGCTCGGCGACCCAGTCGATCACCGACCGCTCGTCGAGCCCGGAGCCCGGCGCGAGCACGACGAACGCCTTCGGGATCTCCTGACCCTCGTCGTCGAGCGCCGGCACGACTGCGGCGTCGACGATGCCCGGGTGCCCGAGCAGCAGGCTCTCGAGCTCGGCGGGGGCGACCTGGTAGCCCTTGTACTTGATGAGCTCCTTGAGCCGGTCGACGAGGAAGGTCGCGCCGTGGTGGTCGATGGTCGCGATGTCGCCGGTGCGCAGCCAGCCGTCCTCGTCGATGGTCGCGCGGGTCTCCTCGTCGCGGTCGAGGTAGCCGAGCATCACCTGCGGCCCGCGCACGTGCAGCTCGCCCGGCTCGCTCATGCCCTGCGCGGGCACCGCCAGCTCCTCGCCCGTCTCGAGGGAGACGATGCGCGCCTCCGTGCCGGGGACGGGCATGCCGATCGAACCCAGCGACACATCGTCGCGGTCCGGTGGCCCGACGTGCGTCACGGGGCTCGCCTCCGTCATGCCGTATCCCTGGCGCACCCGGGCGTCGAGACGGTCGGCCACCTCCTGCAGCTGCGCTGCGCCGATCGGCGCCGCGCCGCTCAGCACGGCCCGCACGCTGGAGAGGTCGTAGTCGTCGACGAGCGGATGCCTGGCCAGCGCCAGCGCGACCGGCGGCGCGATGAAGAGGTAGGTGCCGCGGTGCTGCTGGATGAGCTGCAGGTACGCCGGCAGCTCGAAGCGGGGCAGCGTGACCAGGGTCGCCCGGCTGCGCAGCGCCACGTCGAGCAGCACGGTGAGGCCGTAGATGTGGAAGAACGGCAGCACGGCGGGTACGACGTCGTCCTCGCGCATGTCGAGCGCCTCGATGCTCTGCACGGCGTTGGCGACGAGGTTGCGGTGGCTCAGCCGCACGCCCTTGGGCAGCCCCGTGGTGCCGGAGGAGTAGGGCAGCACGGCGACGTCGCCGGGGTCGATGGCGACGTCGGGGGCATCCGCGCCCAGCGCCAGCAGGCCTGCCAGATCGGGGTGGCCCTCGGCGCCGTCGAGCACGATCACCGATCCGCTCCCGAGGCCCGCGGCCTCGGCGGCAGGGCCGGAGGCCGCGAGCAGCGGGCCGACCGTGATGAGCAGCGCCGCCCGCGCATCGCGCAGCTGGTTCTCGATCTCACCGGCGGTGTAGAGCGTGTTGACCGGGCTCACGATCGCCCCCGCGCGCAGCGCGCCGAAGAAGGCGATCGCGAAGCTCGGGGTGTTGGGGCAGTGCAGCGCGACGACGTCGCCCGGGCGCACGCCGCGCTGGGCCAGAGCGCCGGCGAGACGCTCGACGGCCCGCGCCAGCTCGCCGTAGGTCGTGGTGCGGCCGCTCGCCCCGTCGATCAGCGCGATCCTGGCGGCCGTGTCGTCGTCGAGGCCGCCGAGCAGGAACTCGGTCAGCGGGAGATCGGGGATCTCCACGGCGCCTGCAGGGTTCGGGGTCATCCGGTGCCTCCAAATCGACGATGCTGTCGCGTTCGAGCTTCACCGTCGACGCTACTCGACGACGGGCGTCGTGGGCTGGCGGGTTGCTGACCGATTCGCCACCGCTCGAGGAGGGTGCGGGTCGGCGACCTCGGCCGAGGCGACTGTCAGGCCCTGGCGCGCGCCCGGTGCGCGCGCACCTTGGCGCGGTTGCCGCAGCGCTGCATCGAGCACCAGCGGCGGTTCGCCGAACGGGAGTCGTCGTAGAAGAGCAGGGCGCAGTCGTCCGCCGAGCAGCGGTGGATGCGCCCGTCGCCGGCGTGCTCCGCGAAGAGGGCGACGGCGTCGCGCGCGATGGTCGAGAGCGCCTGGCCGATCCGGATCACGCTGCGGCCGGCCTGCCTGCGCCCGCCGTCGAGCGACGGAGGGACATCGGGGGTCGCCGCGTAGAGGTTGACGGCGTCGATGTCCTCGGCGGCGATCGCAGCGCCGTCGGCGACGGCCGCGGCGATCCGCACGATCGCCTCGCGCAGCAGCAGCGCGTCCTGCAGGTTGCGCGGGTCGGCGACGGGCTCGAGCTGCTCGAAGCGCTCGTCGAGCCAGGCGTGCAGGTCGGCGGGGCCGTGCATCCGCTCGGTCGTCTGCGAGCCGCCGAAGGCGCCGGTCCAGCCGAAGTCGAGGGCGAGCGAGCCCGAGTCGAAGAACCAGCGGGTGCCGTCCCGCGGATCGAGCCATTGACCGGTCTGCATGCAACCAGTATCGCAGGTTACGCGGTTCGAGTCAGTCGTCGAAGGGGTGCAGCAGGCGCTGCAGGAACCGCGCGGTGCGCTCCTCCTGCGGATCGGTGAGGATCCGCTTCGGCGCGCCCCGCTCCACGACCACGCCGCCGTCGATGAAGAGCACCTCGTCGGCGACCTGACGGGCGAAGGAGATCTCGTGGGTGACGATGACCATCGTCCAGCCCTCGTCCGCCAGCTCCTTGATCACCTGCAGCACCTCGCCCACGAGCTCCGGGTCGAGGGCGCTGGTCGGCTCGTCGAAGAGCAGCAGCTCGGGCTTCAGCGCGAGCGCGCGCACGATGCCGACCCGCTGCTGCTGCCCGCCCGAGAGCTCGTACGGGTAGGCGTCGCGCTTCTCGGCCAGGCCGACTCGGGCGAGCAGCGCCTCCGCCTCGGCGACCGCCTGGGCGCGGGGGAGCCCGCGCACCCGGATGGGCGCATCCGTCACGTTCTGCAGCACGGTGCGGTGCGGGAAGAGGTTGTAGTTCTGGAAGACCATCGCCGAGCGGTCGCGCAGGCCGTAGCGGTGCGCATCCGTCAGCGGGTACTGGAAGTCGAGGTGCAGGCCCGGCTCGATGGCGATCTCGCCGCCGTCGGGCACCTCGAGCCCGTTGAGCGAGCGCAGCACCGTGGTCTTGCCCGAGCCGCTCGGCCCGATGATGGCGACGACCTGGCCGCGGCGCACCTCGAGGTCGATGCCGCGCAGCACCTCGTTGTCGCCGAAGCGCTTGCGCAGCCCGGTGACCTGCAGCAGTGGTTTCTCAGCGGACGACATGGCGGCTCAGCCTCCTCTCGATGCGGCCCTGGCCCCAGGCGAGCACGAGGCAGAACAGCCAGTAGATCAGCGCGGCCTCGAGGTAGATCGCCACGAACTCCGAGCTGAAGGTGGCGATCTGGCGCGCGACGCGGAACAGCTCGGTGACGAGCACGACCGAGGCCAGCGAGGTGTCCTTCACCAGCGAGATGAAGGTGTTCGACAGCGGCGGCACGGCCACGCGCACCGCCTGCGGCAGGATCACCCGCCAGAGGGTCTGGGCCTTGGAGTACCCGACCGTGTACCCGGCCTCCCACTGCCCCTGCGGCACCGACAGGATCGCCGCGCGGATGATCTCCGCCGCGTAGCCGCCGACGTTCAGCGAGAACGCGAGGATCGCGCTCGGCCACGGCGGCACGACCCAGCCGAGCGCCGGCAGCGCGTAGAAGATGAAGAAGAGCTGCACGAGCAGCGGGGTGCCGCGGATGACGGACACGTAGAACCAGCCGACCGCGCGCAGCGGCTTCAGCGGCGACAGGCGCAGCAGCGCGACGCCGAGCGCGATGACCAGCCCGATCGCGAAGGAGCTCAGCGCCAGCGGGATCGTGCCGGTCGCGCCGCCGACGAGGATCGGCCAGAACGAGTCGGCGAAGAGCTGCCAGTCGATGTCCATCAGGCTCCTTCCTACCGCGACGAGGGGCGGGCTCGCTGCGCCCGCCCCTCGTGCCGCGATCGACTACTTCGAGACGTCGACCCCGAAGTACTTCTCGCCGATCTCGGCCAGGGTGCCGTCGGCGGCGAGCTCCGCGAGCGCGTCGTCGATGTCGGCGAGCAGCTCGTCGTTGCCCTGGGCGAGCGCGAAGGCGTTCAGCGAGGGGTCGTCGGTCTCGGCGACCTCCTTGATGTCGGTCGCACCCTCGGTCTGCACGTAGTCGAGGAAGGTGAGCTTGTCGTTGAGCGTGAAGTCGATGCGACCGTCGCGCAGCAGCGCGATCGACTCGTTCCAGCCCTCGACCGTCTCGATCTCGGCGCCGTAGCCGGCGGAGAGCTCGTACCAGTTGCTCGTGGCCGACTGCGCGGCGCGCTTGCCCTCGAGGTCGTCGAAGCCGGTGATCTCGGTGTCGTCGGCGCGGACGATCACCACGCCGGGCGAGACCGTGTACGGCTCGCTGAGCAGGTACTGCGCCTGGCGCTCCTCGTTGATCGAGACCTGGTTGGCGATCACGTCGAAGCGGCCCGCCTCGAGGCCGGCGAAGATGCCGTCCCACTCGGTCTCCTCGAACCGCACCTCGAGGCCCAGCTTCTCGGCGACGGCCGTCGCGATCTCCACGTCGTACCCGGTGAGCTCGCCCGACTCGTCGTGGAAGGTGAAGGGCTTGTAGGTGCCCTCCGTGCCGATCGTGAGCGTGCCGTCGGTGACGAGGTCGTAGCCCTCGGCCGCGGCGGGGGCGTCGTCGCCGCCGTTCTGCGAGGCGACGACCGCCACGGTGACGCCGGCGGCGAGCACGACGGCGAGGGCGATGCCGCCGCCGATGAGCGCGCCCTTGCGCTTGCGGGGGCCGTTCGACCCGGGGGTGTTGGAGATGGTGGACATCGGGAGCTCCGTGCTGCTGTGGTGACGTGCGGAGCCGATGCGGCTCCGACCTTCGGGGAACGATGCCACAGCCGCGCGCATTCCCCGGCGTCGTGACCCGCCGTTACCGGTTCGCGGGCATCTGCCGTGCAGCGCCGCCTCAGGAAGCGGCGCGCCGCCGGGTCGCCGAGCTCACCGGGCGGTGCGTCCAATCGATGAGGTTGGCCTCGCTGAAGCCGCGCCCGCAGCGCCCGCAGGCGAGTGGACGGGTGGGGCGCCGGTAGCGGAAGTGCTCGTGCCCGGCCGGGCAGCTGCCCACCCACGGCGCCAGCTCGTCGGCGATCGCGCCGTCGTGCAGCCGCGAACCCTCGTAGCCGAGCTCCTCGCACGCGGCCTTCCAGGCCCGTCCGTGCCCGGCGCGGTGGCCGGCGACGGCGTGCGCGACCTCGTGCAGCAGCACCTGGTGGATCTCGTCGTCCTCGTAGCGCGCCGCGAGGTAGCGCGAGACGGTGATCCGCTTGGCGCGGTAGTCGCAGAGTCCGGCCCGGGTCTTGGCGTTGTCGAAGCCGAACGACCACGACGGATCCAGATGCAGGCGGATGAGGGCGTCCGCCCACACGCGCACCCTGCCCAGCTCAGCCACCCGACCAGGGTAAGCGCGACCGCCGACCGGGTCGCGCATCCGCTCGCCGCGGGCGTCCGCCTCCGCTCGCTCAGCCCTCAGGGGTCAACGGGATGCGCAGCAGCTTGTCGTCGCCCGGGTTCGGCGCGTCGCCCGAGGTGTTGTTGGTCAGCACGAGCAGGCTCCGCCCGTCGGGAGCGAGCACGGCGTCGCGCAGCCGCCCGAACTCCTCCGCGAGGTAGGCGACCGTCTCGACCGGATCGCCCGTCTCGATGCGCCAGAGCCGCTCGCCGCGCAGCGCCGCCAGGTAGAGCGAGTCGCCGACCGCGGCCAGCCCGCTCGGGCTCGCGTCGGCGGGCGACCACTGCACGATCGGGTCGATGAAGCCCTCGGCGCCGGCCCGCCCCTCGACCTCGGGCCAGCCGTAGTTGCCGCCGGGCTCGATGCGGTTGAGCTCGTCCCAGGTGTCCTGCCCGAACTCGGAGGCCCAGAGCTGGCCCGTCGAGTCCCAGGCCAGGCCCTGCGGGTTGCGGTGCCCGAGCGTGTAGACGGGCGAGCCCGGCGTCGGGTTGTCGGCGGGCACCGAGCCGTCGGGCTCGAGCCGCAGGATCTTGCCGCCGAGCGACGCCGGGTCCTGCGACGAGGGCCGGTCCTGCGCGTCGCCGGTCGTGGCGTAGAGCTTGCCGTCCGGGCCGAAGGCCAGGCGCCCGCCGTTGTGCGTGCCGGCGCTGACGATGCCGGTCAGCACGGGCTCGGCGTCGCCGAGCGTGATCGATCCCGCGGCGCCCTGCAGCGGCATCCGCACGATGCGGTTGTCCTCGGCGCTCGTGTGCATCGCGTAGAGCCACCGCCCGGCTTCGGTCTCGAGCGCCGCGAGGCCCAGCAGCCCGCCCTCGCCCCGCGCCTGCACGCCGGGCACGACGCCGGCCTCGGGCAGCGCGCCGTCGACGAGCTCGAGCACCCGCCCGGTGTCGCGCTCGCTGATGAGCACGGCGCCGTCGGCCAGCACCGCCATCGACCAGGGCACGTCGAGGCCTTCGGCGAGCACCTCCGGCTCGCCGGCCGGCGCGAACGAGCCGGTGAGCGGGGCGGCGGATGCGCCGGGCTCGGCAGTCGGCGCCGTCGCGACGCCCTCGGCCTCGGCGGGCGCCTCGGGTGCGGCGGTGCAGCCTGACAGCGCCAGGGCCGTCACGAGCGCCGCCGCCGGGGCGCCGATCCGCAGTGCTCGCCGACGGCCTCCGTCGCGTCGTCCGTCCAGCTCGTCGGCCCCGCTCCCTCGCACGCCCATCGTGGAACCCCGTCCGCGCCGCGGCGCCCCTCGCTCGCGTGCGCTGCGCATCGCGGAACCGTGGCACTCGGGACCAGCCTGCCCCGGCGCCCTGAACCGCGCATCCACGCACCCGCCGCGCAGCCTGACGGCGGCGCGCATCCGCCCGCCGTCGCGGAGCCCCGGGCGGGGCTCGTGCGCTCAGGCGCCGAAGACGCTGCGCTTCGGCTCGGGGGACTGCACCGCGGTCGCGTCGGTGACGATCTTCGCGCCGGCGGTGAAGTCGCGCAGCTCGCGCCCGGCGAGCACCTTCGCGGGGTGCGGGCCGCCGGCCAGCAGGCGCGGCATCCATGCGAGGGGCAGCTCGCGCGCCCCGGCGAGCACCAGGTTGCCGAAGCGGCGGCGGCCGAGCACACCGGCCTCGGCGAGCACGGCCACCTCGCCGACCGCCATGCCGAGCGTCGCGACCTGGCCGCGCGCGAACTCGAGCCCCGCGCCGTCGGCGACGTTGACGGCGATGATGCCGCCGGGGGAGAGGAAGGACGCGGCCAGCTCGTAGAACTCGAGGCTGGTCACGTGCGCGGGGATGCGCGCGCCGCTGAACACGTCGACCACGAGCAGGTCGACGCTGCCGCGCAGGCCCGCAGGCAGCGCGGCGAGCACCTCGCGGGCGTCGCCGTAGCGGATGCGCATCGACGCCTTCGCCGGCAGCGGCAGGTGCTCGCGCACGAAGTCGACGAGGTCGCGCTCGAGCTCGACGACCTGCTGTCGGGAGCCGGGGCGGGTGGCCTCGACGTAGCGCGGCAGCGTGAGCGCGCCGGCGCCCAGGTGCACGGCGGTGATCGGCTGACCGGGGTCCGCGACGAGGTCGACGAGGTGCCCGATGCGGCGCACGTACTCGTAGAAGAGATGGCTCGGGTCGCCGAGGTCGACGTGCGACTGCGGGGTGCCGTCGACGACCAGCGAGAAGGTGCCGGGCAGGTACCGGTCCTCGGCGATGCGGGCCTCGAGCCCGCTGCCCTTGAGCACGATCGAGGGGGAGTCGGTCATCGTGCACCTCTCGTGACGCGCGGTTATACCCGAGACGACCGGATGCGGTCAAGACAGGACTGGACATCGCAGCGCTGGAGGCCTACAGTAGAGCTTTGCGCTCCCAGATCTTTTCTGTGCCTTCATATTGCGGTTGGCCGACCCGGGTGAGGATGCTTTCGCGCATCCCACTGTACCGAGGTCCTGGTGAGTTCTCGTTCACACACACGACGGTCCGACAGTGATGGGTTCTCCAGAACCCCACGGAGGTTATTTCCTTGGCTGCTGCGCGCAACGCATCGACCCCCACCCCCAAGAACGGACGGAACGCCTCGCGGCTCTCGTTCGCCAAGATCCGCGACACGCTCACCGTGCCGGACCTGCTCGCCCTCCAGACGGAGAGCTTCGACTGGCTCGTCGGCAACGAGGCCTGGAAGGGCCGCCTCGCCGAGGCGCAGTCCGCGGGCCGCACCGACATCGCCCTGAAGAGCGGCCTCGACGAGATCTTCGAGGAGATCTCCCCGATCGAGGACCTCGGCGAGACGATGCAGCTCTCGTTCACGAACCCGTACCTCGAGCCCGAGAAGTACTCGATCGAGGAGTGCAAGGAGCGCGGCAAGACCTACGCCGCCCCGCTGTACGTCGAGGCCGAGTTCATGAACCACATGACCGGCGAGATCAAGACCCAGACGGTCTTCATGGGCGACTTCCCGCTCATGACCGAGAAGGGCACCTTCGTCATCAACGGCACCGAGCGCGTCGTGGTGTCGCAGCTCGTCCGCTCGCCCGGCGTGTACTTCGAGCGCGCCCAGGAGAAGACCTCCGACAAGGACATCTACTCCGCCCGCGTCATCCCGAGCCGCGGCGCCTGGCTCGAGTTCGAGATCGACAAGCGCGACCAGGTCGGCGTGCGCATCGACCGCAAGCGCAAGCAGTCGGTCACCGTCTTCCTGAAGGCCCTCGGCCTCACGAGCGAGGAGATCCTCGCCGAGTTCCCCGGCGTCGAGTCGATCGCCGCGACCCTCGAGAAGGACGCCATCCTCACGAAGGAAGAGGCGCTCAAGGACATCTACCGCAAGCTGCGCCCGGGCGAGCAGGTCGCCGCCGAGGCCGCCCGCGCGCTCCTCGACAACTTCTACTTCAACAGCAAGCGCTACGACCTCGCGAAGGTCGGCCGCTACAAGATCAACCGCAAGCTCGGCATCGACGCGCCGCTGAGCGACTCGGTGCTGACGGTGCAGGACATCGTCGCGACGATCAAGTACCTGGTGTCGCTGCACGAGGAGAAGTCGACGCTGAGCGGCACCCGCGACGGCAAGCCGGTGGAGATCCGCCTCGACGTGGACGACATCGACCACTTCGGCAACCGCCGCATCCGCGCGGTCGGCGAGCTCATCCAGAACCAGGTCCGCACCGGTCTCTCCCGCATGGAGCGCGTCGTCCGCGAGCGCATGACCACGCAGGACATCGAGGCGATCACGCCGCAGACCCTGATCAACGTGCGCCCCGTCGTCGCCGCGATCAAGGAGTTCTTCGGAACGTCGCAGCTGTCGCAGTTCATGGACCAGAACAACCCGCTCGCGGGTCTGACCCACAAGCGCCGCCTCTCGGCGCTCGGCCCGGGTGGTCTGAGCCGTGAGCGCGCCGGCGTCGAGGTGCGCGACGTGCACCCGTCGCACTACGGCCGCATGTGCCCGATCGAGACCCCTGAAGGCCCGAACATCGGCCTGATCGGCTCGCTCGCGTCCTTCGCGCGCATCAACTCCTTCGGCTTCATCGAGACGCCGTACCGCCGCGTCGAGAACGGCACCGTCACCACGACGATCGACTACCTCACCGCGAGCGAGGAGGACGAGTTCGTCGTCGCCCAGGCCAACGCGCCGCTCACGACGTCGTCGAAGTTCGCCGACGCCAAGGTGCTCGTGCGCCGCAAGGGCGGCGAGGTCGAGCTCGTGGCTGCGGAGGAGGTCCACTACATGGACGTCTCGCCGCGCCAGATGGTGTCGGTCGGCACCTCGCTCATCCCCTTCCTCGAGCACGACGACGCGAACCGCGCGCTCATGGGCGCCAACATGCAGCGTCAGGCCGTGCCGCTGGTGCGCGCCGAGTCGCCGTTCGTCGGCACCGGCATGGAGACCTTCGCGGCCATCGACGCCGGCGAGGTCACCACCGCGCTGCGCGCCGGTGCGGTCACCGAGGTCTCGGCCGAGGTCGTCACGGTGATGACGGACGAGGGCGAGTACGACGCGTACTACCTCGACAAGTTCACCCGCTCGAACCAGGGCAACAGCTACAACCAGCGCGTGATCGTGAACGCGGGCGACCGCGTCGAGGTCGGCGAGGTCATCGCCGACGGTCCCGCGACGGAGAACGGCGAGCTCGCGCTCGGCAAGAACCTCCTCGTGGCGTTCATGCCCTGGGAGGGTCACAACTTCGAGGACGCGATCATCCTCAGCCAGAACCTGGTGAAGGACGACGTCCTCTCCTCGATCCACATCGAGGAGTACGAGGTCGACGCCCGCGACACCAAGCTCGGCAAGGAGGAGATCACCCGCGACCTCCCGAACGTCAGCCCGGACCTCCTGGCCGACCTCGACGAGCGCGGCGTCATCCGCATCGGCGCCGAGGTGCGCCCCGGCGACATCCTCGTCGGCAAGGTCACGCCGAAGGGCGAGACCGAGCTCAGTGCCGAGGAGCGCCTGCTGCGCGCGATCTTCAACGAGAAGAGCCGCGAGGTGCGCGACACCTCGCTGAAGGTGCCCCACGGCGAGGCCGGCACGGTCATCGCGGTGAAGGAGTTCTCGGCCGAGAACGACGACGAGCTCGGCTCGGGCGTCAACCACCGCGTGATCGTCTACATCGCCCAGAAGCGCAAGATCACCGAGGGCGACAAGCTCGCCGGCCGCCACGGCAACAAGGGCGTCATCTCAAAGATCCTGCCCGTCGAGGACATGCCGTTCCTCGAGGACGGCACCCCGGTCGACATCATCCTCAACCCGCTCGGCATCCCCGGCCGCATGAACTTCGGCCAGGTGCTGGAGACCCACCTCGGATGGGTCGCCAAGCAGGGCTGGAAGGTCGAGGGCACCCCGGAGTGGGCGGCGAACCTGCCCGAGGACGCCCGCGAGGCGGCCCCCGGCACCAAAGTCGCGACCCCCGTCTTCGACGGTGCGGCCGAGGACGAGATCGCCGGTCTGCTCGACTCGACCCTGCCGAACCGCGACGGCGTGCGCCTCATCGACAGCTCGGGCAAGACCCGCCTGTTCGACGGCCGCTCCGGCGAGCCCTTCCCGCACCCCGTGTCGGTGGGCTACATGTACATCCTCAAGCTGCACCACCTCGTGGACGACAAGATCCATGCGCGCAGCACCGGCCCCTACTCGATGATCACCCAGCAGCCGCTCGGTGGTAAGGCGCAGTTCGGTGGCCAGCGCTTCGGTGAGATGGAGGTGTGGGCCCTCGAGGCGTACGGCGCGGCCTACGCGCTGCAGGAGCTCCTCACGATCAAGTCCGACGACATCCTCGGACGCGTCAAGGTCTACGAGGCGATCGTCAAGGGCGAGAACATCCAGGAGCCGGGCATCCCCGAGTCCTTCAAGGTGCTCATCAAGGAGATGCAGTCGCTCTGCCTGAACGTCGAGGTCCTCGCCGCTGACGGCACCGTCCTCAGCCTGAAGGACAACGACGACGAGGCCTTCCGCGCAGCGGAGGAGCTCGGCATCAACATCTCCAGCCGGTTCGAGTCCTCGTCGGTCGACGAGATCTGACCCGCCCCACCAACGACTCGTTTTTCGAACAAGAGAGAAGAACATTGCTCGACGCAACGACTTTCGATGAGCTGCGGATCGGCCTGGCCACGGCCGAGCACATCCGCGCCTGGTCCTACGGTGAGGTCAAGAAGCCGGAGACCATCAACTACCGCACCCTGAAGCCGGAGAAGGACGGTCTCTTCGGAGAGCAGATCTTCGGCCCGTCCCGCGACTGGGAGTGCGCCTGCGGCAAGTACAAGCGAGTGCGCTTCAAGGGCATCGTCTGCGAGCGCTGCGGCGTGGAGGTCACCAAGTCCTCCGTCCGCCGCGAGCGGATGGGCCACATCGAGCTCGCCGCCCCCGTCACGCACATCTGGTACTTCAAGGGCGTCCCGTCGCGCCTGGGCTACCTGCTCGACATGGCGCCGAAGGACCTCGAGAAGGTCATCTACTTCGCCGCGTACATGATCATCGACGTGGACGACGAGGGTCGCCACGCCGACATGCCCGGGCTCGAGAACGAGCTGCGCCTCGAGATCAAGAGCCTCGAGGGCCAGCGCGACTCGCAGATCGCCGCCCGCATGCAGACGCTCGAGACCGACCTCGCCTCGCTGGAGGAGGAGGGCGCCAAGGCCGACCAGAAGCGTCGGACCAAGGACGGTGCCGAGAAGGAGATGGGCCAGATCCGCAAGTCCTTCGACGAGGACATCACGCGGCTCGAGCGCGTCTGGGAGGACTTCCGCACCCTCAAGGTCGGCGACCTCAAGCCCGAGGACGCGGTCTTCCACGAGCTCCAGGACCGCTTCGGCCTGTACTTCGAGGCCCACATGGGCGCCGAGGCCATCCAGAAGCGCCTCCAGAGCTTCGACCTGGCCACCGAGGCGGAGAACCTGCACCTGCAGATCGCCGAGGGCAAGGGTCAGAAGAAGATCCGCGCGATCAAGCGCCTGCGCGTCGTCAACTCCTTCCTGCAGACCGGCGCCTCGCCGGCCGCGATGGTGCTCGACGTCGTGCCGGTCATCCCGCCGGAGCTGCGCCCGATGGTGCAGCTCGACGGTGGCCGCTTCGCGACCAGCGACCTCAACGACCTCTACCGTCGTGTGATCAACCGCAACAACCGTCTCCGCCGCCTGCTCGACCTCGGTGCCCCCGAGATCATCGTGAACAACGAGAAGCGCATGCTGCAGGAGGCCGTCGACGCCCTGTTCGACAACGGTCGCCGCGGTCGCCCCGTCACCGGTACCGGCAACCGCGCCCTCAAGTCCCTGAGCGACATGCTCAAGGGCAAGCAGGGTCGCTTCCGCCAGAACCTGCTCGGCAAGCGCGTCGACTACTCGGGCCGTTCGGTCATCGTGGTCGGCCCGCAGCTCAAGCTGCACCAGTGCGGTCTGCCCAAGCAGATGGCGCTTGAGCTGTTCAAGCCGTTCGTGATCAAGCGCCTCATCGACCTGTCGCACGCGCAGAACATCAAGTCGGCCAAGCGCATGGTCGAGCGTTCGCGTCCGCAGGTGTGGGACGTGCTCGAGGACATCATCCGCGAGCGCCCCGTGCTGCTGAACCGCGCGCCCACCCTGCACCGCCTCGGCATCCAGGCCTTCGAGCCCCAGCTGGTCGAGGGCAAGGCCATCCAGCTGCACCCGCTCGTCTGCGCCGCCTTCAACGCGGACTTCGACGGCGACCAGATGGCCGTGCACCTGCCCCTGTCGGTCGAGGCCCAGGCTGAGGCGCGCATCCTGATGCTCGCCTCGAACAACATCCTCAAGCCGTCGGACGGCCGCCCGGTCACCCTGCCCACGCAGGACATGATCATCGGTCTGCACCACCTCACGACGGTCACCGAGGGCGCCACCGGCGAGGGCCGCGCGTTCTCGTCGATCGCCGAGGCGATCCTGGCGAAGGACGAGCACACGCTCGACCTCAACGCCACGGTCAAGATCCGTCTCGAGGGCGTGTACCTCGCCGAGGACGAGGCTCCCGAGGGCTTCGAGCAGGGCAGCACGCTCCTGGTCGAGACCACCCTGGGCCGCGCGATCTTCAACGAGGCGCTGCCGAAGGACTACCCCTTCGTGCAGAAGGTGGCCGACAAGGGCACCCTCTCGGCGATCGTCAACGACCTCGCCGAGCGCTACCCGAAGGTGGAGGTCGCCGCGACCCTCGACCGCGTCAAGGACGCCGGCTTCCACTGGGCCACGCGCTCCGGTGTGACGGTCGCGCTCAGCGACGTGCTCACGCCTCCCGGCAAGAAGGAGATCATCGCGGGCTACGAGGCGCAGGCCGCGAAGGTGCAGGACCAGTACGACAAGGGTCTGACCACCGACGCCGAGCGTCGCCAGGAGCTCATCCAGATCTGGACCAAGGCCACCGAGGAGGTCGCTGGCGCGATGCGCGCCAACTTCCCCGTCGACAACACCATCAACCGCATGGTGACGTCGGGTGCCCGTGGTAACTGGCTGCAGGTGCGCAACATCGCCGGCATGCGAGGCCTGGTGAGCAACCCGAAGGGCGAGATCATCCCGCGCCCGATCATCAACTCGTACCGCGAGGGCCTGACGGTCGCCGAGTACTTCATCGCCACCCACGGTGCGCGCAAGGGTCTCGCCGACACGGCGCTCCGTACGGCCGACTCGGGCTACCTGACGCGTCGTCTCGTCGACGTCTCGCAGGACGTCATCATCCGCGAGGACGACTGCGGCACCGGCAAGGGCCTGGCCATGCCGATCGCGGTCGAGGTCGACGGCATCGCCCAGCGCGACGGCGACGTCGAGAACTCGGTCTACGCCCGCACGCTGGCGGCGGCCGTGGTCGACGCCAAGGGCGAGGTGCTGGCCGAGGCCGGCGACGACGTCGGCGACGTGCTGATCGACAAGGTGATCGCCGCCGGCGTCACCGAGATCAAGGTGCGCTCCGTGCTCACCTGCGAGTCCGCGGTCGGCGTCTGCGCCGCCTGCTACGGCCGTTCGCTCGCGACCGGCAAGCTCGTGGACATCGGCGAGGCCGTCGGCATCATCGCGGCCCAGTCGATCGGCGAGCCCGGCACGCAGCTGACCATGCGCACCTTCCACACGGGTGGTTCGGCCTCGGCCGACGACATCACGCAGGGTCTGCCCCGCGTGACCGAGCTCTTCGAGGCTCGCACCCCGAAGGGCGCGTCCCCGATCGTCGAGGCCGCAGGCCGCATCACGATCGAGGAGACCGACAAGCAGCGCAAGGTGATCCTCACGCCCGACAACGGCGACGAGCCCTTCGTCTACCCGGTGCTCAAGCGTGCGACCCTCCTCGTCGAGGACGGCGACCACGTCGAGCTCGGCCAGCAGCTCCAGGTCGGCGCCGTCGACCCCAAGGAGGTCCTGCGGGTCAAGGGCGTGCGCGACGTGCAGAAGCACCTCGTCGGCGGTGTGCAGGACGTGTACCGCTCGCAGGGCGTGCCGATCCACGACAAGCACATCGAGGTCATCGTCCGACAGATGCTCCGCAAGGTCACCGTCGTCGACCACGGCGACACCGACCTGCTGCCGGGCGAGCTGGTCGACCGTTCGCGGTACAACCAGCTCAACCGCCAGGCGCTCACCGAGGGCAAGCGCACCGCCTCGGCTCGCCAGGAGGTCATGGGCATCACCAAGGCCTCGCTCGCGACCGAGTCGTGGCTGTCGGCCGCTTCCTTCCAGGAGACGACCCGCGTGCTCACGCAGGCCGCCATGGAGGGCAAGCGCGACCCGCTGGTGGGCCTCAAGGAGAACGTCATCATCGGCAAGCTCATCCCCGCGGGAACCGGTCTGCACAAGTACCGGAACGTGTCGGTGGAGGCCACGGCCGAGGCGAAGGCGGAGCGGTACCCCAACCGCATCTTCTCCGACGACTCCGCGTTCAACGAGTCCGACCTGAGCTTCGTCGACTTCGAGTCCTTCTCGAGCGACGACTACCAGCCGGGCACCTACAACTAAGCGCAGTAGGTCATGAGGGCCGTCACCGGATCATCCGGTGGCGGCCCTCCGTCGTCTGCACGGCGTCCGAGCCCCCCCCGTTGGGGGGCCTAGGCGCCGCTTGCCGCGGCGGGTAGGTTCCCTCCTCGGGGGCTCTGTCGCGAATCCTCCCCGTCCCGAAGCGGCATGATGCGCGAAGAACCGTTCACGACCCCAGACCGCAGGAGGAGCATCCTTTGGCGAAGCGCGCCACGTCGCAGCCGCCGGTCCTTCCCGGCTACAGCTTCATCCGTCCGCTCGGCACCGGCGGTTTCGCCGATGTGTTCCTCTACGAGCAGGACATGCCCCGCCGCGTCGTCGCGGTGAAGGTGCTGCTCGACGACGCGATCAACCCCGAGGTGCTGCGCGCCTTCAACGCCGAGGCCGACATCATGGCCCGGCTCAGCGCGCACCCGGCCATCGTCACGATCTATCAGGCGAGCATCGCGGCCGACGGCCGCCCCTACCTGGTCATGGAGTTCTGCCCCGACACGCTCGGCGCCCGCTACCGCAAGGGGCCGCTGCCCGTGCCCGAGGTGCTCGACGCGGGCGTGCGCATCGCCGCCGCCCTCGAGACCGCGCACCGCTCCGGCCTGCTGCACCGCGACATCAAGCCCTCGAACCTGCTCGTGACGACGATGGGCGCGCCCGTGCTCGCCGACTTCGGCATCTCGGCCAGTCTGAACCGCCGCGGCGACGAGCCCGAGGTCTTCGCGATGAGCGTGCCCTGGAGCTCGCCCGAGGTGCTGCAGGAGCAGGTCTCCGGGTCGGTGCCCTCCGAGGTGTGGAGCCTCGGCGCCACCCTCTACACGCTGCTCGCCGGCCGCAGCCCCTTCGAGGTGGCCGAGCGCGACCGCAACCGCCGCGAGCAGCTCACCCAGCGCGTGGTGAAGGCGCGCTACCAGCGCATCGAGCGAGCGGATGTGCCCGAGCGGCTGCAGAGCGTGCTCGCGCAGGCGATGGCGAAGGACCCTTCGCAGCGCTTCGCGACGATGGTCGAGTTCGCCGAGGCGCTGCGCTGGGCGCAGTACGAGCTGGGCATCCCGCCGACGCCGCTCGAGGTGGCCTCCGACCACTGGGCCGGTGCGAGCGCACCCATCGACTTCTCCGACGACCGCCAGCGCGGCCCCGTCATCACGACCGTCAACGAGCACTCGCGCCGCGCGGTGCGGGTGCAGCAGCAGATCGACGACCGCAGCGCGCGCATGGCTGCGAGCCCGCGGCGCAGCGGCGGCAGCGGTGCCTGGAAGCCCGCGCTGCTCGGCGCCGGCATCGCCACGGTCGTGCTCGGGGGCGCCGTCTTCGGCCTCCTCGTCTCAGGCGTGCTCTGATGGCGGCGACCGCGGGAGCGCGCAAGCGGCGCTGGATGGTGGCCGGCGCGTCCGTCGCGGCCACCGCGCTGCTCGGCACGCTCATCGCGGTCTCGCAGGGCTACGACGCCCAGGAGGCCCCGCGCCTCGAGACCGGCGTCTGGGTCACCCGCGACTCGGGCCAGTACGCCCGCGTCAACACCGAGCTGGGCGAGATCGACACCGTGCGCAGCGTCGACGACCCGAGCGGCGTCGTGCAGTCGGGCGCGGACGGCGTGGTGCTCTCGGAGGGCATGCGACGGCAGTGGGCCGTGGACGCGGCCGCGCCGGTCGACCTCGTGGAGCCGTCCGCGGCGGACGCCGCCGACGCCGAGGAGGACGAGAGCTCGACGCCCGCCGGCGAGGCGACCCCCGCCGGCACCGACGAGGTCATCTCCTCCGGCGCCTGGGTCGGCTACCTCACCGAGAACGGCGAGGCCTACGCCGGTGCGCTCGCCGGCGACGGGGCGGCGCCCGCGCCCGTGCGCATCGACCCCTTCGCCGCACTGACCGACGACGACGGCGAGCCCGTCGTGCCCGAGGACCCCTACCTGGCGACCGCGCTCGCGATCGACGACCAGGGCCTCGCCGCGGTGTACTCCGCCGACGAGGGCGCCGTGCGCAGCTACGACGCCGCCACCGGCGAGTTCCTCGGCGAGCCCGCGACCATCGACGGTGCCCCCGAAGCGGATGCACCGGTGCAGCTGGCCGTGCTCGGCGGACTCTGGGTGCTGAGCGCCCCCGCGACCGGAGACCTCTGGATCGAGGGCCGCGAGCCCGTCGAGACCGGGCTCGCCGAGTCCGCGCAGCTGCAGCAGTCCTCCTCGGCCGCGCAGCGCGTGCTGCTGGCCGACGCGGAGCGGCTGCTCGCCGTCGGCCTGACCACCGGCCAGCCGACCACGGTCGTCGAGGCGGCGGGCACCCCCGCGGCCCCCGTGCTGGTCGCCGGCGTCGAGCACGCCGCCTGGCTGACGGCCGACGGCGGCTCGCTCTGGAGCACCGGCGCCGACGAGCCCCTCGCGCTCGAGGGCCTCGCGAGCGAGACCGAGGACCGTCAGCTCGCCCCGCGGCTGCGCACGAACGGCGATCGCGTCGTGCTCAACGAGACCGCGACGGGCCTGCTCTGGACCGTGCCGGAAGGCCGCCTCATCCCGATCGAGCAGTGGTCGCTCGCGGATGAGACACAGGAGGACCAGGGCACGGTGCAGGTCGACGACGTGGCCGAGCAGGAGCCGCCGGTCGCCGAGCCCGACGGCTTCGGTGTGCGCGCCGGCGCCATCGTCTCGCTGCCGGTGCTGCTCAACGACCACGACCCGAACGCCCGCGACGTGCTCACGATCGCGCCCGAGTCTCTCGCCGGCGGTCTCAGCGACCCCGGCTTCGGCTCGCTCGGCCTCACCGACAACGACCAGGTCGGCGTCGTGCAAGTGGCCGCAGGTGAGGGCTCCGCGAGCTTCAGCTACCAGGTGACCGACGGCAGCGCGCTCTC
Source organism: Microbacteriaceae bacterium PS02343 (assembly GCA_029959365.1). Lineage (GTDB taxonomy): Bacteria > Actinomycetota > Actinomycetes > Actinomycetales > Microbacteriaceae > Arenivirga. The sequence continues at coordinate 66,839 of JASCOA010000002.1, read as the reverse complement.
CGAGCCGGCGCAGGTGACCCTGAACGTGGTGCCCGACGACCAGAACTCCGCGCCCGAGTGGTGCGCGGTCGAGGGCTGCACCCAGCGCTGGCCGACCCCGCAGCTCGCGCCGGGCGGCACGCTGCGGGTGCCCGTGCTCGACGGCTGGATCGACGCCGAGGGCGACCCCTTCGTCGTCAGCGAGGTCGTGAAGGCCGATGCGGCCGACCCCGTCACCGCGATCGTCACCGCCGACGGCGCCCTGGTGCTGCGCCACCAGGACCCCAACGCGGGCGGCGGCGTCGTACGGCTCGAGATCGTGGTCACCGACTCGCGCGGGGCCAGCACGACCCGCGAGCTGGAGGTGACGATCACGGGCAGCCCCGCGCTCGAGGCGCCGGGCGTCGCGCTGTCGATGACCGTCGGCGGGCGCGAGCAGGTGCCCGCCGCCGAGCTCGTGACCGGCGGTTCCGGCTCGCTGCGCCTCAGCGACGCGGTCGTCGCCTCCGCTGCCGTCGAGGGCGGCCTCGGCGTGACCGCGAACACGGCCTCCGGCGCCGTGGAGCTGAACGCCTCCGCGGCCGGCCAGTACCTCGTCAACTACACGGTGCAGGACACGGTGAGCCTCGAGGACCAGTCCGGCGTCGTGCGCGTCACCGTCACGGACCAGGCGGCCGCGCCCACGCTGCGCCCGCTCACCGCTTTCGTACGGCCGAACGAGGACACGACGATCGACGTGATCTCGTCGGTGCAGAACGCCTCCGACCGAGTGCTGATGGTCGCCGATGTCACGACGGCCGACCCGAACCTGTCGGTGGACTCGGTGGGCCAGGCGCGCATCCGCCTCTCCGGCACGACCGCCGACGGGCTGCCCGGCACGATCGGCACCGCCCGGGTGAGCATCACCGACGGCGCCGGTACGACCGTGCTGGGCTCGGTCACCGTGTTCCTCGTCTCGCCGTCCTCCGGCGTCGGCCCGGTCGCCGTGCCCGACACCGCCACGGTGCGGGTCGGCCAGCAGATCGACATCCCGGTCACCGCCAACGACGTGAGCCCCTTCGGGGAGCGGATGCTCGTGCATCCCGACCTGAGCGGCGGCGCCGAGGGGCAGGGCGAGCTGCGCTTCGTCTCGAACTCGACGGTGCGCTACCTGGCGCCCGAGCAGCCCGGCGTCTACACGCTGCGCTACTCGGTGCACCTCGAGAACGAGCCGCAGCGCCTCGATTCCGCGACGATCACCGTCACGGTGCTCGAGGAGGGCGTCAACCGCGCCCCGCAGCCGCCGGTGCTCGAGGGACGAGTGCTGAGCGGCAAGAGCACCTCCATCGCGGCGCTGCGGAGCATCGTCGACCCGGACGGCGACGCCGTCGTGCTGGCCGGCGTCTCGCAGCCGGCCGCGGGCTCCGGCGTCGCGTCGATCTCGGCCGACGGCGCGAGCATCGTCTACAGCGCCCCCGCCGCGGGCGTCGCCGGCGGGCAGGTGCGCTTCGAGTACACGGTGCGCGACGCGCAGGGCGAGCAGGCCGTGGGCACCGTGCGCGTGGGTGTCATCGACGCATCCCTCGTCGACACCGCGCCCGTCACCTACAGCGACTACGTGCGCGTGCAGGTCGGCAGCGGCGAGCCGGTGACGGTCCGACCGCTGCTCAACGACCGCGACCCCGAGCTCGGCGCGCTCGAGCTGGTCAGCGTCGTGCCGAACGCCCCGCGCACCGGTTCGAACCCCGAGTTCGCTCGACTGGAGGGGCTCGTCGACCAGGCCGGCACCTCCTTGGAGGACGGTGTCGTCTCGCTGCTCGGCGGCGACCGGCTCGGCGTGCACTCCTACGTCTACACGGTGCGCTCCACCGAGTCGGGCAGCACCTCCGAGGGCTACCTGGTGGTCTCGGTCACGAGCGAGGCCGCCAGCGACCGGCCGACCGTCACCGACACGGTGCTCACCGCCCGCAACCGCCACGAGCTCGCCACCGGCATCGACGTGGTGGCCGGCAAGGTGCAGTGGGCCTCCGGCTCGGCGGCGTCGCTCGAGCTGGAGCTCTGGGGGCCGAACGCCTCGCGCTACACCGTCAGCGGCCAGCGCATCAGCGGCGCCCTGCGCGAGGGCGGCGACCTCGTGCCCTTCTCGCTCACCGGAGCGGATGCGGCCGGCGAGGAGATCGTCGCCTACGGCTTCCTGCGCATCCCGGCCTTCGACGACATGCGGGTGCAGCTGCGCACCGGCGTCGCCGCGGTGACCGTGAACGAGGAGCAGGCGGTGGACGTCGACATCCGCGAGTTCCTCGACGTCGACGACCGCGACGACCTCGAGGTGCGCAACACCGAGAGCCTGTCGGTGCAGCGCTCCCAGGCGAGCTGCACCGTGAGCGGCGCGGAGGGCATCCGCTACGACTCGGGCCGCGAGGCCCCCTGGAGCGACACCTGCGCCGTGCCCGTGCGGCTCGAGGGCCAGGCGTCGTGGACGATCGTGCCCGTGCCGATCGTGATCGTGCCCAAGGACCCGCAGGCGGTGCTGCAGGCGGTCAGCCTCACGGTGCCGCCCGGCGAGAGCGCCTCCATCGACCTCTACGAGGGTATGACCAGCTGGGAGGGCGGCCGCGAGGGCGACCTCGGTCAGCTCGACTACCGGGTGGCCGCCCCGGGCGGCGCCTTCGAGATCGTGCAGCAGGGCACGACGCTGACGATCGACGCGCGAGCGGATGCGGTGCCCGGCACCCGCCAGGACGCCACCGTCAGCGTGTCGGGCTTCGGCGGGCTCAGCGCCGCCGTGCGGCTGACCGTCGGCGCCGCCGCGCCGGACGCCCCGGACGGCGCCACCCTCCGCCAGAGCTGCACCGTGAGCCAGGGCCCGAGCTGCTCGATCACCGTCACGGGCGTGGGCGGCGAGTACGACCCCTTCGCCGGCAACAGCGGCTCGGGCCTGCGCCTCGCGCAGGTCGGCAACGGCTCGGTGCGCTGCGCCGTCGCCACGGTCACGGGCACGAGCCCCTCGCAGGTGACCGCGACCTGGCCGGCCGGCGAGCGCCCCGCCGGCGGCGAGTGCGTCGTGCCGTTCACCGTGCAGGATGCGCAGAACCGCACCGGCACCGGGCAGCTGACGATCGACGTGCTGGGCTACCCGCAGCGGCCGTCGTCGGTGCGCACGGTCGACTACGGCGGCGACAGCGTGACCCTGGCCGTGACGCTCGGCGAGGCTGCGCTCGCGCATCCGTCGCTCAACGGCGTCGTGATCTACGAGAACGGCAACCGCGTCGGCAACCAGAGCTGCTCGCCCACCGGCGGCGAGTACCGGTGCACGATCGGCGGGCTCGTCAACGGCGAGCGGCACCAGTACACGGCCCGCGCCGTCAACAGCGTGGGGGAGTCGCTCGACAGCTCCGCGGTGTCGACGAACGCCTACGCGGCACCGTCGGTGCGGTCGCTGTCGGTCGAGCCGGTCTACGCGCAGGGTCGCACCACCCAGGGCAACGCGGTGGTCGAGGTGACGGTGAGCGCCGCGCAGGACGCCACCAGCTACGAGGTGTCCGTCGACGGCCGCCGCGTCTCGACGCAGCCGCGCTCCGGCGATACGACGAGGTTCCAGCTCGACGTGAGCCCGGGGGTGCGGCAGGTCTCCGTCGTGCCGATCAGCCAGTTCGAACCGCCGACGGCCGGGTCGCGCAACGGCGGTCCGACGCAGCGCGACGTCGCCGCGGCAGGTGCTCCCTCGTACAACTCGGTGTCGGAACCGACCTCGACCGGCGAGTCGATCTCGATCGCATCGGCTTCGCTCAACACGAACTCGTCCGCGCTGCCCAGCACGCAGCGGATCGTGGTCTGGCGGAACGGGCAGACGCCGAGCTGCGGCATGTCGGGCGGCCGGATCAGCATCAGCGGCGGGCAGGCCTCCGGCGAGGTCGCGCCGAACCAGGTCGCGACCGTGTCGGGCCTCGATCGCAACGCCGTCTACAACGTCATGGCGTGCGCGTCGAACGGCTACGGAGCGGTGCAGGGGCCCACGCGCACGGTCGTCACCTGGGGAGGCGGCGCGGAGGCACCGGCCGGCGATCTCGAGTACAGCGTCAGCAGCACCCGAGCCGGCGGCACCGCGGCCAATGTGTTCGAGTACCGGCTCGCGTCGACCCCGAACCCCACCGCCGAGAACAACTTCCGCGTCTTCTACCGGTTCGACGGCGGCAATCGGACGCAGGACTTCGGGATCCCGTTCGGGCGCGAGTACGGCTCCATCACGACGGAGCAGTGCCTGACCTTCCTCGGATTCGAGTCGAGCTGCGGAACGCCGGCCAGCATCGAGCCGGCCCCGGGCAGCGCCCCGGCGCCGATGCAGCTCGTGTTCCCGCAGGACGCCGTTCCGACGGGGACGTTCGGGGGGCCGGTCGATTACCAGTACGACCGCATCCAGCTCAACAACGCCAGCATCAGCGGCAACCCGCGGATCTCCGTGACCGCGCAGGTCTCGGGCAGCAGCGTGATCTACACGGCCCAATGGCTCGGCGACTACGCCGGCCTCGAGCCCGTGCAGTTCACCCGGCCGTACGAGCCGCCGACCGAACCGCCGACCGAGCAGCCGTCCCCGTCCCCATCCGCCCCGGCGACCCCCTGACCAGCCCAGCACCAGCATCCGTCCCCGAAAGGACACCCCGCATGACGATCGCCCAGGAGCAGGCCACCTGGTTCGCCGAGACCTTCTCGCTGCTCGCCGACAACATCGGCCAGAACATCCTCGGCAAGCGCAAGGTGATCGAGCTCGTGCTCGCGACCGCGGTCAGCGAGGGCCACGTGCTGCTCGAGGACTACCCGGGCACGGGCAAGACCGCGCTCGCCCGCGCACTGGCGCAGACCGTCGACGGCACGAACTCGCGCGTGCAGTTCACGCCCGACCTGCTGCCCGGCGACGTGACCGGCATCACGGTGTACGACCAGAAGAAGGGCGAGTTCGAGTTCCACGCGGGCCCGATCTTCGCCAACATCGTGCTGGCCGACGAGATCAACCGCGCCTCGCCGAAGACGCAGTCCGCGCTGCTCGAGGTGATGGAAGAGGGCAACGTCACGGTCGACGGCGTCACCCGCCCCGTCGGCTCGCCGTTCATGGTCATCGCCACCCAGAACCCCGTCGAGCAGGCCGGCACCTACCGCCTGCCCGAGGCGCAGCTCGACCGCTTCATGATCAAGACCTCCATCGGCTACCCCGACGACGCCGCGACCATGCGCATCCTGCAGGGCACCGCGCAGGCGAAGGCCGAGCTGCAGGCCATCATCACGCCGCAGACCATCGTGCAGATGGCTGAGCTGGCCCGCGGCGTCTACGTGAACCCGCTCGTGCACGACTACGTCATGCGCATCGTCGGCGCCACGCGCCGGGCGACCGAGGTCAAGCTCGGCGTCAGCGTGCGCGGCGCCATCGCGCTGAGCCGCATCGTCATGACCTTGGCCGCCGCACGCGGTCGCACCTACGCGACCCCCGACGACGTGCGCGAGCTGGCCATCCCGGCCCTGGCGCACCGCCTCATCCTCGAGCCGGAGGCCGAGTTCGACGGCGTCACGGCCGAGGCCGTGATCGGCAAGGTGCTGCTCGACGTCGCCCCGCCCGCGGAGAACGGCGCGGCGTGAACGACGAGACCGACTCCAGGACCCACCGCACCGCGACGAGCACCCGCACGCACACGCGTGCGGTGACCGTCACGCGGTACACGACCACCCGCAGCGGCGTGGTCGGCAGCGGTGTGGCCTGGAGCCGGCGCGCGGCCCGTCGCGGCGCCCGCGTGGCGCGGCGCACCGGCCGCTTCCTGCGCGACACGGTCATGCCCGCGGGCTGGCTGCTGGCGGGCCTGCTGCTGGTCGGCATCGTGCTCGGCGCCACCCTCGGCTGGGTCGAGGCCTGGTCGGTGGCCCTCGTCGCGGCGCTGCTGCTGCTCGCGAGCGCGCCCTTCCTCATCGGCGGCCACGACTACGGCGTCAGCCTGCACCTCGAGCGCGACCGCGTCGTCGCCGGGTCGGAGGTGGCCGGCCGCATCGACATCGTCAACCGCGCCCGTCGGGTCGCCCTGCCCGGCGTCGTCGACGTGCCCGTCGGCGAAGGGCTGGTCGAGGCGCACGTGCCCCTGCTGCGCGCGGGCGGCCAGCACCGCGAACCGCTCGCGATCGCGGCGCACCGCCGCGGCGTGATCACGGTCGGTCCCCTCACGATCGGCCGCGGCGACCCGGTCGGCTTCCTGCGGCGCGAGATCACCTGGCCCGAGGAGCAGCAGATCTTCGTGCACCCGGTCACGGTGCCGGTGCCCTCGACGAGCCAGGGCCTCATCCGCGACCTCGAGGGCCAGCCCACCAGCGACATCGTCGACGCCGACCTGTCGTTCCACGCCATCCGCTCGTACGCGCCCGGCGACTCGCAACGGCACATCCACTGGAAGTCGACGGCGAAGACCGGGCAGCTGATGGTGCGCCAGTACGAGGAGTCGCGCCGCTCGCGCATCGCCGTGCTGCTGGGGCTGCGCCACGACGACGAGCACGCCACCGAGGACGAGTTCGAGATGGCGGTGAGCGCGAGCGCGAGCCTCGCCGCGCAGGGCGTGCGCGACGGCCGCGACGTGCTGGTGTCGATGAGCGCCGAGATCTCGGAGTACGAGAAGGACTCGGTGAAGGCCATCCGCACCCTGCCGACGCTCACCGCGAAGGGGCTGCTGGATGCGATGAGCGGCGTCGAGGGCTCGCCCACGGCGATGCCGCTCGGCGACGTCGCCAAGCTCACCGTGCAGACCTACCCCGAGCTCTCGATCGCGCTCGTGGTGACCGGATCGCTGCTGCCGCTGCCGCGCCTGCGCCAGATCGCCATCTCCTTCCCGCCCGACGTCGCCGTCGTCGCCGTGCGCTGCGTGCCGGGCGCCGAGCCGACCCTGCGCACCACCCCCGAGCTGAGCGTGCTGACCATCGGCGCGCTGCACGACCTCACCCGCATGCTCGCTCGGGGCGCCGGTCGATGAGGCGCGAGCCCGTGCGCATCGACTCCACCGCGTGGTGGGGTCTGGTCTACGTCGTGCTCGTCGTCGCGCTGGCGACGGTGGGCGCCTGGCCGATCTACCAGACCGAGCGCCTCGCCCTGCTGGGCGCCGCGGCCGCTGTGCTCGGCCCGGGCGCGATCCTGGCCGGCCGCTACCTGCGCTGGCGCTGGTGGCAGACCACGATCGTCGCCGTCGTGCTCTACCTGCTGGCCGCGGTCGGGCTGGCCGTGCCGAGTGCGCTGACCGGGCCGCTGGCGGCGCTCGGCGGCGCCGGCGACGCCGTGGTCGGGCTCGTCGTCGGCTGGAAGCAGATCCTCACCCTCGAGCTGCCCCTGGGCGACTACCAGGCCGTGCTGGTGCCCTTCTTCGCCGTGGTCTACGCCGGTGCGGTCATCGCCTCGGCGCTCATCGTGCGCGGTGGCCGGGCGGCCGCCGTCGCGGCGCCCATCGCCGTGCTCATGGCGGCCTTCGGCCCCGTCTTCGGCGCGAGCGCTACGAGCGAGCCGCTGCAGCTCGGCCCCGTGCCCGTTCCCGCGCCGCGCGAGCTCGCCGTCGGCCTCGGCCTGCTGCTGCTCTCGATCGTCTGGCTCGTGGGCCGGGGCCGACTCGACCGGGCCCGCGCCCTGCGCCTCGCCCGCGCGCGCACCGGCGCCGTGCAGCAGCGCCGCGAGTCCTTCGCCGCCGCGGCTCGTCGCAACGTGCTCGGCGGGGCGATCGTCGTGATCGCGCTGGCAGCGGGCCTGCTCGTCGCGCCCGCCGCCTCCGGCCTCGCCGACCGAACCGCCTGGCGCGACCAGGTCGACCCGAGCCTCGTCGTGCAGCGGCAGGCTAGCCCGCTCGCCGCCTACCGCTCGTGGTTCACGGCCGACGCCATCGAGTCGGAGCTCTTCACCGTCTCCGGCGACACCGAGACCGTGGGCCGCCTGCGCCTGGCCACGCTCGACGATTACGACGGCCACGAGTTCCATGTCGCCGCCGACGGCGCGGCGGGCCGTTTCGACCGCCTGCCGACGAACGGCAGGGTGGACGGGGCGGATGCGCAGCTCGAGATCACGGTCGGCGACGGCCTCGAGGGCGTCTGGACCCCGGTGCCGGAGGGCCTGCGCTCCTCGCCCGCCTTCGCCGGTCCGCGCGCCGAGCTGCTCGCCGACTCCTTCTACGTGAGCGCCGACCGCGCTACGGCCGTGACGGTGACGGATGCGGCCGGCGACGGCCTGGTCGCCGGCGACCGCTACAGCGTCTGGGCGCCGGCGGGTGCGGGCGCGGCCGAGCTCTCCGGCAGCGGCGGCGAGTCGCTCGTCGACCCGGAGACCCACCCGGCCCTCGCCGCGTGGGTGGAGCAGCAGCAGGTGGGACGCACCGCCGCCGACGTCGTCGAGCTCGTCGGTCGGCTCGTCGAGCGCGGCTACCTGACCCACTCGGTGAGCGAGGACGCGCAGGCGCTCACCTGGGTGGCCCGACTGACCGAGCAGACCGGTTACGCCTTCGAGTCGAGCTACTCCGGCCACTCGGCCGCGCGCACCGAGGAGCTCTTCGCCAGCTTGAGCGACCAGCAGCAGCGCGCGGGCGAGGACGCCCCGCCGGAGGCGCTCGTCGCGGCGCCCGGCGACGACGAGCAGTTCGCCACGGCCGCGGCCCTGGTGGCCCGCTACCTCGGCTTCGAGTCGCGGGTGGCGATCGGCGTGCGGCTCGGCGAGACCGCCCCGGCGGGCGTGCCCGCCTGCGCCGACGTCTGCACGGGCGAGAACGTCACGGCGTGGGCCGAGGTGCGCTCCGCGAGCGGCGACTGGGCGGCCCTGGCATCGACCCCGCAGTTCGCGATGCCGCCGTCGGTCATCGCCGAGGGCGAGGAGCTGCCGCAGAACCCGACCGTGCCGCAGCAGGAGTCGAGCGACCCCATCGATCCGCCCGAGGCGCTCAGCGAGGACGCCGAGTCGGCGCCGCTGACCGACGAGCAGGAGGAGCAGGCCCGCCTCGCGCAGGCCTTCGCCGCCCTGCGCCTCGTGGCGCTCGTCCTCGCCGTCGTCGCGCTCGTGCTGCTGCCGGTGATCGTGCTGGCCGTCGGCAAGCTGCTGCGCCGGCGGGGCCGCCGCGCGGCCGTCTCGCCCGAGGTGTCGATCGTCGGCGCCTGGGAGGAGCTGATCGACACCTACACGGATGCGCGGATCGCCGTGCCCCGCGACGGCACCCGACTGCAGATCGCCGCCGAGCTGGGCCGCCCCCGCGCCGTGCAGCTCGCCCAGGCCGTCGACGTCGCCGTCTTCGGCGAGCACCCGCCGGGGCCCGAGCAGGCGCACGCCGCATGGTCGCTGCTCGACGCCGAGCGCTCCGAGGTGCTGGGTCAGGGCGGCGCCCGCGCGGTGCTGCGGCACGCCCTCAGTCCGGCCTCGTTCCTGCGGAGACTCGATTCCGGCACCGGATCCACGGCAGGATGGCCTACGGCCCGTCGAAAGGAAGCACTCTCGTGAACGTCGAGTACAGCACGACCGGGGACCAGAGCGTCCTCGCCATCCTCGGCATCGTCTACGGGAGCCTCTTCCTCGTCGGCATCGTCGTCTACGTGCTCTACGCACTGGGGCTCTCGAAGGTCTTCACCAAGCTGGGGGAGCCGGCGTGGAAGGGCTGGGTGCCCGTCCTGAACGAGCTCACCCTGCTCAAGCTGGGGGGCCAGCCGCTCTGGACGCTGGTGCTCGCGTTCATCCCGGTGGCCAACCTGGCCTACCAGTACTACTTCCGGCTCATCGCGGTCCATCGCATCAACGCCCGCTTCGGCAAGGGCACCGGCTTCACCGTGCTCGGCGTGCTGCTGCCCTTCGTCTGGGCGCTGCTGCTCGGCGCCAAGGGCGCTCAGGTCGTCGGCGGGACCACGGGCGCCTCGCTCGACCAGCAGGGCGGTCGCTTCGCACCGGGCGTCGTCGCGCCGGGAGCGGTGCCGCCGCCCGTCAGCGGCGGCTACGGCAGCACCGCGCCTCCGCCCCCGCCCGCAGCGGACCAGGCCCCGGGCCCCGGATTCGGCCAGCCCTCCTCGCAGCCGGGCTTCGCCGGTGCGACCCCGCCGCCGCCCGCTCCGGACGCTCGCGCCTTCGACGCGCCGCCGCCGCCGCCGCCCTCGTTCGGCGCGCCCGCCCAGCCGGCCCCGCCCGCCTTCCCGTCCGCGCCGGAGCCGTACACCGCACCGCCCGCTCCGGCCGCGAACCCGTACGCGCCCCCGAGCGCGCCGCCGGCGACCGGGCTGATCGCGCCGCCGCCCGGCATCGCGCCGATCCCGGGCGTCGCGCCCGCGGCCCCGCCCGCACCGCCGGCCCCTCCCGCTCCCGCTGCGGCGCCGTCGTGGACGCCCTCCGCGCCGCCGGCGCCGAGCGCCCCGCCCGCACCGGCCTTCGTCGCGCCCATCGAGGTCGACGACGACGATGACGACGAGGTCGGCGCCACGATCGTGGTCGACCGCAAGCCGCGCGCGCTCTGGAACCTGGTGCTCGCCGACGGCGGCGTGCTGCCCGTCACCGACGACATCGTGGTGCTCGGCCGCAAGCCGATCGAGGGCTCCGGCGCGCAGAGCCTCTCGGTGCCCGACACGACCCGCACGCTGTCGAAGACCCACGCCAAGCTCGAGCTCCTCCAGGGCCGCTGGATCGTGACCGACCTCAACTCGACCAACGGCGTGATCGTCGTGCGCGCAGACGGCACCGAGGACCTGCTCGACGAGGGCGCCTCGGCCGAGGTGCTCGATCGCTTCGTGCTGGGCAAGGTCGAGCTGCGCCTCGTCAAGGTCGGCGCCTGAGCATGTCCGCGGTCGGCTCGGTACGTCTCGCCGTCGGTGCGCTGACCGACACGGGACTCCAGCGCGCCAACAACGAGGACTCCTTCCTGGCGGAGTCGCCGGTCTTCATCGTCGCCGACGGCATGGGCGGCTACGAGGCCGGCGAGGTCGCGAGCGCGGCCGTGGTCGACGCCTTCCGCCGGTACGCGTCGGGTCCGGCGCTGCCGACCCTGCAGCACGTGCGCGACGCGGTCATCGCCGCGAACGCCGATGTCGCCGCGATCGCCGCCGGGCACGCGCGCGGCGCCGGCAGCACCCTCAGCGGCATCGTGCTCGTCGAGCACGACGGCGCCCCGCACTGGCTGGTGCTCAACATCGGCGACTCCCGGGTCTACCGCCACCACGGCAGCGATCTCGACCAGGTGACGGTCGACCACTCGCTCGGCCAGGAGCTCATCGAGCAGGGCGCGCTGCGCAAGGAGGACCTCGCCACCTTCGCGCGCCGCAACGTGATCACCCGCGCCATCGGCGCCGCCGACAGCACCGCCGACTCGTGGCTGCTGCCGGTCATCAACGGCGAGCGGATGCTCATCTGCAGCGACGGGCTCACCGGCGAGGTGGCCGATGAGGGCATCCGCATGACGCTGACGATGAGCGGACGCCCGGAGTCGGCAGCGCAGGCGCTGGTCGAGCGCGCGAAAGCGAACGGCGGCCGCGACAACATCACCGTGGTCATCGTCGACGTGCTCGGCGGCGGCGCGGACCTGTCGAGCGACGAGACCACCAACTCGCTGCTGCGCTCCGCCTCGCTCGACGCGCACGACACCGAGCTCGTCGACGACACGATCCCCGTGCGCACGCGATGAGCGAGCGGCGCCGCGCCCGCGACGCCGGGCCGCAGCAGCCCGACGCGCTCGGGATGCACGCCGAGCCGTCGTCCGCGCAGGCGGCTCCGAGCGGGCCCGCCGTCGATCTCGACGAGACCGTGGTCGTGGAGCGATCGGCGGGTCTCGACGAGAGCACCGTCGCCGTCGACCGCGAGCCGCCGGTCTCGAGCGCCACGATCCTGCCGCAGCACGACGAGATCGACGAGGCGACGGCCGTGGTCGACCGCGCCGCCGGGCATCCGCTCGTCGATGCGGACACCGTCGCCGCCGAGCGCGCCGGGTGGCTCCCGGAGGGCACCGTGCGGGTGAGCGGCGCCCCCGCCCAGGGCTTCTCCGGTCCGCTCGCCGGCCTCGGTCACGCGCCGGCTGCGCGCACGAACCCCTTCGCCCCGCCGACCGGTGGACGCCGCGCGGTGCTCGGCCAGGGCGCCGGCGCCACCTCGCGCTACACCACCCGTCGGGTCGTCGCTCCCGCGCCGCCGACGGCGCCCATCCCGCAGGCGGCGGAGGCCACCCGCGACCCGCAGCCAGCGCTGCCTTCGGTGCGACGCCGCGCCCGCCGGGGCGCCGTCATCTCGCTGGTCTCGGCCTCGGCGGCGCTGGTCGTCTCGATCGGCGGGCTCGCCATCGTGATCCCGCTGCTGCTGGCGGGATGAGCGGTACGGAGGGCAATCGCAGGCAATCGTTAGGTGCTCTAGCGATGAGGACGGTTAGGCTGAGCAGATGACCAGCCAGAGCAGTGCCACGGTGGACCCGGGCGGCTACTGGTATGGCGAGGAGGAGCGCACCCGCAGAGCGATCGCGGTGCTCAACTCCATGCGTCGATACCGTTCCGCTGAGGCCGCCATGCGTCGCCGCACGCGCAGCGCCATGGGCATGGGCGAGACCGACCTGCTGGCGGTGCAGTTCCTGCTGCAGTCGCGCCGCGCGGGCCGCCAGGTGAGCCCCAAGGACCTCGCCGCCGAGCTCGGCATCTCGTCGGCCTCCACCACGATCCTCATCGACCGCCTCGTCAAGAGCGGGCACGTCGAGCGCGAGCCGCACCCGACCGACCGCCGCGCGCTGGTGATCGTGCCGACGCTCAGCTCCGATGAAGAGGTGCGCGCGACGCTCGGCCGCATGCACAGCCGCATGCTGGAGATCGCCGAGTCGCTGCCGCCGGGCGACGCCGCGGTGATCGCCGGGTTCCTCGACCGGATGAGCGACGCGGTCGACCACGTCGACATGGACGACGCCGCCGGTCACTGACCAACGGCCAGGCTGGGAGCGGACCGAGCGGATGCGCTCCCGTCATCCGCGCACCGCGCATCCCCTGGTCTGATATCCCTAGAACGTCTAGTCTTTTCGGAACCCGTCGCGCCATCGGTGCGAGGGTCTCGACCACGAGGAGGCGGGCGATGACCGAAACGCTGCATCCGCTCGCCCAGCCCGATCCGAGCAGTGTGATCGCCGAGCGCTACGCGCTGCGCGAGCACCTCGGCAGCGGCGGCATGGCCGACGTCTTCAGCGCCTGGGACGAGCGCCTCGGCCGCGAGGTCGCGGTCAAGCTCTACCGCAACGTCGCCGCGAACCCGGTCGAGAGCGAGCAGGCCGACCGCGAGCTGCGCCTGCTCGCCGAGCTGCGCCACCCCGGCCTCATCGAGGTGTTCGACGCGGGCACCGTGCGCGTCGAGGGCGTCGAGCGGGACTACCTCGTCATGGAGCTGATCGACACCCCGAGCTTCCGGGGCGTGCTCACCGAGAGCAGCGGCGTCGCCGCACGTCAGGTCGCCGAGATCGGCTGCCAGGTTGCCGATGCGCTCGCCTACGTGCACTCGCGCGGCATCGTGCACCGCGACGTGACGCCCGGCAACATCCTGGTGGCCGAGACGCCGGCCTTCGGGTTCCGCAACCTCGTCAAGCTCGCCGACTTCGGCATCGCCCGCTCGGTGCACACGATGCACCGCGAGGACGACGGGCCCGTGTTCGGCACCGCTGCCTACCTCAGCCCCGAGCAGGTGCTCGGCGAGCCCGTCGGCACCGCCAGCGACGTCTTCTCGCTCGGCCTCGTGCTCATCGAGGCCTTCAGCGGCGAGCGGCAGTACCACGGCACGCCGGTCGAGGCCGCGCTCGCACGACTGCACCGCCCGCCCGTCGTGCCCGATGGGCTGCCCGAGGGCTGGGACGAGCTGCTGCGCTCGATGACCGCGCGCGAGTCCGACCAGCGGCCCACCGCGCACGACGTCGCGGTGACGCTGCGCGAGCTGTGGCTGCGCGACACGAGCCACTCCCGGCACGCCGGTCGCGCGTCGGCCCGTCGCGCCCGGAGCGACGACCGGTCCAACCACCGCGGAGGTCGGGCCGCGGCCCTCGTGCTGCTCGGCCTCGCCGTCGTGAGCCTGGCGGCCGCCTTCGCGCTCTCCTCCGCCCCGTTCGGGAGTTAACGAGATCGTCACCCGTCTGCGCGGGTGACCGGGTTATCCTGGCGTCCTCAGCGTCCATCGCGAGAACGGGAGTTCCCATGTCCGGAGTGAACCGCATCCATGCCATGGATGCGCGTGCGCTCTTCCGGATACGGAACAGCAGTCAACCGAGCGTGCTCTGTCACGCGCGGGATCAGTCAGGCATCGTCGAGTCATCGACGGTGCCTTTTCTGTTGTCTGCACGGGTTCGAGCGCTGATCTGAGGAGTCGTGGTCCCGGAAGCCGTCCGGGCACTGTCGAGAGGACGCGGATGCGCACCCTGGTACTGAACGCCGGCTACGAGCCCCTGGCCGTGGTCTCCTACAAACGAGCACTGATCCTCGTGATGAACCGCAAGGCGACCGTGCTGGAACGGGATGGCGAGCATCCCGTCTTCGGCACGCGAGGCGCCTTCGACCGTCCGTCGGTGATCCTGCTGAGCCGCTACGTGCGCATCGCGAGCAGTCGCGCCGTGCCGGTCAGCCGCCGGGGCGTGCTGCGCCGCGACGAGCACCGCTGCGGCTACTGCGGCGCGCACGCGACGACCATCGACCACATCCAGCCCCGCTCCCGAGGCGGCAAGGACACGTGGGAGAACCTGGTGGCCTGCTGCCTCAAGTGCAACAACCTCAAGAGCGACCGCAACCCGGCCGAGATGGGCTGGCGCCTTCGCGTCACGCCCTCGCAGCCGCGCGGCGGCACCTGGACGGTGCGCGGCGCCGAGCGGGTCGAGCCGGAGTGGGACGGCTACCTGGCGCCTGCGGCGTAGCGGCTCACGCGAGGCCGCGGCGCTCGAGCAGCGGCTCGATGCGGGCGTCGCGGCCGCGGAAGTCGCGGTACGCCTCGAGCGGGTCCTTCGACCCGCCCACGCCGAGCAGCCGCGCCCGGAACCGGTCGCCGTTCTCGCGGGTGAGCCCGCCGTGCTCGGCGAACCACTCCACGGTGTCGGCGTCGAGCACCTCGCTCCAGATGTAGCCGTAGTAGCCGGCGTCGTAACCGCCTGAGAAGGTGTGCGCGAAGTAGGTGCTCGAGTACCGCGTCGGCACGGACGGATGCGCGAGGCCGGCCGCCTCGAGCGCCGCCGCCTCGAAGGCGGCGACGTCGGCGACCGCATCCGCTTCGTCCCGGCTCAGCCGGTGCCAGGCCTGATCGAGGATGGCGGCGGCGAGGTACTCGCTCGTGGCGAAGCCCTGGCCGTAGCGCTCGGCGGCCCGCAGGCGCTCGACGAGCTCGGCGGGCATCCGCTCGCCCGTCT
This sequence comes from Microbacteriaceae bacterium PS02343, assembly GCA_029959365.1. Lineage (GTDB taxonomy): Bacteria > Actinomycetota > Actinomycetes > Actinomycetales > Microbacteriaceae > Arenivirga. The sequence continues at coordinate 51,522 of JASCOA010000002.1, read as the reverse complement.
CGTGGTGCACCGCGTAGGCCTCGAGGACGGCGGGCTCGAGGGCCCACATCTCGTTGACCTGGCTGGGGAACTCCACGAAGTCGCGGTGCACGCTCGTGCCGGCCGCGCTCGGGTAGGTCACCCGGGCGAGCAGGCCGTGCAGGGCGTGGCCGAACTCGTGGAAGAGGGTCGTGAGCTCGTCGTAGGTCAGCAGCGTGGGGCTGCCCGCGGGCGGGCGCGGCACGTTGAGGTTGTTGGTGACGACGACCGGCTCGTCGAGCAGGCGGTTCCAGCGGGCGAGGGAGTTCATCCAGGCGCCGCCGCGCTTGCTGTCGCGCGTGTAGAGGTCGAGCAGGAAGAGGCCCACGGGATCGCCGCCGCGCTCGGTCACCTCGAAGACGCGCACCTCGGGGCGGTAGCCGACCAGGTCCGTCCGCTCGGCGAAGTCCAGGCCGTAGAGCAGGTGGGCGGCCCTGAAGACGCCCTCCTGCAGCACCCGCTCGGCCTCGAAGTACGGCCGCAGCGCAGCGGCGTCGGCCTGGAAGCGCTCGGCCCGCACCCGTTCGGCATAGAGCTTCCAGTCGTGCGCCTCGACGGGGTGCCCGGCGATGGCCTCGAGCTCGGCGTGCTCGGCGGCGGCGTTGGCCGCGGCGGCCGGGGCGAGACGGCGCAGCATGGCGTCGACCGCCTCGGGGCTGCCCGCCGTGCGGTCGGCGGTGACCCACGCCGCGTGGCTGGGGTAGCCGAGCAGCTCGGCGCGCTCGGCCCGCAGCCGCACGATCTCGAGCACGGTGGCGCGGTTGTCGTGGGCCCCGCCGCGGCTGCCGCGGGCGCGGGACGCCTCCATGATGCGACGGCGCGACTCGCGGTTCGTCAGCGAGGCGAGGAACGGGTGCCCGGTGAAGAGCACGAGGGCGACGAGCCACTTGCCGTCGAGACCCCGGTCGCTCGCGGCGCTCGCCGCGGCGCCCAGCTCCGCGGGGGAGAGGCCGTCGAGCTCCTCGGCGGTGTCGAAGACGACCGCGAGCTCGTTCGTGTCGGCCAGCAGCTGCTTCTCGAAGCGCGTGGTCAGCTCGGCGAGCGCGCCGTTGAGCTCGCGCAGCCGGGCCTTGGCGGTCTCGTCGAGCTCGGCGCCGGCGATGCGCAGCCGCGTGGTCCAGCGCTCGAGCAGGTACGCCTGCTCCGCATCCAGGCCCTCGGCCGGCACCGAGCGGATGCGCTCGTACAGCGCCGAGTCCAGCCGGATCGCGTCGTCGTGCGCGGCCAGCCGGGGCGCGAGCTCGGCCTCCAGCGCATCCGTCTCGGGGGTCGCATCCGCGCTGGAGGCGTTGAAGAAGACGCGGCTCACCCGACCGAGCACCTGCCCGCTGCGCTCGAGCGCCTCGATCGTGTTCGCGAAGGTCGCCGGCGCCGGGTCGGCGACGATCGCCGCCACCTCGGCGCGCTGCTCGGCGAGCCCCGCCTCGAACGCCGGCGCCAGGTGCTCGAAGCGGATGGAGGCGAAGTCCGGCAGCTGGTACGGCAGCGTGCTGGGCGCGAGGAAGGGGTTGTCGCTCATGCCTCGAGCGTAGGGGCGTGCCCCGCTAGGCTGGGAGGGCATCAGCCTCTGTAGCTCAATGGAAGAGCAGTTCCGTCCTAAGGAAAGGGTTGGGGGTTCGAGTCCCTCCAGGGGCACCGTAGCGGCGCCGCTCAGAACGAGCCGAGCAGGCCGCCGATCAGGATGCCGACCGCGAGCACGAGCAGCGGCGCGAGGGCGATCACCGAGACCCACTTGTTCTCGACGAGCAGCGCCGCGAACTCGCGCAGGAACGCGCTCGGCACGTAGTAGCGGGCCGTCCGCGCACCGACCACCTGGGCGTCGACACCCAGCTTGCGGGCGAGCGAGGCCGTGCGCAGCACGTGGTAGTCGCTCGTGACGAGCAGCAGCGGGCCGGGGCGCGCGGCGTCGCGCAGCAGCGCGGTCGAGTACTCGATGTTCTCGCGCGTCGTAGTGGAGCGGTCCTCCGGCAGCAGGTCGTCGGAGGGCACGCCCTGTGCGGCGAGGTACTCGGTCATGGCCGAGGCCTCGGAACGGGCCTCGTCCGATCCGCGACCGCCGGAGGGGATGAGCAGCGGGCTGCGGCCGCGGGCCCGCTCCGCGCGGTAGACCGCGAGCCCGCGATCGACGCGGCCGCGCAGCAGGGCCGTGAGGGTTCCGTCCTTGCGCAGGCCGGAGCCGTGCACGACGATCGCCGCAGGGGCGAGGCGGTGGCGCATCCGCCCGTAGACGACCGAGTAGACGGCGAAGGACGTGAACGCCGCGCTCGCGTAGAGCGACGCGAGCGCCAGCAGGGCAGCGATGGCGACGCCCGCGGTGCCGAACACGAGGGCGATGAGCACCGCGGCGATCGGCAGCGCGAAGACGAGCACGCCGGCGATGAGCGAGAGCCGGTTGCCGAGGCTGCGGCCCTCGCGGCGCAGCATGGTCACCCCGTTGGCGATCAGCGCGACGCCGAAGACCACGACGCTCACCGGAAGCGCGACGGCGAGCAGCAGCAGCGCGAACGAGGCGATCGGGTTCACCTCCGCGGCGAGCGAGAGGGCGCCGAGCGCCCCGAAGGCGAGCGCGCCCGTGAGCAGCACGCCGTTGCGGAGCATGCGGGGGTCGCGTCGGCGGAAGATCGCGTACGCGAGCAGCAGGAGGGCGGCGATGCCGAGGAGGAGCACGGGCTCGACGATATCGGCGGCGGCTGAGGCGGCGCCGACGGTACGGACCGCACGAGCGGACGAGCGGACGAGCGGACGAGCGGATGCGTGGACGGATCGCAGCGCGGATGAACAGGGAGGCGGACGAACGGTCGGACGCCGTGGACGCTCGGTCGGGCGCGCGAGCCGTCCGGCTGGGATCGTCGGAGCATGAGCACCACCGCATCCGTCCCCGTCATCCCTCCCGCGACCGCCGCGGGCCCCCTGCGCTACGGCGCGCTCGTGGCGGTGATGCTGCTGAGCTTCCTGCTGGTGACGGCCGAGTTCCTGCCCAACGGGGTGCTCACCGAGATGGCCGAGAGCCTCGGCGTCACGCCGGGGCAGGCCGGACAGACGGTGACGGTGACGGCGCTGGTCGGCTTCATCGCGGCGCCGACCATCGGGCTGATCTTCCCGCGGCTCGACCGGCGCACGCTGCTCGTCGTGATGGCCGTGGCCGCCGGCGTCTCCGGGGTGCTCGCCGGGCTCGCGCCGAATCTCGCCCTGGTGCTCGTCTCGCGGTTCCTGCTCGGCGCGGCGATCAGCGCCTTCTGGGCGATGTCGATCACGGTCGCCGAGCGCATCGTCGGGCCCGAGCGCATCGGCCGCGCGGTCATGTTCACCTCGGCCGGCGTCTCGCTCGCGACCGTCGCCGGGGTGCCGATCGGCGTCATGCTCAGCGAGGTGCTCGACTGGCGCGCCGTCTTTGTGCTGGTGGGGTTGCTCACGGCGGTGCTCGCGATCCCGCTGCGGGCGCTGCTGCCGTCGGTGCCGGCGGCCAAGGCCTCGAGCATCCGCATCCTCGTCGACACCGTGCGCCGGCCCGGCGTGGGGCTCGGCCTGGCCGGCCACGTGCTCGTCGTGCTCGGGCACTTCACGGCCTACACCTACATCCGACTCGCCCTCGAGCGCATGCCGGATGCCGAGCCCGGCGCGATCGTCGCGCTGCTGGCCCTGTTCGGCGTCGGCGGGCTGCTCGGCAACCTCGTCATCGGGCTGATCGTCGACCGCACCTTCGCGCTGTTCTCGGTGGTCGCGCCCGTCTCGATCGCCGTCATGGTCGGCGCGGTCGTGCTGCTGCCGGGCTCGATCGTCGCGCTCGGCGCGGCGGTGCTCGTCTGGGGCTTCTTCTTCGCCTCGTGGCTGATCGTGGCGAACACCTGGGTCGGCCACCGCATGCCCGACCGGCTCGAGGCGGGCGGGGCGCTCGTCGTCACCGGCTTCCAGGGCGGCATCGCGCTCGCAGCAGGCGTCGGCGGGCTCATCGTCGACGGCCTCGGGGTCGTGGCCGCCGACCTGCTCGGCGCGCTGCTGCTGCTCGTGGGCGCGGCGCTCTTCGGGGCGTCGAACCGCATCGAGCGCGGCTGAGCGGATGCGCACGGGCCGTCGACCGCGCAGGTCGGCGGCCCGTCGCCATCCGCTCGCTCAGGTGCTGCGGTGGAGCTGAACGCACGTATCGCTCAGGCGGTGCGGGCCAGCCGATCGCCCGTGCGCCAGGCCGACGGCACCACGCCGGTGCGCCGGCGGAAGGCGCGGCTGAAGCCCTCGTCGGAGTGGTAGCCGAGCTCGCGCGAGACCTCCGAGACCGGACGGCCGTCGTCGAGCAGCCGCTTCGCCAGCTCCATGCGCACCTCGGCGACGTAGGTGGCCGGGGTGCTGCCGAGCTCGGCGCGGAAGCGCTCGGCGAGCACGGTGCGCGACATGGCGCCGATGCTCGCGAGGCGGTCGAGCGACCAGTCGCGGCCGGGCTCGTCGTGGATCGCCGCGACGACGCGCTGCAGGAAGGGGTCGGCGGCGGCCGGCCAACCGGCGGGCGCGCAGCCGAGCTGGGCCCAGGCGCGGATCACCGAGAGCAGCACGGTGGTGATCATCATGCGGCAGATCAGCGGGTCGCCGGAACGGGGTGCGCCGGCGAGCGGCGCGAGGTTGGCGGCGAGCGCGGCCCCCGCCGGCTCGAGCGCGGCGAATCCGGTGACGAAGACGACGTCGGGCACGGCACGGGTGGCGGGAGCCGCCACGAGCTCGAGCTCGACCGTGACGAGCCGTGCGCCCGACACCGACTCGAGCCCCGTGCCGCTCCGTCCCATCGTCAGGAACGCGTCGCCGGCCAGCAGGGTGCGCCGGCCGCCGGCCGGTGCGGCCGCTCCGGCGGGCGCGTCGAGGGTGCAGGCGGAGTCCGGCTCCGCCTCGCCCGTGATCTCGCCGTCGACCACGTAGACGAGCGTCACGGCGCCGTTCGCGAGGGGCAGCAGGGCGCCCGGGGCGAGGTCGGTGCGGGCGGTGCGGCCGAGGCGCACCTCCAGCGCAGCGAGCACGTCCTCCAGCGCAGCGGGTTCGACGGTCATGAGGAGGCGAACGGGCATCCGCTCGACGCTATTCCGCCGAGGCCCGGGTCGCCGCCGCGCGACGTCGGCCCGGGACCGGAGGGGGATCGCCTCAGCTCGAGGCCGACCAGGGCTCCGCGCCCACCGACTCCCGGCCGCCGCTCGCCAGCGCCCGCTGCATCGCCAGCGTGATCGCGTGGTCCTGGCTGGCCTCGGCGAGCGGATACGGGGCGTCGCCGCCGTCGCGCGCCCAGGCCCCGGTCGCGAGCAGCAGGTCGGCGAGCGCGAGCTCCTCGTCCGAGAGCCGCGTGCCCGGGAAGGCGTTGCGCCAGACCACCTCGCCCTCGAAGGTCAGGTGCTCGGTGGCGAAGCCGTCGAGGTCGAGGTCGTAGCCGATCTGCCGGCGCACGATCGACGACTCGACGATGGTGCGCGGTCCGGTGAGGCGGATGACGGCGTCGTCGGCGAGCTCGCCGCGGGTGCCGCGCACGAGCAGGCGGCGGTGGCGCAGCTGGTTGTGCCACTGATTGCTCGTGAAGTCGTAGAGGCCCGAGCGGCCGTCGCCGAAGTCCATCGTCGCCAGGATCGTCGTCGCCGGCTTCTCGGCATCGTCGTCGGTCCAGGCGTCGCGGACGAGCGGATCGACGAGCGGGCTCTCGAACGCATCCGCTCGCACCTGCACGGGTGCGAAGCCGGCGCCGAGCAGGCCGCGGATGAGCGCGAACGCGTGGTAGTCGTGCGTCGAGGAGACGTGCACCGAGGTCGCCCGGCCGATCGCGCCGGAGTCGACGACCGCCTTGCGGGCGACGTGGCCGGGGTAGCGGGGGTACTGCTCGGCGACCTGCACGAGACCGCTCGGCCCGACCTCGCGCCACAGTGCGCGCAGCCCCTCGAGGTCGGCGGCCGGCGGGGTCTCGGTGAGCACCGGCACACCCGCGGCGACGAGCTCGGCGACGGCGTCGGGCGCGGCCTCGCGCGGCACGCTGACCACGACGAAGTCGGGGCGCTCGCCGGCGAGCAGCTCGGCGATGGAGCGGTGCACGGGTGCGTCGTGCTCGGCCGCGGCGCGCGCTGCGGAGGCGTCGCTGCGCGCGACGACGCCGCTCAGCTGCAGGCGCTCGGGCAGCGCTCGCCGCACGGCGTGGAAGAAGCCGGTGCGCCAGCCGGTGCCGACGACGGCGAAGCGGTAGGGCGCGGTCACGAGGCGTCGAGCCACGCGGAGGCCGGCGGCAGCAGGGCGGCGGCGCGCTCGAACAGCTCGTCGGGCAGCGGGCGGCGAGCGGATGCGAGGGTCGTCGCGATCCGCTCGGGCTTGCTCAGGCCGACCACGGTCGAGGTGATCCTGGCGTCGCGCAGGGACGTCTGCAGCGCGACGGTGGCGAGGTCGGTGCCGTACTCGTCAGCGAGGTCGGCCAGCGCGGCGACCGCCGAGAGCACCGCCTCGTTCGCCGGCCGGTAGCCGTAGGAGGTGATGCCCGATCGCGGCGCCGCGAGGATGCCGGCGCCGAAGATCGCGGCGTTGAACACGCTCATACCGCGGTCGATCGCGTCGTTCACGAGCGCGTCGGCGCTGTGGTCGACGAGGGTGAGCCGGTTGTGCACGAGCAGCGCGTCGAAGACGCCGAGCTCGACGTAGCGGCGGATGACGCGCACGTCGCCGCCCGCGACGCCGATCGAGCCGACCAGGCCCTGCTCGCGCAGCGCGACGAGCGCGTCGACGGCGCCGCCGGGCTGGGCGATCTCGTCCCACTCGAACTGCTCGGGGTCGTGCAGGTGCACGAGCGGCAGGTGGTCGAGCTGCAGGCGCTCGAGGCTCTCCCGCACCGAGGCGCGCACCCGGTCGCCCGAGTAGTCGCGGCCGGAGGCGTCGGTCTTCGTGATGATGAGCGCGTCCGCCGGCAGCCCGCCAGCGGCGGCGACGGCCGCGCCGAGCACCGGCTCGCTGCGGCTGTCGGAGTAGCCGTTCGAGGTGTCGATGGTGCGGATGTCGCTGGCCAGCGCGGTGGCGACGAGCTCGGTCGCGGTCTCGGGCGCGAGCGTGCCGAGCGGCGAGGTGCCGAGGGTCACCGCGCTCACGGATCGTCCTGTCGAGCCCAGGGGGCGCATCCAGTTCTCGGGAGCGTGCGTCATCGGCGGTCCTCTCATCGGTGAGGCCTCCAGCCTGTCGAGGCCGACGGCGATGGCGCAAGGGGTGCGAGCATGGGCGCATGAGCTTCACGCACCTCGACGCCTCCGGTCACGCCCGCATGGTCGACGTCACCGCCAAGCAGCCGACCGTGCGCAGCGCCACCGCTCGCGGCTTCGTGCGCTGCGGCCCCGAGATCGTCGCCGCCCTGCGCGACGGCACCGCGCCCAAGGGCGACGTGCTCGCGGTGGCGCGCATCGCGGGCATCCAGGCGGCCAAGGCCACGCCGACGCTGCTGCCGCTCGCGCACGTGATCGGCGTGCACCGCGCCGGCGTCGAGCTCGAGATCCGCGACGACGGGGTGGCGATCGAGGCGACCGTCGGCACGGCCGATCGCACGGGCGTGGAGATGGAGGCGCTCACGAGCGTCTCGGTCGCGGCGCTCGCCATCGTCGACATGGTCAAGGGCATGGACAAGGCCGTCGTGATCGAGGACGTGCGCATCGTCGCGAAGTCGGGCGGGCGCTCCGGCGACTGGGTGCGGCCGGGGGAGTGAGCCTCAGGCCCGCGGTACCGCGACCCGCACCGCGGTGATCGTGCCGGCCCGGGTCGTCGCGGTGACGGCGGGATCGTAGCTGTCGGCGGTGGAGAGGTAGAGGGTGCGCCCATCCGCTCCGCCCAGCGCGCAGTCGATCGCGCAGCGGCCCTCGAACGCGATGCGGTCGGTGATCTCGCCGCCCTCGAGCACGCGCAGGAACTCGCCGGTGTCGACCGAGCAGACCCAGATCGCACCCTCGGCGTCGACGGTGCTGCCGTCCGGCGTCACGCCCTCGGGCAGCGTCGCCCAGGTGCGGCGGCCGGTCAGCGACCCGTCGCGCTCGATGTCGAAGGCGGTCAGGACGCCGCCCCAGGTCTCGCCGATCACGAGCGTGCGGGTGCCCGGCAGGATGTTCGCGCTGTTCGGGAACACGAGGCCGTCGGCCGCGAGCCGCGAGGAGCCGTCGGGCTCGACGACGTGGAGCGGGCCGGGTCGCAGCGCCTCGCCGCCGTAGAGGTCGTAGCCGAAGGCGCCCACGTAGGTGCGCCCGGTGGCCTCGTCGCTGATCATGTCGTTGAGGTGCGACGGCTCGGCGTCGGAGAGGTCGGCCCAGACGCTGTTCGAGCCGTCGGACTCGACGACGCGGATGGCCCGCTCGGCCATGGAGCTGACGATGAGCCGGCCGTCGGGCAGCCAGCCGAGGCCCGAGGCCTGGCCGGGCAGCGTCGTCTCGAGGCGCGGCTCGGTCTCGGCATCGGGGTTGATCGAGAGCACCTCGCCGGTGTGCATGTCGGCGAACCAGAGCCGCCCCTGCCGCCAGCGGTTGCCCTCGGGGAAGCGGAGTCCGGTGACGATGTCGGTGCGCATGGTCGCGACCCTACGCCGATGCGGATGCATCGATCCTGGATGTCCCGCACCTGTCCGCCAACGCGCTTCGTGCTTGATGTAACCGGTTACATGACCTAGCGTATCCCTCGAACGGGTCACGGTGGACCTGCATCGACGCGACGGAGCGAGGTGGATGAGCATGACGCCCAGCGCGCGCCCCACGATCCGCGACATCGCCCGCGAAGCCGGCGTCTCCGTCGCCACCGTCAGCCGCGTCACCCACGACGACCCCCGCGTCGTCGAGCCGACGAAGCAGCGCGTGCAGGAGGCCATCGACCGGCTCGGCTACCGGCCCAGCGCGATCGGGCGGGCCCTCTCGCTGCAGCGCACGAGCACGCTCGGCATCGTGCTGCCGGGCCTCGGCGGGCCGTACTTCGCCCAGCTCATCGAGGGCGCCGAGACCGTGGCGGTGGAGCGCGGGGTGGTGATCAACGTCGTCGGCACGCACCTGCGGCCCGACGCCGTCGACGCGGTACGGCAGCTCGCCGAGCGCACCGACGGGCTCATCGTCGCCGGCGGCACGCTGCCCGATGAGGAGGTCGTCAGCCTCGCGAAGGCCGGCCGCGTCATCCTCGTCGCGGGGGAGGCGGAGGGGGTGCCCGCGATCGTCACGGACGGGCGGGCGGCCGCATCCGCGCTGACCCTGCACCTCATCGACCATCACGGCTACCGTCGGCTGCGCTTCATCGGCGAGCCGCACGGCTCGCCCGACACCGCCTGGCGCTACGAGGGCTTCCGCGCGGCGCTCGCCGAGCGCGGCATCGAGGAGGCCGGCGAGCCGCTGCGGCTCGGGCTCGACGTGCGCAGCGGCGCCGTCGCGGCGCGCGAGCTGCACGCGCACGGCGAGCTGCCCGAGGCGCTCGTCTGCGCCAACGACGAGCTGGCCATCGGCATGCTCGCCACGCTGCCGGGGCTCGGCTACCGGATCCCCGCCGATGTGGCCGTCACCGGTTTCGACGACCATGCGCTCGCCGAGATCGCCTCGCCACGGCTCACCACCGTGCACCAGCCCATCGCCGAGCTCGGAGCCCGCGCCGCCGCCGGCGCGCTCGGCGAGCCGATCGACGACCTGACCACCCTGCCGACCGAGCTGGTCGTGCGGGAGTCCTGCGGATGCGCCGAGGAGGCGGATCCGCCCACCTGATCCACCCGGAGGACGAGGAGGTCCTGATGAGGAACCGCACCAGAGCGGCGGCCGGCGCCGTCGGGCTGACCGCGCTGCTGGCGACCACGGCCTGCGCGAACATCGGCCTGGAGCCGCCGCCCGCGGCGGAGCCCGGCATGATCGCCGAGCTGCGCATGCCGTCCGAGGCGAACGGCGCGACGCAGGGCCTGCTCAACTACAACTGGCTCTCGCCGAACGCGAGCGTGACGACCTGGCTCTTCGAGCCGCTCATGATCCGCGACCGCTTCAGCTGCGAGGCGGTGCCGTGGCTCGCCACCGGCTACGAGTGGGACGGCAACGACCGCATGGTGCTCGAGCTGCGCGAGGGCGTGCAGTGGAGCGACGGCGAGGCCTTCGACGCCGACGACGTGCTCTACACCTTCAACGCTGCGAAGGAGTTCCCGGCCTCCGACCGCGGCGGCATCTGGGGCGACCTCTACGGCGCGCCCCTCGAGACCGTCACCGCGCTCGACGAGCACACCGTCGAGTTCCAGTTCGCCGGCCCGGCCGTGCCGAAGACCGACGACCTGCTGCAGACCTTCAAGATGCTGCCCGAGCACATCTACGGCGACCAGGGCGACCCGACCCTCTTCATCGACGAGCAGGGCGTGGCCACCGGCCCGTTCATGCCCTCGTCCTACAACGGCCGCCGGCTGGTGCTCGAGCGCAACCCGAACTACTGGAACGCCGACGAGGTGAAGATCCAGCAGCTCTCGCTCGAGGGCCAGTACGACGCGAACTCCGGCGCCCTCAAGATCCGCGGCGGCGCGCTCGATCTCTACCGCGGCGACATCCCGAACCCCAACCGCTCGGTGGTCGACCCCGACCCCGAGAACGCGCACTTCTACTACCCGCCGGACGCCACGACGGTGCTCGCCCTCAACAACGAGCGACCCGTGCTGAACGACCCGGCGTTCCGCGAGGCCTTCGCCTACGCGCTCGACCGCGAGGCGCTCACCGAGCGCTCGAGCTTCGGCATCATGGAGCCGGCCAGCCAGACCATGCTCCTGCTGCCGGTGCAGCAGGACGACGTGCCCGAGCGGTGGCGGGGCGAGGAGTACATCCCCTACGACCCCGACGCGGCGAACCGGATGCTCGACGAGGCGGGCTACGAGCGCGGCGCCGACGGGATGCGCGTGGATGAGAACGGCGATCCGCTCTCCTTCGTCTTCAGCGTGCAGGCCGGCTTCATGGACATCATCGCGATGGCCGACGTCGTCGTGCGCAACGCGCGCGACGTGGGCGTGCAGGTGCGCATGGTCACCACCGACCCGAACGCGGTCGACGGCATGCAGCGCTCGGGCGACTTCGACATGGTCGTCGACTTCGTCGGCGGCGGCTGCCAGCGGGCCCGCGACCTGGGCTCGCGGCTGATCACCTCGCAGATCTCGAGCGGCGACGAGCTGCTGCTCAACCGGGCCCGCTACGCCGACCCCGCGGTCGACGAGCTCGTCGCCGAGTGGGGCACCGAGGTCGACGAGGCGCGCGCGAAGGAGATGGAGGGCGAGGTCATCGACGTGTTCATGACCGAGTTCCCCTACATCGCCCTCATGTACGCGCCCAGCCGGCTCATCTACCGCACCGAGAACGCGGTGGGGTGGCCGAGCGAGGAGAACCCGTACCCGATCGATCAGCTGATCCGCATCGCGCCCGAGCTGCGCCCGCCCGGGTCGGACGAGGAGGACTGAGCCGTGCGGTACTACCTGCGCAAGACGGCGTACTTCCTGCTCACCCTCTGGGCGGCGATCACGCTGAACTTCATCATCCCTCGCCTGCAGCCGGGCGACCCCGCCGAGATCATGGTGCGCCAGCTCACCGGTCGCGGCGAGGTCGACCCGGCCCAGGTCGCGGCGATCCGCACGATGCTCGGCTACGGCGACGAGAACGTGTTCGTCGCCTACTGGCAGTACCTGCAGCAGCTCGCCAGCGGCGACCTGGGCATCTCGTTCACGTACTTCCCCTTCCCGGTGGTCGACGTGATCGGGCAGGCGCTGCCGTGGACCCTCGTGCTCGTCGGGCTCACCCAGGTGCTCTCCTTCGTGCTCGGCACCCTGCTCGGCGCCTTCGCGGCCTGGCGTCGCAACAGCCGCTTCGACACCACCATCTCGATCGGCTCGACCTTCCTCGGCAACCTGCAGTCGGTGTGGATCGGCCTGCTCGTGCTGTTCCTCTTCGCCTACACGCTGGGCTGGTTCCCCGCATCCGGCGGCTACGGCTACACCGACCCGGGCACGCCGCTGCACGTGCTCGACGTGGTCTCGCACGGCTTCCTGCCGGCGTTCACGCTCATGGTCACGGCGCCGATCGGCTTCATCCTGTCGATGCGCAACACGATGGTGCAGGTGCTCGGCGAGGACTACATCCGCCTCGCCGGAGCCGCCGGTCTGAAGGACCGCACCCTGGCCCTCGGCTACGCGGCGCGCAACGCCATGCTGCCGGTCGTGACGGGCTTCGCGCTCTCGCTCGGCGTGCTCATGGGCGGCTCGATCCTCATCGAGACCGTCTTCGACTACCCCGGCATGGGGCGCCTGCTCGGCGAGGCCACCGCCAACCGCGACTTCCCGCTCATGCAGGCGATCCTGCTGGCCACGATCGTGATCGTGCTCACGGCGAACTTCATCGTCGACCTCATCTACCCGCTCATCGACCCGCGCGCCCGCAAGAGCGCGGCCTGAGAGGAGCCGTCATGTCCGAGAACAACTCCACGCCGCGGGCATCGCGAACAGAGCCGTCGCGTACCCGACCCACGCGCACCTTCCGGCGCAGCATCGCAGCGGACGACGCGAGCGAGAAGGAGGTCGTTGCGATCGTGCGGCCCCCGCGCTGGTACGCGGTGATCTGGTCGAGCCGCAAGGCCCGCATCGGCATCGTCATGCTGACCGTGTTCGCGCTGGTCGCGATCTTCGCCGATCTGCTCACCCCGTACAGCCCGACGGATGCGAGCTTCCAGCCCGTGCAGGACCCGAGCGCCGCTCACTGGCTGGGCACCAACACGCTCGGCTACGACATCTGGACCCAGATCGTGCACGGCACCCGTCTCTCCTTCGCGATCGGCGTGCTCGGCGGCCTCGCCACGATCGTCATCGCGATCGTGATCGGCCTGCTCGCCGGGTACAAGGAGGGCAGCCCGCTCGACGACGTGCTCTCCTTCTTCACGAACCTCGCCCTCGTGATCCCGGTGCTGCCGCTCATGATGGTGATCGTCGCCTACAGCGAGACCCGCGGCCTGCTGCTGCTCGTCTTCGTCATCGCGATCACCAGCTGGGCCGGCGCCAGCCGCGAGATGCGCGCGCTCATCGTCTCGATGCGCAACCGCGAGTACGTCTCGGCGGCGCGCTTCGGCGGCGACGGCATGCTGCGCATCGTGTTCCGGGAGATCATGCCCAACATGTCGAGCCTGGTCGTCTCGGGCTTCATCGGGGCGGCGACCGCGGCCATCGCGGCCGAGGCCGGACTCTCCTTCATGGGCTTCGGCGACCCGAACGTCGTGAGCTGGGGCCAGATGCTGGCCCAGGCGAACGCGAACGGCGCGCTCGTGCAGGGGCTCTGGCTCTGGCTCGCGGTGCCGGGCGTCATGCTCGCCCTGCTCATGACCTCGCTGACCTTCGTGAACTTCGGCGTCGACATGCTCAGCAACCCGCACCTGCGCGAAGAGGAGAAGTAAGCCATGCACGAGCAGCCCGTCCGCGGTCCCGTCCACGGTCCCGTTCTCACCGTCGAGGACCTCTCCGTCACCTACACGCCGAAGCTCGGCCCGGCGGTGCACGCCGTCAAGCACGCCTCGCTCGCCATCGCGCCCGGGGAGTTCGTCGGCCTGGCCGGCGAGTCCGGCTCGGGCAAGACCACCTTCGCGCAGGGCGTGCTGCGCCTGCTGCGCAGTCCCGGCCGCATCTCGAGCGGCACGGTGCGCTGGGGTGGGACCGACGTGACGACGCTCGGCGAGGACGCACTGCGCCCGCTGCGCTGGTCGTACGTCTCGACCGTGTTCCAGTCGAGCATGAACTCGCTCAACCCCGTGGTGCGCGTGCGCAAGATGTTCGAGGACATCCTCGGCGAGCACCGCGGCGCGAGCACCGCGCAGGCGCGCGAGCGGGCCGAGGAGCTCTTCGACCTCGTCAGCGTCGACGCGAAGTTCCTCGACATGTACCCGCACGAGCTCTCCGGCGGCATGAAGCAGCGCGTCAACCTCGCCCTCGCCCTGGCGCTGCAGCCGCAGCTCGTGCTGTTCGACGAGCCGACCACCGGACTCGACGTCGTGGTGCAGAAGTCGATCCTCGACAAGATCCGCGAGCTGCAGGAGCGCGAGCGCTTCGGCGCGATCCTCATCACCCACGACATGGGCACCCTGCTCGACGTCGCCGACCGCGTGGCCGTCATGTACGAGGGCGAGATCGTCGAGGACATCGACGCTGGCGAGGCGGTGACGAGCGGACCGAAGCACCCCTACTCGGTGCACCTCGTCGGCAGCTACGCCGAGCTGCTCGGCGAGGAGGTGGCCGGCTACCAGGGTGCCGAGCTGGACGAGCCCGCGGAGGTCTCGCAGGAGGCCCCCGTCGAGCACGCCCCGGTGCTCACGGTCGAGGGGCTGCACCGCCGCTTCACCAAGCGGCACGGCTTCCAGGTGGAGCACGTCGACGCGGTGCAGGACGTCTCCTTCACGCTGCGCGAGGGCGAGGTGACGGCCCTGGTCGGCCAGTCCGGCTCGGGCAAGTCGACGATCGCGCGCATCCTCACCCGGCTCGACCTGCCCACCTCGGGCACCGTGAGCTACCACGCGAAGGCCGACGGCAGCCCGCATCCGCTCGCCTCGCTGCCGCCGAAGCTCGCCCGCGAGTACCGGCGCGGTCTGCAGTACGTGTTCCAGGACCCCTACGCGGCGCTCAACCCGACGCTCACTGTCGGCTACGCGCTGTCGCGGCCGCTGCGCAACTTCCTGCACGTCAAGCCGAAGGAGGCGGTGGAGCACGCCGCGCACCTGCTCGAGCAGGTGGGGCTGACCCCGTCGGGCCGCTACCTCGGCCGGCTGCCCCACGAGCTGTCGGGCGGGCAGCGCCAGCGCGTCGTCATCGCCCGGGCGCTGGCCGCCGAGCCGCGGCTCATCGTGGCGGATGAGCCGATCGCGAGCCTCGACGTGTCGATCCGCGCCGAGATCCTCGAGGTGCTGCAGTCGCTGGTCTCCGACCACGGCGTGGGCATGCTCTACATCACCCACGACCTGCTCTCGGCGAAGAGCCTGGCCAACCACGCCATCGTGCTGCAGAACGGCCGCATCATCGAGGCCGGCACGGCCGCCGAGGTGATCGACGACCCCAAGGCCGAGTACACGCGCCAGCTGCTCGACGCCATCCCGAACCCGTTCCAGAGGAGGAGCGCCGCATGACCTGGACTTCGCCCGAACTGCCCGTCGACATCCTGGAGCTCACGGACCACGAGGTGAGCGCCTCCATCCGCTGGCTCTGGCAGCACGCCACGGCCGAGCTCGACAGCCCCGGCTGCGGCCTCGTGCTCGACCGCGACGACCTGCCCGGCACCGCCACGGTGGCCGCGACGGGCTTCGCGCTCGCCGCCTGGTGCATCGGCGGCGAGCGCGGGGTGCTCGAGCGCGACGCCGTGCACGACCGGGTGCGCGCCACGCTGCGCACGCTCGAGCACTCGGTGCCGCACCGCAACGGCTTCCTGGCCCACTTCGTCGACGCGGCGACGGGCGAGCGGATGGGGCGCAGCGAGTACTCGACGATCGACACCGCCCTCGCGCTCTGCGGCGCGATCGTCGCGGCCGCGTACTACGCCGAGGACGCGGCGCTCGCCGCAGCGGTCGACCGACTGCTGCAGCGCATCGACTGGAACTGGCTGACGGACGAGATCGACGGCCGCACGGTGCTGCGCATGGCCTGGGTCGCCGACCGCGAGGACGACTACGCGGACGGAGCGGATGCGGACGGCTTCGTGAGCGCCTGGTCGATGACCGCCGAGCAGCTGCCGATGTACCTGCTGGCCGCCGGCCACGACGCGGTGCCCGCGGAGCGCGCGCTCGAGCTGTGGCGCGGCTTCGACAAGCCCGTCGGCTCGTACGGCGGCCACCAGTGCATCCACGAGCCCGCCGGCACGCTCTTCACCTACCACTTCCCGCTCGCCTTCTACCCGTTCCAACGGGTGCGCGACGTCGACGGTGTGGACTGGTGGGCCAACGCGCGCGAGGCCTCGCTGGCCTCGAAGGCCTGGTGCGCCGACCAGGCCGGCACCTGGCGCACCTTCGCCGGCGGGCTCTGGGGCCCGGCCGCCGGGCTCGGCCCGAACGGCTACGTCGTCAACGGCGCGCGCCCTGCGATCATCGAGCCGCACGCCGACGGCACCGTGCCGCCGGTCTCGCTCTTCGGGGCGCTGCCGCTCGCGCCGGAGGAGGTGGCGCCGGCCCTGCGGGTGCTGCGCGACGAGCACCCGGGCGCCTGGAACGAGTGGGGCGCGACGGACGGCGTCAACCTCGAGGGCGAGGAGCCCTGGTACGCGGCGTCGCGCTACGGGCTCAACAAGGGGGCCACGGCGATCCTCGGTGCGGCCGCGATGGGATCGACGCTGGTGTGGGATGCGTTCTCGCAGCACCCGTGGATCGCGCGCGGGGCAGGGAAGCTGGGTTTCACGGCGGTGTGAGCGAGGGCGAGCGGATGGGCGGTGCCGCCCAGCGCATCCGCTCGCTCCTCCACCGCATGCATCCAAGTGTGCTTAGATTGCATCCAATTGCGGATGCGCGGTGCGCCCGCGGAGAGGCGGCCGACGCATGATCGAGACCGTGCTCGGCCCCATCGAGCCGAGCGAGCTGGGCGTCGTCAGCATGCACGAGCACCTGCTCACCGACGCCAGCGCGCTGCAGCGGCCCGGCGTCGAGGCGCTCGACGCCGAGGCGCCCGTGACCTCCGAGCTCGCCGCGGCCCTGCGCTGGAGCCAGCTCGCCCTCGCCGACAACCTGCGGCTCGACGACCCCGAGCTGCTCGCCGAGGAGCTGCTCCTCGCCGCCGGCGCCGGCCTCGGCGCGGCCGTCGACCTCAGCTCGCACGGCTTCGGACCCGACCACGCGCGGCTGCCCGAGCTCGCCCGCGCCGCCGGGGTGCACCTCGTCGCCGGCTACGGCGCCTACCTGCCGCGACTGCTGCCGGCCTGGTTCCTGGAGCTCGACGTCGACGGGCGCACGGAGCTCTTCATCCGCTCGCTCACCGAGGCGATCCCCGGCACCGCGTACCGCGCCGGACTGCTCGGCCTCATGGGCACCACCGGCGCGTTCTCGACCCCGGACGGCGAGCAGGAGCGGATCAGCCTGACGGCCGCGGCCCGCGCCGCCGCGCGCACCGGCAGCGCGATCACCGTGCGCCTCGCCGCCGATGCGCGCAACGGCGTCGCGGTGCTCGAGCACGTGCTCGCCGAAGGCGTCGCGCCCGACCGGGTGGTGTTCTCGACCGTCGACGAGTTCCTCGACCTGCCCTACCTGCGCGATCTCGGCCAGGCCGGCGCCGTGCTCGAGATGTGCTTCGGCAACGAGGGCTCGCACGTGGGCCGCATCCGCAACGCCAGCGACCCGCAGCGTCTCGACGCGCTGCTCGAGCTGCTCGGCGGCGACCCCGGCATCCGCTGGGTGCTCGGCCACTCGACCTGGACCAAGGGGCAGCTGCGGCGCTTCGGCGGCCACGGCTTCGAGCACGTGCCCGCGCGGGTGCTGCCCGGGCTGCGCGCGCTCGGCGTCGCCGACGACGTGCTGCACCGCATGACCGTCGCCGAGCCGGCTCGCCTGCTCGACCGGCCTGAATCCGCGCCGTCCGCCGCTTGACGGCGACCGCATCCGCTTCGCACCGTTCTCGTACCAACCGGAGGAACCCCGTGAGAGATCAGCTCGCCCCGCTCGCCGACCTCGAGCCCTACCTCGTCGACGGCGTGTGGCTCGCGCCGGAGGGCGCCGAGCTGCTCGACGTGATCGACCCCGCCACCGAGCGGCTGATCACGCGGGTGCCGCAGGCCGGCGCCGCCGAGATCGATGCCGCCGTCGCCGCGGCGAAGCGCGCGCACGACGATCGGCGCTGGAGCGGCATGAGCCCGCACGACCGCTCGCGCGTGCTGCACCGCGTGGCCGACCTCATCGAGGAGCGCCTCGAGGAGCTGGCCGTGCTCGAGACCCGTGACAACGGCAAGCCCATCGAACGCTCCCGCGCCGACACCGCCACTGCGGCGCGGGTGTTCCGGTACTACGCCGGGGCGCCGTCGCGGCTGACCGGCACCGTCGTGCCGATCGACGGCGGGCAGCACCACGTGTACACGACGCTCGAGCCGGTCGGCGTGGCCGCGCTGATCCTGCCCTGGAACTTCCCAATCATGACCGGCGCCTTCAAGCTCGCGCCGGCGCTCGCCGCGGGCTGCGCCGTCGTCGTCAAGCCGGCCGAGCAGACCCCGCTCACCATGCTGCGCGTCGCCGCGATCTGCGAGGAGGCCGGCGTGCCCGCCGGCGTCGTGAACGTGCTGACCGGCGACGGGCGCGTCGGCGCCGCGCTCACCGCGCATCCGGATGTGGCCAAGGTCTCCTTCACCGGCAGCACCGACGTGGGTCGCAAGGTCATGACCGCGGCCAGCGGCGACTTCAAGCGGCTCACCCTCGAGCTCGGCGGCAAGAGCCCCAACATCGTGTTCGAGGACGCGGACCTCGACGCCGTGGTGCTCACCGCGATGCGCGCCAGCTTCGGCCACTCGGGTCAGATGTGCACCGCGGGCAGCCGCCTGCTCGTGCAGCGCTCGATCCTCGAGCAGGCCACCGAGCGGCTCGCCGAGGCCGTGCGCAAGGTCGCGCTCGGCGACGGCCTCGCCGGCGGCGTGACCGTCGGACCGCTCGTCTCGGAGGAGCAGCGCGGGCAGGTGCTCGGCTGGATCGCCGCCGGGCAGGCCGAGGGCGCCACGGTGCTCGTCGGCGGCGGCGTGCCCGACCGCCCCGGCTACTACGTGGAGCCGACGCTGTTCACCGGGGTGACCAACGACATGACGATCGCGCGCGAGGAGATCTTCGGGCCGGTCGTGGGCATCATCCCCTTCGGCGACGAGGACGAGGCGGTCGCCATCGCCAACGACCAGCGCTACGGCTTGGCCGCCGGCGTCTGGACCAAGGACCTCGCCCGCGCCCACCGGATGGGGCAGCGCCTGCGCGCCGGCACCGTCTGGGTGAACACGTACAACGTCTTCGACCCCGCGCTCAGCTTCGGCGGCGTGGGGGAGTCGGGCCTGGGTCGCGACCTCGGCGAGGAGGCGCTGCGGGCGTTCTGCGAGCCGAAGAGCGTGGTCATCGCGCTCTGAGGTCGGACGCCCGGCTCAGAGGGGCGGCGGCTCGGTCGTCGGAGCCTCCGGCACGCCGCCGCCGCGCGTGCGGCGCAGCAGCGGCAGCACCAGCAGCTGGGCGGCGGCGAGCACGAGCAGCGCGGCCGTCTCGTCGGCGGCCGCCACGAGCAGGCCGCCCAGCAGCGAGCCCGCGGCGTAGCCCGCGCTGGTGAGCGCCGAGAAGACCCCGACGCCCGCCGAGCGGCGGTGCGCCGGCAGCTCCCCGGTGGCGAGCAGGGTGAGCGCCGGGAAGAGCGGCGAGTAGCCGGCGCCGATGAGCGCGGCGCCGAGCGCGGCGAGCGCGAAGCCGTCGGCGATCGCCAGCACCGCGAGCCCGAGCGCCAGCACCACGAGCGCGATGCGGGCCGTGACGACCGGTCCGAGCCGGTCGGGCAGGCCGCCGAGCAGCAGGCGCACGGCGATGACGCTGCCCGCGAAGACGGTGAAGACGTTGGCGGCGCCGAGCAGGCCCTGCGCGTCGAGGCCCTGCCGCACGAGGTGCTGGATCAGGAAGGCGATCATGAAGCCCTCCGCCGCCCAGGCGGTGAAGCCGACGGCTCCGGGGCGGGCGAGGTGGCGGGCGAAGGGGGTGCGCTGCGAGCGGATGCGCGACGCGGGCGGGTGCGCCGACGCGCGCCCGTCGCGCGCGAAGGACGCGGCCGCGACGCCGAGCAGCTGCAGCGCGATGGCGCCGGACCAGATGCCGCTCGACCCGGCGACCTGCTCGAGGTTCTCGCCGAGCACCGGCCCCAGCGCGAGGCCGACCCACACGCTGAGGCCGAAGAGCCCGAGCGCGCGGCCGCGTTCGCGACGCGGCGCCTCGGCGACGACCCAGGCGGTGAGGGCCGTGGCCACGGCCGCGTTGCCGGCCCCGAAGACGATGCGACCGGCGGCCAGTGCGAGCACGGGCGCCTCGACGGTGCCGGAACTCGACGGAGGGCGCGCGGCGCCCGCCGCGAGCAGCACCGCCACGAGCCCGATCGCGCTGAGCAGCCCGGCGGCGAGCAGCACGCGCCGCGCCCCCAGCCGGTCGGCCAGCGCTCCGGCGATCGGCATGGCCGCGATCGAGGCGATGGCGGCGAGCGACACCAGCAGGCCGGCCAGCGCGGCGTCGCCGCCGAGCGGTCCCTGCGCGAGCCGGGCGACGGCGGGCGCGGTGCCCGCGTTGACGACGTGCCCGGCGGTGGAGCCGGCGACGATGAGCCAGAACGCCGCGCCGCGGGTGCCGGCGTCGGCGAGCGGTCTCACTCCGCGGCTCGGGCCGGCCGGCACTCCAGGCTGAGCCACAGCTCGAAGCAGGCGCTGCGCGAGAGGGCGGTGGCGCCGATGGAGGCGCGTCCCATCCGGCCCGCATCCGGCCCGAAGACGTCGAGGAAGAGGTCGCTCGCCGCGTTGGAGACCTCGTTGAGGCGCTCGAAGCCGGGCGCGCAGAGCACGAAGCAGAGCCCGCGCGAGAGCGCGACGACCTCGTCGAGCGAGCCGAGGGCGTACCGGATCATGCCGAGGGCGTTGACGGCGGTGAAGCGCGCGGCCTCCTGCGCCTGCTCGAGGGTGACGTCGGTGCCGACGGCGCCGGGGTGCAGCAGCACGCCGTCGCGACCCTCGGGCGTGAGCCCGCTGAGCTCGAGCAGGTCGCCCGTGCGGTGGAAGGCCTTGAGTGACGAGCCGTAGCGGCCTCCGTAGGGCGGGTTCGCGTAGTCGGGGATGACCAGCCCGAGCTCTCGGGCGCGGGCCTCGGCGGAGTGGGTCATGGGGGCCTCTCTCGTGCGTGCATCCATTCGCGGTGCCTCTGCATCCAAGCATGCGGAGGGCGTAATGAATGCGATGGTGGCCAAATTGGATACAACTCAGTTAGGATCGGATGCATTAACCGGAGCGCTCGCCGCTCCCCGATGGAGGGCACCGCCACATGACGATCGGCCTCGACGGCGCCCCGCCGACCGCCCCCGCCGCGACGTCGATCGACGTGGCCGCCGAGCGCGCCCGCACCCTCGGCGCCTCCGCACGGCACTACTTCAACGCCGCCGGCGCCGGGCTCATGAGCGACGCGGTCGTGGCCCGCATGATCGACCACCTCCGCCTGGAGCAGCGCTCGGGCGGCTACGAGGCCGCCAACGCGGTCGTCGACGAGATCACGGGCGTCTACGAGGCCGCCGCCGCGGTCGTCGGAGCGGATGCGGACGAGATCGCCCTCTTCGACAGCGCCACGAGCGGTCTGCGCGGCCTCTTCGACGCCCTGCGCCTCGGCGAGGGCGACACCGTGATCGCCCCGCGCTCGAGCTACGTGAGCCAGGCGCTGCGCCTGCTCGCCCTGCAGCGGCACGACGGCGTGAACCTCGTGGTCGTGCCGAACGACGCCAGCGGGGCGATTGACCTCGACGCCCTGGAGCGGGCGCTCGCGACGGCGAGCGGTCGGGTCGTGGTCAGCTCGGTGCACGTGCCCACCTCGTCGGGACTCGTCGAGCCCGTCGCCGCGATCGGCCGGCTGGCCCGCGCGCACGGAGCGCTGAGCGTGCTCGACGCCACCCAGTCGATCGGGCAGATCGACGTCGACGTGCGGGCCATCGCCTGCGACGCCCTCGTGACCACCGGCCGCAAGTTCCTGCGCGGCCCCCGAGGCACCGGCTTCGCCTACCTGCGCCGCGGCGCGCTCGACGGCATCGGCGCCTGGGCGCCGGACGTGCGAGGCTCGGTGTGGACCGGCCCGGAGGAGTGGACCATGGACGGCGGAGCCCGCCAGCTCGAGACGTGGGAGAGCTCGGTCGCCGCGCGCCTGGGCCTCGGCGTGGCGCTGCGCGAGGCCGTCGACCGCGGCCTCGCGGAGACGGAGGCGCACCTCGTCGGACTCGCCGCGCGGCTGCGCGAGCGGCTCGCCGGCATCGCCGGCGTGACGATCGCCGACCCGCCCGCATCCGCCTCCGGCATCGTCACCTTCTCGGTGGAGGGCGCGGTCGGCCGCGAGTTCTCGGCCGGGCTGCGCGCCGCCCGCATCGACACCATCGCCATCCCGGCCAGCCACGCGCAGTGGGACCTCGGCGAGCGCGGCCTCCCGAGCGTCGTGCGCGTCTCGCCGCACGTCTACAACGACGACTCCGACGAGGCCGCGCTGATCGCGCGCGTCGAGGAGCTCGCCGCGGAGGCCCGCCGATGAGCGCCGTGCACGACGCCGTCGTGCTCGGGCTCGGTGTGCACGGCTCGGCCGCGGTGTACGAGCTGGCGACCCGCGGCCTCGACGTCGTGGGCGTCGAGCGCTTCGCGGCCGGCCACGCCCGCGGCTCCTCGCACGGAGCCACCCGCATGATCCGCCGCGCCTACCCGAACCCCGTCTGGAACCCGCTCGTCGAGCGCGCCTACGCAGGATGGGAGCGCTGGGGCGCCGCCGACGGCGCGCCGTTCCTGCACCCGACCGGCGGGCTCTACGGCCACCGCGGCGACGGCACCATGCAGGGCGGCCGCAGCGCCGAGGCCTCCGCCGTCGAGCAGGCCTCCATCGCCCCGTCGCTGCGCCTGCCCGAGGGCTACGGCGCCGTGCACGACCCCGACGCCGGCGTGCTCGAGGCCTCACGGGCGCTGGCCTTCGCGCAGCGCGCGGCGGCCCGGGCCGGCGCCGAGCTGCGCTTCGAGGAGACCGTGCTCGACTGGTCCGTCGCCGACGGCGTCGTCACCCTGCGCACCGACCGCGGCGAGGTGCGCGCGCGTCGGCTCGTGCTGGCCGGCGGGCCCTGGGCGTCGCGCCTGCTGCCCGGCGCCGAGGGCTTCTTCGAGGTCTGGCGCATCCTCACCTTCACCGCCCCCGCCGGCCAGGCGATCGCGCAGCCCGACTCGCTCGGCTGCTTCTCGGCCGACCTGCCCGAGGGGCTCGTCTTCGGCCTGCCCGAGGCCGCCGGATCGGGCGCGAAGATCGGCATCGACGCGGGGCCGGTCTGGGACCCGGAGACGCCGGTCGCCCCGCCCACCGCCGAGGAGGCCGAGGCGCTCGCCGCGCTGCTGCGCCGCTTCGTGCCCGGCATCGACACGGCGGGCGGCGAGGCCGTCGCGTGCCTGTACACGATGACGCCCGACAAGCGCTTCGTCGTCGGCGCCCTGCCCGGCGCTCCCGAGGTCATCGCGGCCTCGGCCTGCTCCGGGCACGGCTTCAAGTTCGGCCCCGCCATCGGCGAGGCGGTCGCCGATCTGGTGACCGGCGTCGAGCGGCCCGACCTCGCCTTCCTCAGCCCGAGCCGCATCCTGGAGCGCACCGCATGACCCGCACCGCCCGCATCGCCGTCGCCGCCCCGCATCCGGCCGCCGTCGACGCCGCCTCCGAGGCCGTGGCCGCCGGCGGCGACGCGATCGACGCCGCCCTCGCCGCGGCGGCCGCGCTCACCGTCGTCTACCCGCACCAGTGCGGGCTCGGCGGCGACCTCATCGCGCTGGTCAAGCGGCCGGGGCGGGGCGTCACCGCCATCGTGTCGGCCGGCGCGGCGCCCGCGGGCGTCGACGTCGCGGCGCTGGTGGGGGAGGAGCGGATGCCCAAGCAGGGCCCGCAGACCGTCACCGTCCCCGGCGCGGTGGCCGGTTGGCGCGCCATCGCCGAGCTCGGCGGCGTGCTCGGGCTCGCCGCACCGCTCGAGCGCGCCTCGCGCTTGGCCGCCGAAGGCTACCCCGTCACGGCCGGCCTCGCCCGCGCCATCGCGATCCGCGAGCAGGAGCTGCAGGCCGACGAGGGCATGCGGGGCGTCTTCGGCGACGGCGCCGGAGGCCTCAAGGGCGAGGGCGACCGCATCGTGCAGCCCGCGCTCGCCGAGACGCTCGCCGAGCTCGCCGCAGACCCGGGCGCCATGTACGCCGGACGCATCCCCGCCTCGATCAGCGCCCGCCTGCGCGAGCTGGGCGGCAGCCACACCGAGGCCGACTTCGCCGCGCACGTCGCCGAGCGGGTGGAGCCCATGGTGGCCGAGCGCGACGGCCTGCGGCTCTGGGTGGCACCCCCGCCCACCCAGGGCGTGGTGCTGCTCGGCATCCTGCCCGAAGCGCTCGACGGCGACCCGGCCGAGCTCGTCGCCGCCATGCACGAGGCCGCGCTCACCCGGCAGGCGCAGCTCGGCGACCCCCGCGGCGGCGCCATCGACGTCGACGCGATGCTCGACCCGCGCGGCCGCCGCGCCGACGGCCAGCTGCCGCGCGCCGGCCGGGCGCTCGGCGACACCGTCGCGGTCACCGCGGCGGGCGACGACGGCACGGTCGTGGTGCTCATCCAGAGCGTCTACCAGCTCTTCGGCTCCGGCATCCTCGACCCCGGCACCGGCGTCGTGCTGCACAACCGCGGCTCGGCGTTCAGCACCGACCCGGCCCACCCGGCCCGCATCGGCCCCGGCCTGCGGCCGCCGCACACGCTGCTGCCCGTCATCGCCGAGACCGACGCGCTCGTGCTCGGCCTGGGCTGCCAGGGCGGCAGCGCCCAGCCCTGGATCCTCGCCCAGCTGGCCGCGGAGCTGCTCGACGCCGACGCCGACCCGCAGACCGCGCTCGGCCGGCCCCGCTTCGTCGTGGGCGCCCGCGACCTCGGCCACCCGGTCATGACCCTCGTCGCCGAGCCCGGTACCGAGGCCGCGGTCGCCGCGGCGACCGCGCTCGGACTGCCCGTCGCGCTCGCCGAGGGCCTCATCGACGACGCCGGGCACGTGCAGACCGTGCGCCTGCACGCCGACGGCCGCCTCGACGCGGCCAGCGATCCCCGCGCCGACGGCCGCGCCGCCGTGCTCGCCGCATCCTGACCAGACCACCGACCGCATCCCTCCGTCACCCCGTAGGAGCACCATGAGCACCACCCACGCCCTCGACCCGCTGACCTCCGCCGAGATCGCCTCCTTCGTCGCCGCCGTGCGCGCGAGCGACCGCATCGGCGAGCGCGCCCGCTTCTGGGGCATCGCGCTCGACGAGGAGAAGGCGCGCGGCGCCCAGGCCGGCGGCCCCCGCCCGGTGCGCCTCGTCGTGATGAACCCCGACGCGCACGCCGCGTGGGAGGTGCGCGGCTGGACCGCGGGCCCCGCCAGCGAGGCCGTCGTCGAGGTGTGGTCGGATGTGGACCACCGCCGCCCCGGCGTCTCCAGCGACGAGGCCCGCCTCATCGCCCGCGCGGCCCGCGAGAGCCCGCTCCTCAAGGAGGCGCTCGCCCTGCGCGGTATCACCGACACCTCGCTCGTCTGGGTCGACCCCGAGTCGATCACCGGCTTCGTGCCCGAGGACCTCGCCGACCGCCGCCTCAGCTGGGGCACCGTCTGGTACCGCGAGTTCCCCGAGGACAACGGCTACGCCCGCCCCGTCGCCGGGCTCGTGCCGATCCTCGACCTCGACACCCTCGAGGTGATCCGCATCGAGGACCACGGCGTGATCCCGATGGCGAGCGAGACCGGCGTCTACACGGCCGGGACCTGGGGCCCCGACCGCGAGGTCTCGAAGCTCGACATCGTGCAGGCCGATGGACCCGGCTTCGCCATCGACGGGCACCTGGTCACCTGGCAGAACTGGACCTTCCGCGTGGGCTTCAGCCATCGCGAGGGCCTCGTGCTGCACGACGTGTCGTACCGCGACGGCGACGCCGTGCGCCCCGTGCTGGCGCGCGCCGCCGTGAACGAGATGTACGTGCCGTACCTCGACAGCGACCCGACCGCGTACCGCAAGAACTTCTTCGACTGGGGCGAGTACGGCGCCGGCCCGCTCACGGCCAGCCTCGAGCTCGGCTGCGACTGCCTCGGCGAGATCCGCTACTTCGACGTGGAGTACCTCGACGGCCACGGCGAGGCGCAGACCATCGCCAACGGCATCTGCCTGCACGAGGAGGACGACTCGATCCTCTGGAAGCACGTGAACACCCGCACCGGCAGCGCCGAGGTGCGCCGCAGCCGCAAGCTCGTCATCTCGAGCTTCGCGACGGTCGCCAACTACGACTACGGCTTCTACTGGTCGCTGCATCAGGACGGCTCGATCGAGCTCGAGATCAAGCTCACCGGCCTCATGTCGGTCTCGGGCATCGCCGACGGCGAGCAGCCGCGCTTCGGCCGCCTGGTCGCGCCGAACGTGCAGGCCCCGACGCACCAGCACTACTTCGCGGTGCGCCTCGACACCGCCATCGACGGCCCCCTGAACCGGCTCGTCGAGGTGCACGCCGAGGTGGAGCCGGATGAGGAGCTCAACCCCTACGGCAACGCCGTCATCGCGGTCGAGACCCCCATCGCCTCGGAAGCGCTCGGCGCCCGTCGCGCCGACCCGGCCCGCGCGCTGCACTGGCGCGTCGAGAGCGAGAGCGCCACGAACCGCTACGGCGAGAGCACCGCCTACCGCCTGGCGATCGAGAACACCGCCCAGCTCTACGCCAAGCCCGGCGCGGTGGTCGAGCGCAAGGCGCCCTTCGTGGGGCGGCACCTCTGGGCGAGCGCCTTCGACCCCGAGCAGCGCTTCATCGCCGGCGAGTACCCGAACCAGGGCGAGCTCGGCGACGACGGCGTGCACGTCTGGCAGCGCGCCGACCGCTCGCTCGAGAACGAGCGGCTCGTGCTGTGGCCCGTGCTCGGCGTGCACCACTTCCCGCGCCCCGAGCAGTGGCCGATCATGCCGGTCGACACGATCAGCATGCGCCTCGAGCCCGACGGCTTCTTCGACCGCAACCCCTCGCTCGACGTGCCGGCCGCGGAGTCGGACCACTGCGCGGCGCCCACCGCGGGCGGGCACGACCACGGCGCGCACGGCCACCACGACCACGCCGCGCACGACCACGGCGCCCACGGCCGCGCGGCGCACGGCGCGCACGCCGGCCACGAGCACGCCGAGCAGCAGCACGGCCACGAGGGAGGCCGCTGATGGGGCACCTGGCCGACCGCTCCGCCGTCGACCTGGCTGCGGGCATCCGCTCCGGCGAGTTCTCGGCCGTGGAGGTGATGCGGGCCCACCTGGAGCGCATCGAGGAGCGCAATCCGAGCATCCGCGCCGTCGTCTCGCAGCAGCCCGACTCGGTCTCGCTCGCGCAGGCCGAGGACGCCGATCGGCGTCGTGCGTCCGGCGAGGAGCTCGCCCCGCTGCACGGCCTGCCCACCGCCGTGAAGGACCTCATGGACGTGGCCGGCTTCCCCACCACGAACGGCTCCGCGGCCTTCGCCGACGCCGCGCCCGCGCAGTACGACAGCGTGCTCGCCACGCTGCTGCGCGAGTCGGGCGCGATCATCATCGGCAAGACGAACACGCCCGAGATGGGCCAGGGCGTGCTGAGCTTCAACCCGGTCTTCGGCACCACCGTGAACCCCTGGGACACGACCCGGCACGCCGGCGGATCGAGCGGCGGAGCGGCGGCGGCGCTCGCGGCTCGCATGCTGCCCATCGCCGACGGCAGCGACAGCGGCGGCAGCCTGCGCTACCCCGCGGCGTTCTGCAACGTCGTCGGCGTGCGCCCGAGCGCGGGCCGCGTGGCCAGCGGCCGCACGGGCAACGCCTGGACCCCGCACGGCGTGACGGGCCCGATGGCCCGCGACTCCGCCGACGCGGCGCTGTTCCTCGACGCCCTGTCGACCGACAAGCGCGCGGTCTGGCCGATGTCGTCGATGGAGCGCGACACCGCGGCGCCGGTCGCCCTCGAGGGGCTGCGCATCGGGTGGAGCTCGGATGCGGGCGGCCTGCCCATCGACCCCGAGGTCGCCGCGGTGCACGCGGCCTTCGCCGAGCAGCTCGCCGGCCTCGGCGCCGTGATCGAGCCGGACGAGCCCGACTTCGACGGCGCCGACGAGGCCTGGGAGACCATCGAGACCTTCGAGTTCTTCCTCGGCGGCCGCCACGCCGTCGACGCGGGCGCGACCGGCTTCCGCCCCGACTACGTGCGCAACGTCGAGCAGGGGCGCGCCACCACGGCGACGCAGCTGGCCGATGCCTACGAGCGCCGCACCCGCGCCTACCGCGACACCGCCGAGCTGCTCGAGCGCTACGACGTGCTCGTGCTGCCGGCCACCCCGGTGGCCGCGCCGCCGGCCGATGTCGAGTGGGTCGACGAGGTCGACGGGCACCGCTTCGAGCGCTACTTCACCTGGCAGATGCTGGCCAACCGGCTGACGCTCGCCGCGCATCCGGTCGTCGTGACGGCCGCCGGCTTCACCGCGGGCGGGCTGCCGGTCGGCGTGCAGGTCGTCGGCCGCCTCGGCCGCGAGCAGCAGCTGCTGGCCGCGACCCGCGCCATCGAGGAGGCCACCGGCTGGGTCGCCCGCGCGCCGAGCTTCTGAGCACGGTTCGTCCGTGCCGGCACGGCCGAGTTGCGCGTCGGTGCCGCTTCGGGATCTCGTGAAGCGGCACGGACGTGCGACTCGTGCGCGTGCGGGTGAGTGGGCGAGCGGAGCGGTCAGCCCGTGAAGACGGTGGAGGAGCGGCGCTCGTACCAGTGCGCCAGGTGCTCGCCGGCGCTGCTGACGTGCTGGCGCATGAGCTCGGCGGCGCGGTCGTGCTCGCCCGCGACGAAGGCCTCGATGAGCTCCTCGTGCTCGCGGAAGTTCTCCTCGCGGTGCCGCGAGTTGTCGCGCAGCACGAGCGCGGACACGTTGCGCGGGAACGCGTCGTTGAGCTCGGTGAGCAGGCGGCCGAGGCGGGTGTTGCCCGCGGCGCGGTAGATGAGGGTGTGGAACTGGTCGTTGTCGACGCCGCCGGTCTCGACCTGCTCGCCCGCGGCGATCCTGATCGAGCGCTCGTACATGGCGGTGTTGACGGCGCGCAGCTCGGCGATCGAGGCGTCGTCGAGGCGGTCGACCGCGCGGCGGGCCGCGAGGGCCTCGAGCTCGGCGCGCACCTCGTAGGCCTCGCGCACCTCCCAGGGCACGGGCACGCGCACGACGGCGCCGCGGTTGGGCACGACCTCGATGAGCCCGCCGGTCTGCAGCTGGCGCAGCGCCTCGCGCACCGGGGTACGGCTGATGCCGAACTGGGTCGCGAGCTCGGCCTGGCGCAGCGGGGCGCCGATGGGGATCTCGCCCGACATGATCATGGCGCGGATGCGCGCGGCGAGATCGTCGACGAGGGCGTTGCCGTCGGTCGTGGTCACGGGCGATCTCCTCTGCTCACGGCTCCGGGAGGGCCGTCGGTATCCAATGGTGCCAGGGTCGGGATCCCATCGTGCAGCGCCGCGCTGAGGCCGGCGCTCGCGGATCTGCATCCGTTCTGCTATTGATTGTATCCAATCAAGGAGCGAAGGGACAGCGGATGCGCGCAGCACGCCCGCGGGACCCCGCATGATCGCGCTCGTCACCCTGATGCTGCTCGCCGCGACGGCCTCGCTGCTGCTGCTCGGCGCCGGCCGACGCCGCCTCGCGACCCTGCCGCTGCTCGGCGAGCTGGTCATGCTGCTCGCGATGCTCGACACGCACCTGCCGGCGCTCGGCCTAGCGCCGCCGCTGCTCTGGTCGGCGCTGCTCGCCCTCTGCGCCCTCGGCACCGCGCTCGTCGAGCGGATGCGCCGCCGCGTCGTCGGAGCCCGGCACGCCGACCGCCTGCACACGGTCGGCATGCTCATCGCCGCCGGCTTCATCGCCGCGGGGGCGACCTCCTCGATCGCGACGGGCCCCGGCGCCCACGCCCACGGCGGCCTCGGGCTGCAGGCGCCGCTGCTCGCGGCCCTGGCGGCCTACGCGGTCGCGGCGACGGCGGGCATCCGCGGCCGCGCGACGCCGCGCCGGGAGCGGCTGCGCCGCGCCGCCTCGGCCGCGGCGCTGCTCGCGATGGGCGGCATGGCCCTGGCCTGAGCGCCCGATCGAGCGATCCGGCTCAACAGTGGCGCAATTGTATCCAATTGTGGTGAGATGGGATGAAATCCCGCTCGGCGCGCATCGCGTCGTCCCCCGCCGCGAGAGGAACGCCGCATGATCATCGACGCCTACAACACCACCCAGGACCGCCGCGGCCGCAGCGACTACCTCAGCGGCGTCAAGCCCGGCGAGCCGCTGCCGCCGTACACGCCGTTCGACCCGCAGCGCATCCTCGACCGCATGGACGCCGCCGGCGTCGACAAGGCCATGGTCTGCTCGCTGGCCCAGGGCATCGAGAACGACTTCCTCATCGACCTCGTCGGCAAGCACCCCGACCGCCTGTTCGGCTTCGGCCAGGTCATGCCGCAGTGGGAGAACGCGACCGACGAGATCCGCCGCTTCGCCGAGGGCGGCCTCGTCGGCCTCAAGCTGCACCCGAGCATGCACGGCTACCACGTGGCCGACCACGGCCTGCTCGACCCGCTCTTCGAGGTCTGCGCCGAGCTCGGGCTGCCGGTGCTCATCAACGCCCTCGACGACGCCTTCTGCGCCCCGTTCTCGATCGAGGAGATCGCGAAGCACTGGCCGACGGTGCCGACGATCATCGCCCACATGGGCGCCGTCTGGAACGTGCCCGAGGCGATCATCGTCGCCGAGCGCAACCCGCACATCTACCTCGAGACCTCGGCCACGCTCATGAGCGACGTCAAGCGGGCCTACGCGCGCCTCGGCGCCGAGAAGATCCTGATGGGCTCCGAGTGGCCGGGCAGCGACTTCGACCTCGAGCGGATGAAGATCGCCAAGGCGATCCCGGACGAGGCCGATCGCGCGCTGATCGAGGGCGGCAACATGGCCCGCATCCTGGGCTGGTCGTGAGCGCCGACCGGCCGCTGCTCGACGGCCCGCCGGCGGGGATGGACGCGGGCGACCGCGAGCTGCTGGCGGTCGCCGAGGTGATCCTCGACGAGCGCTACACCGCCGGCGTGCACGAGGTCGCGGCGGCGCTGCGCCTCGAGGACGGTCGCATCGTGACCGGCCTGCACGTCGAGGCGAGCGCCGGACGCGCCTCGGTGTGCGCCGAGTCCGCCGCGCTCAGCGCCGCGGTCATCGCGGGCTCGCCGGTCGTCGCGGTCGTGGGCGTGCTGCGCCGGCCCTCCGGCACCCTGCACCTCATCGAGCCCTGCGGCGTGTGCGCCGAGCTGCTCGGCGACCACGCGCCCGATGCGCGCGTCTGGGTCGCGGCCGGCGAGGGGTTCGACGCGGTCGGCGTGCCCGGACTGCTGCCCTTCCGCCGTCGTCGCGCGGCGCGCGCGTTCAACGCTTAACCCACCCGAAACACCGGGCGCCCCGCCCCGAAACAGTCCGCGCCCAGACTGACGGCACGGACGGCTCGTGCGCTGCACCAGCGCACCACCTCGCTCACGACCGCCCCGGAAGGATCCACCGCATGCTCGCCGTCACCGGCAATCCCGTGCTCATCGTCGTCGACATCCAGGGCGGCCAGGGCGCCGGGCTGCCGACGCCGGGCATCCCCGTCATGCCGGGCCGCGCGGAGCGCGCGCCGCGGGTGCGCGACCTCATCGCGAAGTGCCGTGAGGGCGGCGTGCCCGTCGTCTTCATCCAGGAGGTGCACAAGCCGAGCCTGGTCGACATCGGGCGCGAGCTCGACGGCGCCGAGGGCCCGCACTGCATCGAGGGCGACGACGCGACCGAGCTGGCCTCGTGGATCGATCCGCGCCCCGAGGAGTTCGTCATCCGCAAGCGCCGCTACTCGGCCTTCTTCGGCACCGAGCTCGAGATCGTGCTCAAGGCCTACCGGGCCGGGACCGTGCTGCTGGTCGGCGGGCTCACCGACGTCTGCATCCACCTCACCGCGGCCGACGCCCACCAGCACGACTACGCCGTGCGCGTGCTCACCGACTGCGTGGCCGGCTCCAGCCGGCGTGCGCACGACGCCTCGCTCGAGGCGATCGAGTACCTGCAGCGCGACGCGCTCGTCACGGCCGCCGACGTGCACGCCTGGATCGACGCGCGGGTCGAGGCGGCGGGCGCCGCCGAGCGCGTCGAGGCATCGAGCGACGAGCGGATGGGCGCCCGTGCCTGAGCAGGCCGCCGCGCGTCTCGTGATCGCGACGATCCGCACCATGGACCCGGCGCATCCGCTGGCCGAGGCGATGCTCGTGGTCGGCGACCGCATCGCCGCCGTCGGCCCGCTCGACGCGGTGCGCGCCGCCGCACCCGCCGGCACGCACGAGGAGCGCCTGGAGGGCGTCGTGCTGCCCGGCTTCATCGACGCGCACGCGCACGCGCAGCGCGCGGGCCTCAAGGCGCTGCAGCTCACCGAGCCGGGCGCCGACGCCGAGGGCTTCCTCGCCGCGATGCTCGCCGACGGCGACGCCGACCCGGATGCGCCGGACTGGCTCGGCGACGAGCCGCCGACGATCGACGACCGGGTGGCCGCGATCCGCCGGGTGCAGCCGCTGCTGCACGAGCTGGGCTTCACGGGCGTCGTCGACCCCGCCGTCACGCTCGAGGAGCTCGACGGCTACCGCGAGGCGCACCGGCTCGGTGCGCTCTCGATGCGCGTCGTGGCCATGCCGTACCCCGAGCTCGGCACCGAGCGCACGCCCGACGTCGACGCGGCGCTCGCGCTGCTCGCGGGCATCGACGGGGCGACCGGCGACGGCGACGACCTGCTGCGGCTCGGGCCGATCAAGGTCTACTACGACGGCGAGGGCATGAAGGGGCAGGCGCTGCTCGAGCGGCCCTGGGCGGGCGACGACCACGGGGTGCAGCGCGTCTCGGCGGCCGAGTTCGCGAGGCTGGCGGCCGCGTGCATCCGCTCGGGCTGGGGGCTCGGCGTGCACGCCGTCGGCAGCCGCGCGGTGGCCGAGGTGCTCGACGCCTTCGAGGCCGCCGGGTCGCCGGCCGAAGTAGAGCCGCTGCGCTGCCAGCTGATCCACGCCTACCTCGAGCCGAGCGCCGAGAGCATGGCGCGCGCCGCCCGGCTCGGCGTGATCGCCTCGCTGCAGCCCTCGATCGTCTGGAGCAACGCCGCCGGCCTGGCCGTGCGGCTGGGCGAGCGGATGGAGCAGGTCGGCCCGGTGCGCGCCTGGCTGGACGCCGGCGCCACGGTCGCGCTGGGCTCCGACGCCCCCTACTTCCCCTTCGACCCGCGCCACCTCGTGGCCATGGCGGCGGACCGGCGGATGCGCGGCGTGGCCGAGCCCGTCGGCGCCGACCAGGCGATCACGGTGCTCGAGGGCGTCGAGGCCTACACGCGCGGCGCCGCGCGGGCGAGCCTGGCCGAGGGCGAGCGCGGCGAGCTGCGTGCGGGGATGCTCGCCGACTGGGTGCTGGTCGACGTCGATCCCGCCGAGTGCTCGGCGGGGGAGTTCCGGGCGGCGCGCGTGCTGCGCACGGTCGTGGGCGGCAGGGAGGTGTTCCGGGCGACCGCCGATTCCTGAGCAGATGTAATCCACTGGAAACATAATTGGATGCGGATGGGGATAAATTGTATCCAAGTCGAGCGAGCTCGCCGCGGTCCCGGCACGCCGGGCGCGCGGCTCGCAGGACCACCGGACGCCTTCGCCCCACCGGCGCTCCGGACCCCGCACCACATCCCCATGCAGCACCACCCGAATCCCCTGGAGGACAGCACCATGGCTAGGAAGAGCATCGTCGCCGGCGTCGCGCTGGCGGCAGCAGCCGGCCTCGCGCTCACCGCCTGCGCCGGAAACGCAGCCGGTGACGCGGAGACCACCGCGACCGACACGATCAACGCGGAGCTCTGGTACGCGCCCGCCACCTTCGACCCCGCGAAGGCCTCCGCCGACGCCGACACCACCGTCGCGCGCCTCGGCTTCGACACCCTGCTGCGCCAGGGCGAGACCGAGGGCTACATCGGCGGCCTCGCCACCGAGTGGCAGACCGTCTCGGCCAGCGAGTACGTCTTCACCCTGCGCGACGACGCGACCTGCGCCGACGGCACCGCGATCACCCCCACCGTCGTCACCGACTCGTTCGAGTACCTCGTGGGCCTCGAGGACTCGGGCGCGCAGACCTGGAAGAACCAGGCGTTCGGATCGGGCACGCCCGCCTTCGCCGCCGACGACGCCGCCGGCACGGTCACCATCACGCTCGACACCCCCTACTCGCAGCTGCTCGGCGGCATGACCCGCCCGGGCACCGGCGTCATCTGCCCCGCCGGCATCGCCGACCCGGAGGGCCTCGCCGCGGGAACCGTCGAGGGCGCCTGGTCGGGCCCGTACACGCTGACCGGCAACAGCGCCGGTGTCGGCGTCGAGTACTCGCTGCGCGAGGACTACGACGCCTGGCCCGCCTGGGAGAGCGTCGAGGGCGAGCCCGCCGCGACCATCAACCTCACGGTGCAGTCCGACTCCAACACCAGCGCCAACCTGCTCGAGTCGGGCGGCGTCGACCTGGCCCGCTTCTACGACTCCAACGCGCTGCGCTTCGAGGGCATGGACGGCTACAGCGTCGTGCCCTTCGCGAGCTCGGCCTACAACCTTGTCTTCAACCAGGCCGCCGGCTCGGGCTCGATCTTCGAGGGCGACCAGGAGCTGCGCGAGGCGGTCGCACAGGCGATCGACACCGAGGGCTTCAACCAGGCCGGCCTCGACGGGCTCGGCGTGAAGCAGTACACGGTCAACGCCGCCAGCTACAGCTGCGCGCTGGAGGACGAGTCGCTGCTGCAGCCCTACGACCCCGAGGCCGCTGCCGACGCCCTGGCCGGCCAGTCGATCCGCCTGCTCATCATGAGCAACTGGGACCCGGCCGCCGACTACCTCGCCGAGTCGCTGCGCGCCGCCGGCGCCGAGGTCACCGTCTCCGCCCCGGACCCCGCCGACTGGACCACGCAGATGCGCACCCAGCCGGAGACCTGGGACATCGCGGTCGCCGCCGAGAACGCCGGCCCGAACCTCATCAACCTCTCGATCGCGCGGTACCTCGGTGCGAGCTACGCCGACGGCGGCACGAGCGTGACCCGTGCCGACAACCCCGAGGGCGTCGCCTTCTACGAGGCGGCCGTCGCGGCCGACGACGCCGAGACGCAGTGCGAGAACTTCCTCGCGGCGCAGGAGACCATCCTCGAGCGCGTCGACATGATGCCCCTGATCACCGACACGCACCGCTACGTGGCCCGCGACGGCTTCGCCACGTACGTGTTCTCGGGCTACTGGGACATCTCGGCCATGCGCATCACCGCCTGACCGACCCGCAGCACCGCCCGGACCGGACCGCCGAGAGGACCCTCATGAGCACCACTTCCACCGAGACCCCCTCGGCGCCCGGTCCGGGCGCACCCCTGGAACCCGGCGCACCGCGCGCCGCCTCCCTGGCCGGAGCCTGGCGGAGGTTCCTGCTCCGCCGCGCCGGCGGCCTCGTGGTCAACCTGGCGCTGCTCGTGCTGGTGACCTTCCTCATCGTGCAGCTCATCCCGGGCGACCCGGCCACCGCCATCGCCGGCGAGAACGCGACCCTCGCCCAGGTGGAGCTCGTGCGCACCCAGCTCGGCCTCGACCAGCCGGTGATCGTGCAGCTCGGGCAGTACCTGCTCGGTGTCGTGCAGGGCGACTTCGGCGACTCGTTCCGCTACCGGGTGCCGTCGCTCGACGTCGTCGGCGCGGCCGTGCCGTACACGATGACCATCACGGTCGTCTCGGTCGTGCTGCTGCTCGTCATCGGCATCGCCCTCGGCATGGCGGTCGGCGTCGCCACCCGCGGCGACCGCCGCCGCTGGCTCGACCTCGCCTTCACCGGCGCGACCGGGGTCATCTCCTCGGTGCCCACCTACGTCTTCGCCACCGGCCTCGTCGTCGTCTTCGCCGTCACCCTGCGCATCCTGCCGCCGGCCTACTCGCCGGCCTACGACTTCGGCACCGCCGCGATCCTGCCGATCGCCGCGCTCACGATCGGCGGCGCGTGCTCGGTCGCCCGCATCGTGCGGCGCGAGACCGCGGTCATCCTCGAGCAGGACTACATGCGCACGGCGCGCGGATGGCGGCTGCCGGCGCTCTCGCTCTACGCGAAGCACATGCTGCCGAACCTGCTGACCACTGCGCTCACGCTGGCCGGCATCATCCTCACCGCCCTGCTGGGCTCGGCCCTCATCACCGAGGCGGTCTTCGCGTGGCCCGGCCTCGGCGGCGTGATCGTGCAGGCCATCGCCATCGACAAGGACTACCCGGTCATCCGCGCCGCGGTCTTCGTCATCGGCCTGATCTCGCTCGTGATCACCCTCGTCATCGACATCGTCCTGGGTCTCCTCGACCCGCGCACCCTGGGAGAGCAGCGTGGCTGATCCGACCACCGCCGTCCGCGCCGCCGGCGGGCCGCGCACCTTCGCCTGGAACCCGGCGCTCGTCATCGGGCTCGTCATGCTCGGCGTCATCGCGATCGTCGCCGTCGCTGCCCCGCTCGCCATGGGAGGTCAGGCCACCGGGATCGGCGGCACGCCCAACCTCGGCTCCACCCCCGAGCACCCGCTGGGCACCGACACGCTCGGCCGCGACATGCTCGCCCGCACCCTCGTGGCCACCCAGTCGACCGTGCTCATGGCCGCGATCGCCACCGGGCTGTCGGCGGCGGCCGGCATCGCCTTCGGCGTCGCCGTCTGGCTCGCGCCCCGCCGCATCCGAGAAATCGGTCTGCGCGCGATCGAGTTCGCGGTCAGCTACCCGACCATGCTCGTCGCCATCATCGTGGCCGCCATCCTCGGCCAGGGCGTCGTGCAGGTCGTCATCGCGATCGCCGTCGCCAACATCGCCGGCTTCGCGCGCCTCACCGCCAACCTCGCCGCGAAGATCGCCTCGAGCGAGTACGTGAGCACGGCCCGGCTGATGGGCGTGCCCGCTCACCGCATCGCGCTGCGGCACGTGCTGCCGAACATGGCCGAGCCGACCCTCATCCTCATCGCCGGGGCGTTCTCCGGCGCGCTCGTCGAGATCTCGGGCCTCTCCTTCATCGGCCTCGGCGCGCAGACGCCCGCCTTCGACTGGGGCACGCTGCTCAACGACGGCCTCAGCAAGATCGCCGTCAACCCGGTCGTGATCCTCGGCCCGGCCGTCGCGCTGACCTTCACCTCGCTCGCGGCGCTGCTCGTCGGCGACGGCCTCGCGGCGGCGGCGAACCCGCGCTCGAACACGACCCGCGCGCGCCTCGAGCGGATCGAGGGCGAGCCCGCCGTGCAGGATGCGGACGCGGTGCTGGTCGCCGATGGCATCACGGTGCGCCACGGCGTGACCGGCCGCACCCTCGTCGACGACGTGTCGTTCAGCATCCGCCGCGGCGAGGTGCTCGGCATCGTGGGCGAGTCGGGCTCCGGCAAGTCGGTGACCGCCTCGGTGGTCGGGCGGCTGCTGGGCGAGGGGCTCAGCGCATCCGCTCGCCGCCTGCAGCTCGGCGGCACGGACCTGCTCGGGCGCGTGCCCGAGCGCACCCTCGCCGAGAAGATGGCCTTCGTCTACCAGGACCCGGGCACCGCGCTGAACCCGGCGCTGATCCTGGGCATCCAGCTCTCCGACGTGCTGCGCATCCGCCTGCGGCACAGCCGGCGCGGCGCCTTCGGCATCCTGCTCGCGGGCTTCCGCGCGGTCAAGCTCACCGACCCCGAGGGGCGCCTGCGGCAGTACCCGCACCAGCTCTCCGGCGGCATGAAGCAGCGGGCCATGATCGCCTCGGCCATGAGCGTCAAGCCCGAGCTGCTCATCGCCGACGAACCGACCACCGCGCTCGACGTGACGGTGCAGCGCGAGGTGCTCACCCTGCTGAAGCGCCTCAACGAGGAGTCGGGCACCGCGGTGCTCTTCATCTCGCACGACCTCGGCGTGGTGCGGGCACTGTGCGACCGCGTGCTCGTCATGAAGGACGGCCGCATCGTCGAGCGCATCGACGACGTGCGCTCGCTCTCGCAGGAGACCGTGACGCATCCCTACACGAAGCAGCTGCTCGCGGCGACGCCGGTGGTCTCCGTGCCCGTCGCGGCCGATCAGGACGAGGTGACCGCATGAGCGCGTCGATGGTGCGCGTCGAGGGGCTCGACGTGCGGTACGGATCGGCGCACGTGCTGCGCGACGTCTCGTTCGAGCTCGCCGCCGGGCGCACGGTGGGCGTCGTCGGCGAGTCCGGCTCGGGCAAGTCGACGCTGGCCAAGGTGCTCGTCGGCACCGCGCCGATCGCGTCCGGGAGCGTCGAGGTCGACGGCGTCGACGTGGCGAGCGCGGACCGCGCGGCGCTGCGCACCTACCGCCGGCGCATCCAGATGATCCCGCAGGACCCGTTCTCCTCGCTCTCGCCCCGGCGCACGATCGGGCAGACCCTCGCCGAGGCCGTCGACCCGGTGCGCGCCCGCGTGGCCGAGCACGAGGAGCGCATCGGCGGCTGGCTCGAGCGCGTCGGCCTGCAGGCCGACATGCTGCACCGCTACCCGCACGAGTTCTCCGGCGGCCAGCGCCAGCGCATCGCGATCGCGCGCGGCCTCATCATCGACCCGCACTTCGTCATCGCCGACGAGATCACGTCGGCGCTCGACGTCTCGGTGCAGGCCCAGATCCTCGAGCTGCTCGCCGAGATCAAGGCCTCGCTCGGGCTCACCATGATGTTCATCTCGCACAACCTCGCGGTCGTGCAGCGGGTCAGCGACGAGGTGATCGTGCTCTTCCAGGGCGAGGTCGTCGAGTCCGGCCCGGTGGAGCGCATCTACGCCGACCCGCAGCACTGGTACACCCGGCGGCTGCTCGAGGCCGACCCCGGTTCGGCCGGCTTCAGCCTGGCCGGCTGAGCACCGCCCAGCCAGCAGCACGACCGACCCGAGGAGAGCGGATGCCCGCACGCCTGCCCCTGACGCCCGTCGCCGAGGGCGCCACCCGCTACCTCGGCGCCACCCTCGTCGACGGCACCGGCGCAGCGCCGCTGCCCGCCGCCGAGGTGCTCGTGCGCGACGGCGTCATCGCCTACGCGGGCCCGGTACGGGCCGATGCGGATGCGGATGCGCGGGTCGTCGACCTCGACGGAGCCCACCTGCTGCCCGGTTTCGTCGATGCGCACGTGCACCTCGCGATGGTGCCCGGCGCCCCGGAGGAGCAGCGCGCCTGGTTCCCGGAGGAGGCCGTGCTCGCGGTCGCCGAGGTGCTGCGCGCCACGGTGCACGCCGGTGTGACCACGGCCCGCGACCTCGACGGGCTCACGCCCGGCTACCGCAACGCGGTCGCCGCCGGCACCGCCGTCGGTCCGCGCCTGCACCTCGCCATCGCCATGCTCTCGCCGACCGGCGGCCACGCCGACCCGCAGCTGCCCAACGGCTCGCTGCCCGCCTGGGCCGTGCGCCCGGGCATGCCCGAGCCGGGCCTCGTCGACACCGACGAGGACGTGATCCGCACGGTGCGCGCGCTGCTGCGGACGGGCGCCGACGCGATCAAGGTCGCGACCTCGGGCGGGGTCGGCTCGCCGACCGACGACCCGGGCGACGTCGGCGTGCCCGAGCGGCACGTGCGCCTGATCGCCGAGCTGCTCGCCGAGCGCGGCGGCCGCCCGATCACCGCCCACGCCCACACCGACGCCGCCGTGCGCGCGGCCGTCCTCGGTGGCGCGGCGAGCATCGAGCACGGCTACGACCTGAGCGACGCGACGATCGAGCTCATGCTCGAGCGCGGCACCGTGCTCGTGCCGACGCTCAGCACCCTGCTGCGCGAGCTGCCCGCCTCCGCGACGCCAGCGCGGCGGGCGCAGCGCGCCGCGCTGCGGCAGCGCGGCCTCGACTCGGTGCGTCGAGCGATCGCCGCCGGCGTGCCGGTTGCCGTGGGCACGGACGCCGGCGTGCACCCGCACGGCCGCAACCTGCGCGAGCTCGGCCTGCTCGTCGAGGCGGGCCTCGACCCGCTCGCCGCGATCCGGGCCGGCACGCTCGGCGGCGCGGAGCTGCTGGGGCTCGACGCCTCGATCGGCTCGGTGGAGACCGGCAAGCTGGCCGATCTCGTGGTGACGGACGCGCATCCGCTCGACGCGATCGATCGGCTCGCCGACGACGGGGCCGTGCGCATGGTCGTGCAGT
This sequence comes from Microbacteriaceae bacterium PS02343, assembly GCA_029959365.1. GTDB lineage: Bacteria > Actinomycetota > Actinomycetes > Actinomycetales > Microbacteriaceae > Arenivirga. The sequence goes on along the minus strand of JASCOA010000002.1, from coordinate 11,614 downwards.
CGGGGCGGGTGCTCGTCGACCTCGACGGGCGCGTCGGCTGAGGCGGCCGCGACGCCTCGCCGGGCGTCGCCGTCAGCCCGTCCGCGGGATGCAGCGCCGGGCGATGGCGGCGCCGACCACGCAGGTCAGCGTGACGATGCCGAGCGACACGGTGCTCGGTGAACCGGCCGCGCCGACGAGCGGCGCCGCGAGTGCGCCGAGCCCGTAGCGGGTGACGCCGAGCGTGGCGGCGGCGCTGCCGGCGATCTCCGGGCGGCGCTGGAGCGCGAGCGCCGTGGCGGAGGGGGCGATGAGGCCGCCGCCGGCCGTCAGCAGCAGGATGGCCGCGATGACGACGGGCAGCCCGAGATCGAGCAGACCGGCGACGATCGTGGTCGCTGCGCCGGTGCCGGCGATCGCGAGCCCGAAGGGCAGCACCGCGAGGGGCGACCAGCGCGCCCCGGCCCTCCCGCCGACGAGGCCGCCCGCGACGAGGAGCGCCGCGCCTGCGGCGATGACGTAGGAGTACTGCTGCGGGGAGAGCGCGAAGGTCTCCTGCAGCACGAAGGCCGCGCCGCTGACGTAGGCGAAGAGCGCGCCCGCCGTGAGCCCGACGACCAGCATCGGCGCGGCGTAGCCGCGGTCGCGCAGCAGGCTGCCGAGGTCGCCGGCGACGGTGCGGCCGTGCTTGACGCGGCGCTCCGCCGGCAGCGACTCCGTGAAGCTCAGCGCGCAGGTGAGCCACACGACCGCGCCGACCCCGGCGAGCACGAAGAAGGTGCCGCGCCAGTCGATGAGCGCCGCCAGCTGCCCGCCGAGCAGCGGCCCGACGAAGGCCGCCGAACCCGTGATCACCGCGATGCTGCCGTAGTAGCGGGTGAGGCGCGGGCCCGACAGCCGGTCCCGTCCGGAGGCCTGCGCGATCACCATGCCCGTCGCGCCGGCCAGCCCCTGCACGAAGCGCGCCGCGATGAGCATCTCGATGCTCGAGCTCACGGAGCAGAGCACCGCCGCGACGATGTAGACGCCGATCCCGATGAGCAGCGGCCGCCGACGCCCGAAGCGGTCGGACATCGGCCCCACGATCAGCTGCCCGGCCGCGAGCCCGATGAGGCAGGCGGTGAGCGTGATCTGCGCGAGCGACGGCGCCACCTGCAGGTCGTCGCGCAGCTGCGGCAGCGACGGCAGGTAGAGGTCCACCGAGACGGGGCCGAAGATCGTCAGCATGCCGAGCACGACGGGCAGCCAGCGGCCCAGCCCCGCACCGGTCGGCACCTGCTCGGCCTGCTCGTCCTGTCGCAGCGTCATCGCATCCCTTCGTCTCCGCATGCTCCCATCGAAGCGGATGCGCGGACTCCGAGGGAGGCCCCGACGGTACCGGCCCGCGGCAGCGGCCCGGCCGCCGACGAGGATCGAGCCGGCCCTGCCGGTTCAGTGGAGCTCGAGAGCCAGTTCCTGAGCCAGCTCCATGCACCGCACGCGAGCCGGGGAGAAGTCGTAGGGCATCATCCGGACGGCCTCGGCGAGGCTCGTCGAGCCGCACGTCGCGCCGTCGTCGGCGGAACCGGGGTGCGCCTCCTCCCAGGCGTCGAAGCGGTCGTCGTCGGCCTGCGCCAGGCCGGAGCTCTCGATGACCGCGTGGAGGGCGGCCTCGAAGGCGGCCCGTTCGGCGGCCACCTCCGCGACGCGGGGGTCGTCGACGGCGACCGAGTCGTCGAGCGCCGTCTCGGCGGCCTCGATCCGGTCGGAGGCCTCCCGGAGCTGCGGGTCGGTGGCCAGAGCGATGAACCGCGACGCCTGGACGGATGCGCCGAGCGAGCCGAAGATCCGCTCGGTCACGAGCAGGGTGTCCAGGTCGTCCTGCCGCAGCGCGCCCTCGGGCAGATCCGCGAGGCGGTCGCTCACGGCATCGGAGAGCAGGCCGAGCCTGCTGCCCTGCGCCCGCATCCGCTGCACGGCGCTCACCTGCCGCTCGAGTTCGGCCTGCCGGGCGGCGAGCGACCCCTCGAGCCGGGCCAGGACGCCCGCGACATCGCCGCCGTCGACGGTGCCGGCCGGGTCCGCGAAGGCGTCGCGCACGTCGTCGAGGGGCACGCCGGCGTCGGCCATCCGGCGGATCCACAGCAACCGGATCATCTCGTCGTAGCCGTAGCGGCGGCGGTCGTCGCTGCCTCGTTCGGACTCCGGGAGCAGACCGATCTGGTGGTAGTGGCGGATCGCTCGCGGCGTGGTGCCGACGAACGCCGCCGCGTCGCCGATCTTGACCTGACGCGGCGGGATGAAGGACGAGAGCATGGGCGGGCCTTTCTCGGTGAGTGGGATGCATCCACTGCACCACATGACGTTGCGGAAGGCGCAAGGCCGAGTCCGCGCCTCGGGGCTGGACGTCGTGCGCTCATCGCGCTACTGTTCTTGTGTACATAAACAGTAGGAGTTGCGGTGCGCCTCGTCATCTCGTCGGATTCGGCCTCGCCGATCTACCAGCAGATCAAGGCGCAGGTGCGCTCGGCGATCCTGTCCGGCGAACCGCCGGCGGGCGCGACGCTGCCGTCCCTGCGGCAGCTGGCGGCCGAGCTCCGGGTGAGCGTCATCACGGTCACCCGCGCCTACAACGACCTCGTGGCCGAAGGCCTCGTGCGCAACGAGCACGGGCGCGGCTTCGTCGTGCGCGAGGTCGACGCGGTGACCGCTGCGGCCGCCCTCGAGGGGCAGGTCGACGCGGCCCTGCAGGTGCTGCTGACGGCGGCGCGCCACGCCGGACTGACCGCTGACGACATCCATCGCCGCATCGATGAGACCTGGAGGGCTCATGACTGACGACACGATACGAACGGCTGCGCACGACCCCGTGCGGGTCGAAGCGCTCGGCATCCAGCGCGAGGGGTTCCGGATCTCGGACGTCTCCTTCTCGGTGCCCCGCGGCGGCGTGGTCGGCATGGTCGGCCCGAACGGCGCCGGCAAGACCACGGCCATCCGGGCGCTGCTCGGCCTGGTCGCACCGGACGCCGGCACCGTGCGCACCTTCGGATGCGCGCCGGGGTCGCCGGAGGCGCTCGCGCGCATCGGGATCGTGCTCGATCAGCCGACCGCGGCACCGGAGTGGCGCGTCGACAGCATCGGACGCCGGCTCGCCCCCTTCTACGCCGAGTGGGACGACGCGCTCCTGCGCGACATGCTCGACCGGCTGGGCGTGCCGCGGACGCAGCGCGTCGGCGAGCTCTCCCGAGGGCAGGGCGTGAAGCTGACGCTCGCCGCCGCGCTCGCGCAGCGTCCGGAGCTCCTCATCCTGGACGAGCCGTCCAGCGGCCTCGACCCGGCCTCCCGGCGCCAGATCGGCGACGTCATCCGGGACTTCATGATCGACCCCGACCACGCCGTGCTCTTCTCGACGCACATCACCACCGACCTCGACGCGCTGGCGGATGATCTGCTGGTGCTCGTCGGCGGACGCGTGGCCTACCGCGGTCCGCTGCACGAGGCGACCGAGACCTTCGCGATCGCCCGAGGCGCCGGCTCGCCGCCGCGCGAGCACGTCCTGGGCGTGCAGCGCAGCGGCGCGGGCTGGACCGCGCTCGTGCGGATGGAGGACTCGGCGGTGTTCGACGCCGGTACCGTGATCGACACCGCCAGCATCGACGACATCGTCATCCACCTCGGCGCCGAGCACCAGGGGGTCGCAGCATGAGCCTCGTCTTCGCGCGCTTCGACCTGCAGTCGTGGCTGCCCCGCACCCAGACCCTGCTGCCGCTCGCCTTCATCGTGGTGATCGGCGTCGTGCTCCCGGTGCCGGGCATGGCGATCGCCGCCTCCGCCATCGTGACCATGCTGCTCGTGCCGACGCCGTTCCTCGGCGACGAGCGGGGGCGCCTCGACACCCTCTACGGCACCCTGCCGGTCTCCCGCACCAGCATCGTCGTCGGGCGCACGCTCGCGATCGTCGCGCTGAACGCGATCGCGGTGATCGTCGCGAACGCCTCGACGCTCCTCGTCGCGCTCGCGCGAGGCGGCTCGCCCGACCCGCAGATCCTCCTGCTCGTGAACGCCGGCGCCTTCGCCCTCGTCGGCCTGGCCGTGGCCCTGCAGCTGCCCGTCTTCTTCCGCATCGGCTACTCCCGCGGTCGGCTGATGGCCTACGCCCCTGCGCTGGTCATCGCCGGTCTGGCCTGGATCGGCCAGGAGACCGGCCTCATCACCTCGAACGTGGCGCCCCCGGCGCCGATCCCGGTCCTCGCGGCGATCGGGTTCGCCATCGGGCTGATCGGCATCATCGCCGGAGCCGTCGTCGCTGCGCGGCTCTACCGGGACCGCGAGCTGCGCTGATCGAACGCCCGACCGGCGATCCGCGCGGGTGACAGCCGGACGAGGGCCCTGGAGCGATGCTCCAGGGCCCTCGTCGACGGTCGGTGACGATCAGGCGTCGATCGCCCGCGCGTTCGCCTCGCTGGTCACGGCGATCTTGCGGGGCTTGGCCTTCTCGCTCACCGGGATGGTGATCGTCAGCACGCCCTCGTTGTAGGTCGCGGCGATCGCCTCGGTGTCGAGGCCCTGGCCGAGCGTGAACTGGCGCAGGAAGCTGCCGCCGGAGCGCTCGCGCGAGAGCCACTTCACGCCCTCGGTGGCGGCGATGCTGCGCTCGGCGCGGATGGTGAGCTGCTGGCCGTCCACGTCGATGTCGACCGAGCCCGGGTCGATGCCCGGCAGGTCGGCGCTGAGCACGTAGTGATCGCCGTCGCGGAAGAGGTCGATCGGCATCGGCTGCGGGCCGCGGGCGCCGACGGCGGTCGAGAAGAGCCGCTCCATCTCGCGGAAGGGGTCGTAGGTCAGGGACATGGTCATCCTCCTCGTCGACTAGACCTGAGTCGCGGTGACTCAGGTTCGATGAGCAGAAAATTAGCACTCGGCATCGGAGAGTGCCAAGCCGATTCCCTTCGAGTTCGCTGTGGGCTGCCGTCGCCACCGCGGCGCCCTGCCTCGTCGGCCGCGGGACGCGCCGTGCGCAGCATGTGCGCGAGCCGCGCGAGCGCGGGATAGCGTCTCCCGCGTGACGCAGCGCGACGAATCCGGCACCGGCGGCGACGCCGCCGCCCTGACGCGCGGACCCGGGCCCGGCGGGAACCCCGCCCGAGCTCGATCGGGTCGCGACGATCGTCCTGCGCACCGCTTCGACGGCGGGCCCGACCGTCCCTCGCTGGAAGGCCGTCGCTCGTGACGGCCCTGACCGCTCGGCGATGGCGTGTCGTGAGCGCGGCGACCGCCGGCCTCCTCGCCCTCACCGGCTGCGGCTCGACGGACTCGCCATCGGAGCGCGGCACCGTCATCGACCTGCTGCGCCAGGACTGGCGGCGCGTCGCTGGAATCGTCGCCGAGGGCGATGGCCTGCGGGTGGCTGCGACCGGGAGCCGTATCGTCGAACAGGACGGTGCAGGCGGCCGACCGAACCCTCCGGTCAACCTCGCCGGAGCGCACCTGTCGGCTGCGGGGGACTTCGCGCTCAGCGCCTCGTTCGTCGACGTGACCGCGGACGCCACCCTGGCCGTCTACGGCAGCCCGCCGGTGATCGCCGACGAGTTCCGCATCGAACCCCCGGGGCTCCGGCTCACGCTGCGCGGCGACGACCTCCGGATCGCTCTGCTCGACGGCGCCGATGCGACCGACCCTGAGCCTGCGCAGGAGGAGCAGGTCACGCTCCACGACCCAGGGGCGGAGCTCACCGTGCGCCGATCGGGCGACCGGCTCGAGGTGGCCAGCGGTGGCGAGACGGTGTCCTCCCTGCGCCTCGGCGACGTCTTCGGCTCCGGCGAGCTCTGGCTGGGGCTCTCGAGCGAGCAGGGGTCCTTCACGGTCGATGCGCTCAGCGCAGCCGCACCGGCCGGTGCGACCCTGGCCGTCGCAGGGCCGGCCGCAGCCGGTGCGGAGCCGGCTCCGGACGGTCTGCAGGCTCTCGCCGCCCGCGCCCGCCCGGGCTTCCCGATCGGCGCGGCGGTCGCACTCGGCCCGCTCGTCTCGGACCCGCAGTACGCGACGAACTTCGTGGGGAACTTCGGCTCGCTCACCCCCGAGAACGCCATGAAGCCGCAGGCGCTCTCCCCGCGGCGAGGCGAGTACACCTTCGAGGAGGCGGATGCGCTCCTCGACCTCGCAGCACGGAAGGGGATCGCCGTGCACGGCCACACCGTCGCCTTCACCGAGGCGATGCCTCGCTGGATGCAGGAGCTCCCCAGCGGCACCGACGACGAGCGCCGAGCCAGCGCCGAGATCCTGCTCGACTACGTGACGACCGTCGTCACGCACTTCCGGGGTCGGCTCGATTCGCTCGATGTGGTCAACGAACCGTTCGACGTCGATCAGGGCACCAGCCTGCAGGAGAACGTCTGGCACCGGGTCTTCGGGCCGACGTACCCGGTGGCCGTCTCGCAGGCGGTGCATGAGGCGGACCCGGACATCCGGCAGTTCATCAACGAGAACGGCGCCGACGTGCCGGGCCCGCGTCAGGACGCCCTGCTCCGGTTCGCGCTCGACACGAACGAGCGGGGCGGGCACATCGACGGCGTGGGCCTCCAGGCGCACGTCTACCACCTCGACACCGACGCCATCTCGGCCGACGATCTCGCGACGACGTTCGGCAACGTCGAGCGCGCAGGGCTCATCGCCCGCATCTCCGAGAACGACGTCACCCGGAGCGAGGGCCGGGACGTCCAAGCGGAGCAGTACGCCACGATCCTCGCCGCCTGCCTCCGCTCCGAGGCCTGCGTCTCCTACACGACGTGGGGCGTCGACGACCGGTACGACTGGTGGATCGACGACGACGGCGGCCTGCAGCAGGGCCACGACCTCCTGTTCGACGGCGGAGAGCCGACGCCTGCCTACGAGGCCGTGCGGAGCGTGCTCGCCGATTGATCGCGACTGCTGCGGAGCGCGGCTGCTGCCGGGGGTTGGAGCGCCCGGGGAGCCGCGCAACGCATTCATCGTTTCCCGTATTGCTAGAGAATCTAGATGTATGGGAACGTGTGTTCTCACGCATCTGCGAGCAGGAGGGGAGCACGACCATGACGATCGCCGTTCACCGGAGGACGACCTGGAGAGCCGTGCAGCCCGACCTGCTGGTCGGGCAGGAGGGCGGAGACTTCGCCGGCACCATCGAGGCCCGCGACGGCCGCTTCACCGCGACCTCGGGTCTCGGCAGGCGTCTCGGCCGGTTCCGGTCCGCGGCAGCCGCGCAGGCTGCTCTCGAAGCCGACGCCGCGGTTCAGGCCCCGCGTTCCGAGCGGGACGCCCGCATGATCCAGCTCGCGATCTTCTTCACCGGTATCGCGGCCGCGGGGACGGTCGCTATCGCTGCGATGGTGACCCTGTGAGCGCGTACCGCACGGCCGGTGCCACGGGCGTCCCCACCATCGCGATGCTGACCCGCGCCGATGCCGAGGCCGCCGGGCGGCTCAGCGTCTTCGAGGCCAAGGGCGGCGGCACCGTGGTGGTCGAGATCCGCGACGTGCACGAGAACCTCCTGGCCCGCACGGCCGTCACCACGGATGCGGCGCCGAAGAGCGTCGTCGACGCGGTGCTCGAGCCCACCGTGCTCGAACGCTACTCCGGCTTCACGATCGTGCCGATCGACCGGCGCCGCCTCACCGCGGCCGTCGGCCTGCAGCTGAGCTCGACGCCGGGAGCGCTCGAGCGCGCCGGCCTCCAGCTCCCGGCCTAGGTCGGAACGAGCTCGGACGACGGCGTCCGATCCTCCGTCGTGACACCGGTTCCGACCGGGTTCACGCCGCGCGGTAGGGGTGCCGCGCGGGACGCCCTCACCGTGCCGGCTGTGCGGCGAGGGCGTCCTCTCCCCAGCCCTGCGCCTGCGAAGAACGGAGAACGCTCATGACCAGCACGCCTGACCGCGAACGCCCCCGCGAGGCGTCGCCGAACGCGCGGCACGTGCCCGCTCGGCCGCGCACGCTCGCGACGGTGCTGCTCGCCGCGATGCTGCGCCTGAACCGAGACGCGACCGCCGCCGAGCGCACGCGCGAGATCACCGCCGACTGAGCGCGGCCGGGTGCCGGGCTCTCGGTGCGAATCGAAGGCCCGCGCCCTCAGGATGCAGGGCTGCCGTTCGCGATGTCGGCGAGGGCGGCGAGGTGCGCCTCGAGCGCAGCGGAGCCGGCGGCGGTGAGCGCGACCCAGGTGAGGCGTCGAGCGTCGACCCGTTGGGGCGAGCTCTCCTTGCGCAGCGCGACGAAGCCCGCGTCCGAGAGGATCTTGAGGTGCTTCGACAGCTTGGCGTCGTCGATGGCCAGCGCATCGCGGATGACGGCGAAGTCGAGCTCGTCGACAGCCCGCAGCAGGCCGCAGATGCGGAGGCGGAGGGGTGCGTGGATGACCTCGCTGAAGGACGGCTCCGGTGCGACCGTCACGGCCGCGCGCCGCTCCGCGACGCGATCTCGTCGCGGAGCGCTGCGTCGTACCGCCGCCCGAGGGCGACGGTGGCGGCGAAGGTGATGGCCGCAGGGATCGACGCCCACCACGGTTCGAGGCCGAGGAGCTTGAACGCGAGGCTCGAGAGCATCGCGGCGACGACCACGGCGAGCAGGGCCAGCATGAGGCGTCGACCGCGCGGGCCCGCCGGCTTCGAGACGGCGACACCGTACCTGCGCGAATAGGTCGTCGTCAGCACCGGGATCGCGACGATGCCGATCGCGATCGCCATCACCGGCCACGCCCCGGGCAGCGCATGAGCCCCGGCGAAGACCGCGGTGATGACACCGAGTGCGGGGTGGTACCACCACGGCGTGACGATCCGGGCGGCGAGCGCCGTGCCGTCCGCGTCGAGCGACCCGAGCGCCGCTCGAGCCTCGGCCTGCGTCATCGCCGGCGAACCGGCGTCGGCCGCGTCCTCTCCGAAGTCATTTGCCATGATCGCAACTCTAATTGATGACTTGCGATGATCGCAAGGGAAGTGCGTCAGGTGGGGGGAGTAGCGGGCGAGCACCGGCCGCGAGTGCGCTCGTCAGGCCAGCGGTCCATCCTTGACGCCCGCCTCGCCGCCTGCTTATATGAAGCGCTTCAAATAAATCGAGCTCACTCGCCGTCGAAGGAGACAGCAATGGTCCGCCCCCTCATCCGCCCTGGTCAGATCTGGCTCGACACGAGCGGAGTGCCGATCCAGGCGCACGGCGGCTCGGTCATCGAGGTCGACGGCACCTTCTACTGGTACGGCGAGAACAAGGAGCGCACCGTGCCGGGCGGCCCCGTCTGGCACTGGGGGGTGCGGTGCTACTCCTCGACCGATCTGGTCGAGTGGACCGATCGGGGCCTGATCATCCCACCCGACGAGGCGGACGAGGGCTCGCCGCTGCACCCTCATCAAGCGCTCGATCGGCCGCATATCGTGCGCGACGCGGCCACCGGTCGGTTCGTGGCCTGGGTGAAGGTGATGACCAAGGGCTCCGTCCAGCGCTCCACGGTGCTCGTGGCCGACGACATCCTCGGGCCGTACCGGATCGAGCGCAGCTGGCTCGCCCCGCTCGGGATGAGCGCGGGCGACTTCGATCTGGTGGTCGACCCGCACGACGGCAAGGGCTACTACTACTTCGAGCGGGTCCATTCCGAGATGATCTGCGCGGACCTCACCTCGGACCTCACGGACGTGACGGGGTACTACTCGACGCACTTCCCGCAGCCGCAGCCGCCCTTCGTGCGCGAGGCCCCGGCGTACTTCCAGCGGGGCCGCCGGCATTACCTGCTCACCAGCGGAACGACCGGCTACTATCCGAACCCTTCGCAGGTCGCTGTCGCGGACAGCTACCACGGTCCCTTCACGGTGCTCGGCGATCCGCATCCCGGTGATCCGAGCCGGACCTCCTTCCACGCTCAGATCTCATCGGTGTTCAAGCATCCGGGCAAGAAGGACCTCTACATCGCGCTGGGGGACCGGTGGCTGCCCGACTACCTCGAGAGCAGCGATCGGGCCATCGACGCCTTCACGCGCCATTTCGCCGAAGGTCGCGACGGTGACGAGCGCATGGAGGAGCTCGCGGCCGTGGATACGCGTCGAGCCGGCTACGTCTGGCTGCCGCTCCGTTTCGAGGACGGGATGCCGTTGATCGACTGGGTCGACGAGTGGAGCCCCGACGACTACGAAGACGCGTGAGCCGGAGCCCGGTCGGCGGCGCGAGATCCGAACCTGCGGTTGACACCGTCCCGAGCGGACAATATCTTGCACATGAAGCGCTTCAAAGAAGCGCGCATCGCACTTCAAGGAGGAATTGTGAGCACCACACGCAGCACTCGCGCGGCACGCCGCGTCACCCCGTTCATCGCTCTCGCCGGAGCCGGCGCGCTCGCTCTCACCAGTTGCGCCGGCGGCGGCGGTTCGGACGACAGCAGTTTCAGCTACCTGGGTCAGACCCAGAACACGGCGATCGCCGGCAACCTCGAGGACCTCGGGGCCGGCGCGTGCGCCACCGCCGAGGAGGCGTCCCCGCTCTCGACCGATTCCGTCGACGGCACGCAGTGGGACCAGCAGATGCAGCTGCTCGCCGGGCAGAGCGGGCTCTCCGACATCTCGATGGCGGCCGGCACCCCCGCGCTGATGAACGAGTTCATCGATGCCGGTCAGGTCGTCGATCTCTCCGCGGCGCTCGAGGACCTCGGTGTGGCCGATCGTGTGCTCCCCGCAGCCGATTCGCTGATCAAGTCGCTCTACGGACGCGACGCCCTGTACGCCTTGCCCACCGAACTGAACATCGAGGGCTTCTGGTACAACGAGCAGCTGCTCGCCGACAACGGCGTCGAGCCGCCCGCCACCTGGGACGAGCTCGTCGACGCCGCCGCGACCCTCGATGCGGCCGGCGTGCAGCCCTTCGTGGCCTCCGGGCAGGACGGCTGGCCGGTGACGAGGCTCATCGGCAACTACATCGCCCGGGACCTCGGCGCGGACGCCCTGAGGGCCGTCGCCGACGGCGACGCCTCGCTCACCGACCCCGAGTACGTCGCTGCCGCGCAGGCCGTCTCGGACCTCGGCAGCGCCGGCTACTTCGGACCGGCCGCGGGATCGATCGACGGACCCACCGCCGAGAACCAGTTCCTCACCGGCGGTGGCGCCTTCTACTACATGGGCTCCTGGGCCCTCGCCGCGTTCAACGACGAGGAGCTGAACCAGATCGGCGCCGACAACATCGGATACCTGCCGTTCCCCGAGGTCGAGGGCGGTGCGGGCTCGGTCATGGACGTGCCCGCGAACGTCGGCATCCCGGTGATGCTCTCGCAGGCCGGCTACGACGAGTCGAGCGAGGCCTGGCTGCAGTGCATCGCGGAGAACTACGGCGACGTCGCCCTCGAGGAGCGCGGCCAGGTGACGGGTTTCGTGACGGAGAGCGACGTCGAGGTCCCGGAGCTCACCGCCACGGTGCAGCAGACCATCGCCGAAGCCGGCACCGGTCTGCTGTGGTTCGAGGCCTTCTTCACCCCGGAGGCCACCACGGTGAGCCAGACCAACGGGGGAAGCCTCGCGACCGGGCAGATCTCCGGGCAGGAGTTCATGGAGCTCGTCGAAGCCGCCAACGGCTGAACCGCCGAATCCACCACTCGCCCGGGCCCCGCGGGACCCCCGCCCCGCGACCACGAGCACCCGGGGTTGTCGTATTAA